>JAAGZO010000387.1 GCA_024206195.1 bacterium | reverse complement strand
GTGAATCCAAGGAAAATATTCTCGAGTATGGCAAGCAGAAGACGATTGTCTTTGACAAGCGGATAAGTCATACAAAACATATGATCAGCCACATTTATATTTTTTCTGGCTTTTTCCCTTGCCTCCTGAAATTTCTCCATTGAATATGGTAAGGCAACTAGGTTTTTAAATATTGCGATAAGAACTCTATTTTAAGCCCATTATTGCAGCAGCAAGGTCGCCTTCAGCTGCTTCAATGGCTTCTCTTGCCTTTTCTTCAGAAACACCAGCTTGCTCTGCAACGGTCTTTATGTCTTCAGCGCTTATACTGCTCTGCTCAGTTACAGTACCTGTTATCTGAAAACTTTCCTGACCCATCATGTCGACTTTCATAACATTTGGTTCTGTTATGATTAGATCCTTATCAGGAGTTCTTATTATTACCTCAGAAGCCTCTACTTCCTCCTGTTTCATACCCATCTTCTTCATTGCTGCCTTCATAGCTCTTGGGTCCATTCCAGGAATCATTATAATTTAACCTCTATTTTACTACTGTATGTAGAACTATCTCTATAATAACTACTATAATTGCAAGTAGTACTATGTGGCCTGGTTTTAGCTCTAATTTACTCTTGTAATCGTCGAAGTACCTCATTAGGCCGCCCATCGACGAAGGCATGTGAACTTTATTATCTTTCATTTTAAGTCTATAGAAACCCCATGTAGTATAAAAACCTTACGAAACCGCTTTCTTAATAATCTTGAGTCTGAAGAAGTTTTCTCTTTCCATTTCTTCAAGGCGGAGCCTTATGAAAGCAGCTTGTTCTTCCATGTTTGGAATGGTTACTCTTTCAAGAGCATTTACCTTTCTCTTTGTCTTCTCTATTTCCTGGAGAACCTTTTTCATGAAGGTTTCAACCTCTGCAGCTCTTACCAGGCTCTCAACAACCTGTTCATAAGCAAGTGCTGCTTCATCTATTTTTGATGAACCAGAAATAATACCATAACCACGTTCGAACAATGCTTTTGTAATCTCCTTACCTTTGATTTCAGGAACAACAACACCCATAACGTTTTTTGTCTGTAGTTCTATGAGTGGCTTGTCCTTCAAGGCCATTGCTATTGACTTTACCTGAAGATCAGATTCTACTGCTCGGACTATATTCATCTTTTCCATTGCAGTCTTGTAGTTCTCTACAAGCTCTGACCTGAGGTTTTTTGCATCCTTCAGTATCTTGAAGAATTCAAGAATCAAGCCATCTCTTTTCTTTTTCAAGAGACTATGGCCTGACTTGGCCAGCTTAATCCTCTTTTTCAGGTTTATCAGTTCAGACCTTGTCGGCTTTATGTTTTGCTTCATAGTACTTCTTCTTAATTTCTGGGCTGATTCTTGTAAGCTCTGTTTCAGGCATTGCCCTCATCAGACTCCATCCAATACCCAGTGTTGTTGCAATACCTCGATCCTCTCTCTTGTCCTGTCTTACGAACTTGTCTTCGAATTCCTTTGCGAAGTTAAGCAGTTTCTTGTCTCTTTCTGAAAGCGATTCCTCACCTACAATTGCAACAAGACCTCTAAGATCTCTGCCCTCTGCGTAACTTGCGTAAAGCTGATCAGATACCTGCTTGTGATCTTCTCTTGTTTTATCATTACCTATACCAAGGTTCATCAACCTTGATAGCGAGGGCAAAATATCTATAGGAGGATAGACGTTCTTCATGTGCAGCTCTCTGCTAAGAACTATCTGTCCTTCTGTAATATATCCTGTAAGGTCAGGTATTGGGTGTGTTATATCATCTCCAATCATTGTAAGAATTGGAATCTGTGTTATACTTCCCTTTTTACCCTTAACCATTCCTGCTCTCTCGTAAATCATTGCTAAGTCAGTATACATGTATCCTGGATAACCACGCCTTCCTGGTATCTCTTCCCTAGCTGCACCAACCTCTCTCAATGATTCGCAGTAGTTTGTCATATCAGTCAGAATAACCAAAACGTGCATTTCCTTTTCATATGCAAAGTACTCTGCTGCTGTAAGTGCCATTCTTGGTGTGATAAGTCTTTCAACTGCTGGGTCGTCTGCCAGGTTAAGGAAAACAACTGATCTTTCAAGAGCTCCTGTCTGTTCAAAGTCAGACATGAAGTGGTGTGCCTCTTCATTTGTAATTCCCATTGCTGCGAAGATTACAACGAAGTTTGATTCTTGTCCTACAACCTTTGCCTGTCTTGCAATTTGCAGCGCAATTTCGTTGTGCGGCATACCTGAACCAGAGAAAATAGGAAGCTTCTGGCCTCTAACTAGTGTGTTTGTTGCATCAATTGTTGAGATTCCTGTCTGGAAAAAGTCAGCTGGGTTTCCTCTACAGTATGGATTAATAGCTTCTCCTGTTATATCCTTTCTTTTTTCAGGAATAATATCAGGTCCGTTGTCTATTGGCTTTCCTGCTCCGTTGAGGATTCTTCCAAGCATATCTTTTGTTACAGACAGTTTAATGTTTTCTCCTAGGAATTTTACCTTGGAGTCCCTGTCCATTCCAGATGTTCCCTCGAAAATCTGTACAACAACGATATCATCGCTAGTGTCAAGTACCTGACCTGTTTTTATTGTTCCGTCAGATAGTGATATCTTTACAAGATCTGCAAAGCCAATGGGCTCTGTTTTTTCAACGAAAATAAGTGGCCCGGCTATTCTTGAGATTGTTTTGTATTCTTTCATAGTCGATCAAACTCCTTATTCATTTCTTTTTCAATGTTCTTGAGCATTGTTTCGTAATCCTTCTCGAACTTGACATCCGTAAGCTTCTCTTTTGCTTTTATGTCAAGAATCTTCTGTGCTCTTGCACCATTTTCAAGTGCTGCATATGCAAGGTCTGCGTAGTGCAGTATAATCTTCATCAACTGGTGTGTTTTCTTCATATCACAGAATGTGTCAACTGGATGGAATGCGTTTTGCTGCAAAAAGAACTCCCTCATCATTCTTGCAATTCTTAGGGTAATCTGTTCTTTTTCTGGCAATGCATCTGAACCAACGAGCTGAACAATTTCCAGAAGCTTTTCTTCTTCCTGGAGTATGCTCTTCATCCTGGTAACAAGCTCTCCCCAGTCAGCAGCTACGTTTTCTGCAAACCACTCATCTAAGGAATCCACATACAATGAATACGATGTAAGCCAGTTAATTGCAGGGAAGTGTCTTCTCTGCGCAAGCTTTGTATCCAGAGCCCAGAAAGTCTTTACTACTCTCAGTGTACCTTGTGTAACCGGTTCTGAGAAGTCTCCTCCTGGTGGGGAAACAGCCCCTATTACTGAGATTGAACCTTCTTTTGCACCAAGTGGTTTAACTCTTCCTGCTCTTTCATAGAACTCTGAAAGTTTTGCAGAAAGATAAGCTGGATAACCTTCTTCTCCTGGCATCTCTTCAAGTCTTGATGAGATCTCTCTCATTGCTTCTGCCCATCTTGATGTTGAGTCAGCCATCATTGCAACGCTATAACCCATGTCTCTATAGTATTCTGCAATTGTTATTCCTGTGTAAACAGAAGCTTCTCTTGCAGCTACTGGCATGTTTGATGTGTTTGCAATCAAAACTGTCCTGCTCATCAAAGGTTTTCCGCTCTTTGGATCAATAAGTTCAGGGAACTCTGTAAGAACCTCTGTCATCTCGTTTCCACGCTCTCCGCAGCCAATGTAAACTATGATGTCAGCGTCAACCCACTTTGCAAGTGTCTGCTGTGTAACTGTTTTACCTGTTCCGAAACCGCCAGGGATAGCAGCAACACCGCCCTTTGCAAGAGGGAATAGTGCATCAAAGATTCTTTGTCCTGAAATAAGAGGTATGTTTGGTGGAAATTTCTTTGTTACTTTTCTTGGTACTCTAACAGGCCACTTTTGTGCAAGCTTTATCTCATCGCCGGAATCAAGTGTGCATACAACATCCTTTACAGTGAAGCTGCCATCCTTAATTTCCTTAACAGTTCCGCTCATTCCGATTGGAACCATGATATTGTGCTTTACAGTTTCTGTTTCCTGTACTGTGCCAATTATCTGTCCTTCTTTAACGTCATCGCCTTTCTTAACCTTTGGTTTGAAGTTCCACTTCTTTTCCTGATCAAGACCAGGTACGCTAGCTCCACGCTCGATAAAAGCGCCCTGTTCTTTCATAAGAACAGGCAGCGGCCTTTGAATTCCGTCATAAATCGACGTAACAAGGCCAGGGCCAAGCTCGACAGAGAGAGGGCTTCCTGTATTTTCTACAGGTTCTCCAGGCTTCAATCCGGTTGTATCTTCATAAACCTGAATCGTACACCGGTTTTCATTGATCTGGATAACTTCTCCCATTAGTTTTTCATTTCCAACACGAACAACGTCAAACATCTTTGCGTCCATTTCATCAGAGACCACAACAGGTCCCGCAATCCTGAATATTTTTCCTATTTTTCCCACAAGTCAACACCTATTGATTTTTTTATCACCCATCTGAGATTTTCATCAGATTCTTCTGTTGAAAGGGTCATCACAACAGGTTTGACAGACCTCTCGAGGTCTTCCCTGTCGAAGCGGTCGATTTTTTCCATTGTTTTTTTGTCAACCACTATGATGCCCACCTCATTATCATTCATTAATTCCTTGATTTTTTTGATTGGCTGGTCTTCTACACTAAAGGTCTTAGTTACTCCAGCAAGCTGGAAACCAAGTGCAAAATCCTCACCACCGACTATAGCAAGTTCCATTTTAAACCACCATCTGCTCCTCTATAAAGCCATCATCCAGTCCAAGCTGTTTACCCTTTATCAGGGTCTTGAGATTTTTTACTTCAATTTCCTTGGCAAACATAAAGCCAAGTATAACCTCAACAGACAGCGGGTGCTGATGAAGCAGTAATAATGATTTTCTTAGCAAGTTTTTGTGAAGCTCAAGTTCTATTTTTATGAGCGTATCTTTTTCCTTATAATCAGCAGCACCTTTTTTCACGTGCTCGCCGTATTTTGTTTTTTCAAGCTGACTGATTATTGTTTCAGCATCCTTTGCTTCTATCAGTTCCTTCATTATCTGACTTCCCCTAACTGATAATATGTGCTGCTTTATTTTTTCTTTGTCAACACCAGCTCTTTTCAATCTCAAAAGTGTAAGTATATTGAGTGTTTCAACCTCTGTTTTTAGGAATTCTGCGAAAAGCCGTCCATCCTTTGGAAGTGTCGTGAGACTCTTTGTTACACTTTCATAATACAAATGGTCAAGGGCATTCTCTATCTCCGCAAGATTCTTTGTTTCCTCAAAGCTCTTGTATGCTTTCTCAAGCTTTGCAAAAGGTATGACTGTACAGTTTTTCAATACTTCCTCTACGGTTTCCTTTTTTATCAGGTTTAACAGTTGCTCTTTTGGAATTGCACCTGCTGGGAGAAGCATTGATTCTATTTTCTTTTCTTCTGCTTTCACATATTTTCCCCTGATTATGGTCTTTATGTTCCAGACATCAAGTCGCTTAAGGTAAACAGATATCACATCACTAAGGCTTTTCTTGGATACACGTTTTAGCTTAGCAAGTGTGTTTGTAAGGTTTCTGTTCAATGCCATTTCCATGAGCTCAACACCTGAAAAGTTCATTGCAAGCTCATTTATCTCTTTCTTGTACTGAGATTCTTGGAGAAACTCAATTATCTCATTGAGCTTCATTTTCATAAGCTTGTGATACTCTTCTTTCTTCAGAAGCTCGGATCTCATTACACAAACCCTTGCATAAGTGTAGGGTTGTGTGCCGAGGGGCACTTTTCGTGATACCAATCTTTTCATTTTTTACTGGAAAAGTATTTCCGCTACCTCTCGTATTGATTTCTCCTTTATGTTCTGGAGAATGGTCTCATAACTGTAGTCAACGCTTATAGTGTGTGCCTTGTTCTCTGCAATTATTCCGCCAGCTATATCTGCTTCTTTTGTTTTAGCTCCATGTACAAGCTTGACGTCTTTCTTGTTGCAGTATACACTAGCAACTTCAATCTCTTTATTGGCCATCTCAAGCAGCTTTTTGATGTGTTCCTTTCTTTTTTCGTCACTCAACTCAGCAAGTTGTTCTTTTGCTGTTTCGAAAACATCTTCAGCAGCAACCTTCTTTTCCTCAAGAAGCATTTTCTTGACTTCAAGCTCGGCTGATGCAATCTCTGTTTTCTGCATATGTGCTGTGACTTTTTCAAGGTCTGCGTCAGCTTCTTTCTGTTTATTATCAATAGTTTTCTTTGCTGACTTCATTATATTAGCTGCTTCTTCTTTGCCTTGGTCTATCACTGCATTCTTCTGCTCTTCTGTCTTCTTAACTACTTCGTCCTTTACTTTGTCTAGTCCCATTTTAAGTTTGCTTTCTTGGGTTTGGCTTTTAGTGAGCCATTCCAAGAAGCATTATAGCAACTACCATTCCGAAGATAACAAGTGTTTCCGGAATAACTGTCATAATCAAAGCTTTTCCGAATAGTTCTTCCTTCTCCGCCATTGCTCCAACTGCAGCTGCACCTATCTCTTTTTCGCCCATTCCTGCGCCGATAGCGCTAAGGCCTACTGCTAATGCAGCGCCAATTGCAATCAATCCTGTTCCTACGTCTACCATTTTCTTTCCACCTCCAGTGGTTAATGTTTAATTCCAAACGGTTTATATTCCGTCGCTCCTCCTTTGTAAAATTTCGTAAAAAATTCTACATAATGTAATCTTAAAGAGTGTATAAATGAACCAAATATTCCTAGTACAATATTTAGTCCGTGACCAAGCAGCAATATCAGAATTCCTCCGATAATTGCAAAGATTCCTTGGTGAAAGAGTGGCTTTGCCATTGAATTAATAATCATTGCAAGCTCAACTGATGCAAGTCCTATTGCCATAAGTCTTGCGTAAGACAGAATGTTTCCGAATAAACTTGGTACTTCGAGTACTGCTACAAAAGACTCTCCTTTCATCAGCATTAATACTGCTACAACAGCAACTATGATGCCTACATAACTTGGTATGTTCAACATACCTGCAAGTGCAATCAATGCAACACCTATTTCTAGGATAATCCAGCTTAGCTTAGCCAGAATTGCTTTCATTAATCCATGGGATGATAATTCATTGATGAATCCAAAGATTAGTCCAAGATTAATGTGGATCAAGCCGATTCCTATAGCAATATATAACAACAGGTTAATCTGGTGCGCTCTGCTGAGGATATGTGGGAGAGCTACTCCAAATATAACCTCTTCTCCGAAGATTTCTCCGAATAAGGCACCAAAGATTATCGCCGATACAGATGATATAATCATTACATTAAACAGGTTCTTTCCTGATTTGAATTTGGTTTTCAGGAAAAGAGCCAAGCACAGCGATACTACACCGTAACCCATGTCTCCAAGCATAAAACCAAAGAAGAATGGGAATGTCAAGAATAGTATCATTGTTGGATCAAGTTCTTTGTATAGAGGTAAATTGTATAATCTTATGAAGAACTCGAATGGCTTGACAGCTCCAGGATGATTCATCTTTATTGGTATGCTGTCCTTTTTTGCGATTTCTTCTTTTTGAACGAAAACCCTGTTCTTTGTTATTTCTGCAAGCCGTCTTTCAATCTTTTCAAAATCATTTTCAGGAGCCCATCCCTTAATTACAAAAGCCTGCTTTGTTGCAGCAAACTTTAGCGGGGCATGAGCCTTGTCCAGCTCCATTGTCAAAAGATCATTTGTTACAAGAAGGAATTCGCTCCATTTTTTTGATAATTTGTCAAGCTGCTTCTGCACTGATGCTTTTTCCTTTTGTAGCTTTTCTTCTGTACGTGTTAGTTTTTCTAATTGCTCTACAGGCATTCCTTTCAGACCATTAACCCTTGAAAGGTCTGTGCTTACAAAGCCATTGTTAGTAAGAATGCTGCTTGCATCATCCTTTTGTTTTTCATCTATAAATACTGCAACTGTTTCTTCATTAGAATATATTTCAAGTCTATCCCCAAGTTTCTTTAGCTCAGTTTCCAGCTTTTGCACTTCAGGTACAGTTCCAACAAAGTAAGCTATTGATTTATAATCAGTATAAACATCTAAAGGTAGTGGAAGAAGCTTAAGTTTTTCAACGTCTTTTTTTGTCTCTGCTGTTCTGTTAAGATTATCGTCTACTTCCTTCATCTTAGCGAGCTTTTCATTTACCTCTTTGTGAACAGCGTTTATTGTTTTGGACAGCTCAGCATAGCTCTTTATTCTGGCTGTTCTGTGGTTCTCATTTTCTCCCTTTACATCAAGGCTTGCTGTGATAGCCTTCACAAGAACAAGAAGTTCAGAGATTTTATCAGATCTTTCCATTGGATTTCCTATATCAAGATCATCCTTTGTGTGATCAGTAATATGAACGCGCTTCATATCATGGAGATCAGTAATTACCTTCTCCATTAGATTGTTCGGACAGGTAATGGTTAATTTCACCATCCGTTCTGTCTTAAGAGTTACCATCTTTAACGTAATCCTCAACTCTCTTAAGGATAAAAGAAACAGCCTTTGTCTTATTTTTTTCAGCTTTACCTCTTAATTGGTCAGCCTGATCTCGCCCTTTAGAAACAATCTTTTCATTAGATGCATCTATTTTCTTCTTTTTCTCCTCAAGAACTTTCTTTTTTTCTTCCTCTATAGCTTCTTCTTTCTCTGTTATTAGCTTGAGAGAATCATGTCTTGCTTTCTGTATGATTTCTTGCTTTGTCTTCTCTGCGTCTTCTATCGCTTTTTCTGATTTGTCTTCTAAATCCTTTATTTCCTTAAAAACATCAACTGTCATTTATTAACCCCGTTTAAAAAATTTGTAAGGTAAGAATAAGCCGCCTTTTGTCAGACCCCTCTACGGACGGTCTGTCTTAACATTTGACTAAGCGTCATTACGACTTGCACCAGCCAGGGCTCACCGTTTCACCGACTCCTTTGCTGATGTCCATGGGTTAGCTTGTTTCTGTCGCCAAAAACGTCGCCACTTCATCCATATGCCAACAAAGGCCGTTTCGTTTCTGAGTGGTTGCCTTTCCTTTCGGAAACTCTCTTCTGAGAGTGGCTTTTCGCGGTGGGCGGACTTTCCTCAGGTGTCACTGACACCCGATAGTTAAGTTCCTACCTTACACACTTTTGGATTCTAAGTCCCTTTAAAAACCTTTCGTATGTAGTGTACGGGAACAGCGAGTGAAAACAAACTTTTTATAGGTTTGTGGATTACCTTTTTTGATATGTCACAATTAGCACTAGAAACTTATCAGGACGTTTTGGAGCGTGATAGTCATATTGCCACAATAGTTGGTTTTGAAAAGCCAGTAGAGGCCACATATTTCGCTATTAATCTATTACTCTTTAAAGATATGCCAGCTGCAAAAACAGGCAATACCTGGTTTATACAATATAATGATGTTGAGGAATATGAGATTAAACTTGATTCACCTTTTATAGCTGTAGTTTCATCATATTATGATCATGTTAAGAGAGGGGAAGGTGAGATTCAACGAGTGGAGCAATTAAAAACCCGCACAGTTATCCGTCCGACTCCAATCATAGATTTATTACCTACCCAAAAAGCAATCATAGATAACACTGAAGTGGATGCAGAATCAGAATCACTGGACGATGTTGCGCTTCATCCAACAAAACAACAGAATTTCCTGGATTCAGAAACTATAGCACAATGCGCTGCTAACCATGATACACTTGTTAATAGGCTGTTATCTTTAGAACAATATTGTCCAAGATTAGTTGAAACTGTTTCAGTTCCAATAGACTATTTAATTGGCAATAGAATAAAGTGATTTCTACGCAAAAAATATAAACCTACCTAAGATATCTGTAGCTTATGGACGAAAAACTGTCTTCTGGATCTGCAGTATTGGATAGCCTCCTTGCAGGGGGTTATGAGAAGGATGTTGTTACAGCAATCTATGGACCTGCTAGTTCCGGCAAGACAACAGCATGTTTATTATGCTGCATAAACACGTCAAAGAACAAGAAGATAATATTCATTGATACTGAAGGGGGGTTTTCTATTTCTCGCTTGAAACAGCTAACGCCTGACTATAAAAAAGTGCTTGATCGCGTGTTCTTGTTCAATCCAACAACATTTGAGGAGCAGAAAAAGGCATTTGAAACATTGAATAAAAGCGTTAATGACAAGATTGGTTTAATTGTTGTTGATACTATATCCTCTTTGTATCGTGTTGAAAAAGCGAGTGAAGACTATCAGACTGTAAATAAAGAGCTTGGAAGGCAGATGTCTCTTCTTGTTGAAATCGCACGAAAGAAAAAGATTCCTGTATTGCTAACAAGCCAGGTTTATGCTGATTTTGAGAAAAAGGACGCTGTAAAGTTAGTTGGTGGGAATCTAATCAACTATGCAAGCAAGTGTTTGGTAGAGCTACAGGTCGTTGCTGCTGGAAAGAGAAAGGCAGTGCTTAGAAAGCACCGCAGCCTGCCTGAAAAAGAGGAGTTCTTTGAAATAAAAGAAAAAGGATTTGCCAAGATTGACGGCGGTTTTAAGTTATTCTAAATCACTCATGTTCCATTGTACTTCTTGATACCAATAATAGTGATATCACAACATTGTGCAGGTAATCTGCCATCATTGCACAAGTCATTTTCCTCTGTTTTTTTAGGTTGTCTGCTATCTGTTTCATGATGCTGATTGTCTCTACTTCTATATCAAATGCAGCCTGCTTGTCTTTTGTGTAATAAATTTTCATAACCTTGAGATAATGTTTTTTTAGTATTGGATATACCCTGAGGAAAAGGGGTTTTACATTTTCATTCGCTTCTTTTTTCCCAAGGACATATGCAATCATCTTAAGCTGGTCTGCAATTATCTCAAGCTGCGTAACAACCTGCTTTGAAATCATGAGGTCAAAATGATTTGTTTTGAACAGCTTCATTATTCTTGGATTCTCAAATGCTTCTCTTGTTACCCTGAAGCTGAGAAGAGCAAGCCTGTTCACTTCTCTATCCCTCTCGCTTATTGTTTCTGACTTGTTTTCATCTGCTGAAGAAAGGTCATCAAACATGGATCTTGTGAGTATGTCCATTCTGCGCAGAACATTATCTATAGAAACCTCTGATATGTCCATTAGGTCTTTAGCTACTATTTTTGTTGTTGTCTCCTCAATAACCTCAACACCTACAAGCTCATAGAAAACTGTTTTTATCATCTTTGACATTTTTGTCAGGTCATTGCCAGTTACAGTTATCATATTGAAATTACTTACATATGCTGAGGTCATCTCAGCCTTGAGAACTGCAAATTTCTTGTCGTTTGCGCTTATTGTTATCTCTTTCAGCTGTTTTCTTCTTTCGAGCTTGCTGGCTGAAATAACTAGATCAGCATCTCGTTCTTCTACATTGAGTGTATCTCCTTTTTTTATTCTGCTTTTTCTTACCCAATCCTTTGGTACAGAGACTACATATGAAGATCCGAATGCAATAAGCTTTCTGAGTGCCATTTTTCTTTATAATCTTTAAATATATATAAACTTTTCGATATATATACCATATATACACTATACATTAAACATATATATTAAGCTTACTATATTATATTCTAGAAGGAGGTGACTGAAATGGAATATGAAGATGATTTCTTCGATGATGGCGCAGACATCTATTGCAGGGAAGTCGTCGACGAAATGCTGGAGGACGATGAACTGACAGCAAAAGAAAATGCCTTTATGAGAGGATATAATGAGAGGTGATTAAAATGTACATGAGAACGTTAATTTACGGACCTAGGAGCATAGTACGAGACCTGTACAACACTCCAAGGACATATGTTGGATTTATGAACAGTAAAGTAAGTTCATATTCTGTAGGACAGACGAGATTAGGAGAATATAGATGATAAAAAAAATAAAAATAAGTGATAGCTTTACTCCTCTACGAAGTCTTCGAGCTTTGCCTTGAAGTCGCTCTCTTTCTTAATCAAGCCTCTGTTCTTCATGTATTCCTTAGCAAGAATCCAAAAGAACAGTCCTAGGCTCTTTTTTCCTTTATTATTGCATGGTACAACAAAGTCTATGTTGTTTGACTGGTTGTTTGTATCGCACAGAGCAATAACAGGAATGCCTATCTTGATTGCATCACTTATTACGTTTCTGTCAGGCCAGGAGTCTGTTACCAGAATAACCTTAACCTCAGTATAGTTGTCTAGAACAGGATTTGTTAGTGTTCCTGGCATGTATCTACCTGCAACGCTTTTTATGCCTGAAACCTTAGAAAGCATCTTAACAGCTTTCCAGCCATTCTCTCTTCTGCTCACAATAAGAACCTCTTCAGGAGCATAGCGTGAGATAAAGCTAACAGCCATTCTTATTCTTTCATCTATCTTTTGTAGGTTCAATACTGACAATCCATCTGGTCTTGTCTTGTATATGAACTGTTCCATATACTTTGTCTTGAACTTTGTTCCAATGTGTATACCTGACTTCAGGTATGAGTCCTGTGGGACTAAAAATTGTTCTTCTTCAGTCATTTTTTCACCTTTTGATTTAATCAGAATCCAGAACGAATTCCGACACATTATCGCCCTGTCAGAGTGCAACACAAGTCATGTTGCTAGGCAGTAAAACAAGGGATTATTGGGTGGTTTATAAAGCTTTCTGCGTGCAGAGATCCTCATAAATAGGACCCTCTCGTGTTAGAGTACTCTTCTTTAGCTTGAATTCAGATATCTCAAATGGGATTTCAGTTATTTTTGCATTAAGAGAGAATTCTCCTTTATTGAACTTTACACGTGCTAATGTAAGGTGTGGAGAGAAGCTATCTTTCTCAAACTCATCTTTCAGAGCTTCATCAATCTGTTTTTGCAGCTGAATTAGCTCGTTTTCTGGCTTCAGACCAACCCAAATCACTCTTGGTTTTTTCATGTTTGGGAAAACACCAATATTTGATAGAGAAACCTTGAATGATTTGAATTCAATTTTAGTTAGAACGTTTTTGACACACTCTACTTTCTCAGGTGTTATTTCACCGAGGAATTTCAAGGTCAAATGAAAGTTTTTGACTAGCCTTACATCTGACAGAGTTTCTTGTGCTTTTTTGAGCTCATCCTTTACATCTTGTGGCAAATCTATTGCTATGAATGTTCTCATAGAAGCTAGTTAGTCTGTCGACTATAAATTTTTTGTTAAAAAAATAAAAAGAATAAGATGATTACTTCTTTTCGAGGTCTTCACCAAAGTCGTATGAATCTTCTCCTTCTTTAGGAGCTTCTTCTTTCTGCTCTTCCTCTGCAGGTGCATCAGCTGGAGCAGGTTCTGCTGCTTCACCTTCTGGTGCATCTTCCTTAGGAGCTGAGCCAGCGCCTACGACTTCTGCGAAACCGACCTTCTTAAGAACCTTTGTAACCTTGATTCTTACTTCGTCGCCTTCATTTGTGTTAGGGACAAAAAGAACAAATCCGTCCTTCTTTGCTATTCCGTCTCCCTTCTCTCCTACTGCTTCTATCTTAACGTCCAACTCATCGTCCACCTTAACTGGTGCAAAACTTCTTCTTTCAAACATTTCTAATTTCACCTATTCAACTTTAATTTAATCCATACATATAATCATTAGAATTAGCTTCTAACCGACCATATATATCGACTATGAGGGGTTGAAGTTCAGTATTTAAAGGTTTCTATATAACAACTTAGCACAAACTTTAAAAAGAACATTAACTACACATAAATACAGATTTCGGGGGCTTGCAGTTTTTCAGAGAACTTTTTCTACTCTCTAGCTGTAGTTATTGCTCGAAAAAGAATAAGGTGGAAGCTTGAAAAAAACAACACCAGAAGACGATCAGAAACTTTTAGCTGAGTTACAAAAAGCTAAAAATCTTTTTGAAGCAAGCAGTGATGCCTTAGTTGTTTTTGATGTTAATCTTAATGTTCTCTATGAAAACAGGAAGCATAAAGAGCTATTTAATCTTCTTTCTGACAGAGCTTGCCACAAGGCACTTTGCAAAGAGGAAGGTTCCTGTAAGGGCTGTCCTATGCAGCTAACTTTGAAAGACGGCAAAACACACATAGAGGAATCTATTCTTAAGAGCAGCAAAGGCCCTGTCCATGTTGAGATTGTGACACATCCTTTAAGGAACGCTGAAGGAATGATTTATGCATATTTTAAGCGGGTAAGGGACACGACTGATAAAAAAGATATTCAGAAATCATTAGAAAAAAGCCAAATGAGTTACCGTGCTCTTGTTGAAGATATGCCTGCAATGGCCTGCAGATTTGATAAGAACGGCAAGCTGACTTTTGTAAATAAGGCTTTTGCTCAAAGCCTGAAAAAAAGCGCTCAGAGTTTATTAGGCACAGACTTTTTTCAGTTTGTTCCAAAAGATATGCGTTCTAGAGTTAAAGATGCATTCAGTTTATTAACCAAAAATGACCCTGTTAAAACAAGTGAAATAGAGACAGTGTGTGATGGAAAAGTAGCGTGGAAGCGCTGGACCAGAAGAGGAATCTTTGACAAAAGAGGTCGTATAGTAGAATACCAATGCATTGGATATGACATCACAGAAAGCAAAACCATGCAGGAGCTGCTGAAAGAAAGAGAGGCACGCTACCGCGCTTTGTTTGAGGATTCTCCAATATCTTTGTGGGAGCTTGACTTATCTGGATTAAAAAGAGGACTGGATATCCTAAAGAAACAAGGTGTGAAAGATTTCAGAAGTCATTTTGAGCAAAATCAAAAAGAGACGCAATCTTTCGTGGATTTTATGAAGGTTGTTAATGTAAATAAGGCCACTCTTGACTTTTACGAAATGAAGGATGTTAACACTTTGAAGAATTCTTTGAATAAAGTATTCAACAAGAGAACCTATGAGATATTTAAAGAAGAAATTTTTGCGCTCGCTGAAGGTAAGATTCCTTATGGGGCTGAAATATTCCGATTAGATGTCGCAGGAAAAGCAAAATACGGTCTCCTGACTTGGCGGGTTGCTCCAGGGTATGAAGATACATGGTCAAAAGCTTTTGTTTCTATTTTAAACATAACTTCACTTAAGGACATAGAAAACGATCTGGTTGTTTCTAAGGGACAGCTAAGAAATGTTATGAACAGTGTGAATGAGTTAATTGTTGCGGTTAATAAACAAGGAATTATCACAACATGGAATAAAGAGGGTACTGTAAAAACAGGGATTCCACAGAAGGAAATTATAGGCAAAAATATTTTCAGCAACAAGTTTCCAAAAGAAGCAGAGCCTTTGATAAAATTACTTAATTTATCACTAAAAACTCATAAGTCAGAGATTTTAGACATTGAGATCAAGGATAGAAACATGAACAAACATTTTCTGATAGCTGAATCTTCTCTCATTACAGATACAGCAGGGGAGGTTGGAGGTGTTGTCCTTGTTGGAAGAGATGTTTCTCCGCAAAGAAAGGTGTACAAACGTTTAATTCCCGGAAAGTCTTATGCATACTACAAAAAAGATCTTTTGCAACTTAGGGATATCTTTAATGAGCTTGTGAACAAAAACTATTCATGCATTTCTGTTTCAAGGGACAACCTGGAATGGCTTAGAAACAGATTAGCATGTAAAAAAGTACATGCAGTTTTAATGACTGACAAAAGAGGCAAGGGAATAGTCACAGAGACTGAACCCGAGGCATTGATTTCAGAGATAAAAAAAGCAATAAAAAAGAACAAGAAATCACTCATATTCATAAACAGGTTAGAATATATTTCAGCAAAGTATGGTTTTAATGGGTTATTAAAGTTTGTTTACGACCTAAATGACCTTGTAAGATTCAGCGAAAGCATAGTTGTAGCCCAAATCCTGGATTCATGCTTTAATGAAAGAGAACTTGCTATAATCAAAAACGAATTTAATACATTCCCTATTCTAAAAAAAGATAAGGAACATCTTGATGAAAAATCTCTGGAAATTTTGAAGTTTATTCTAGCCAATAATTCCCGACAAATAAGAGTTCCTTTTAACATAGTCAGCAAAAGATTCAGTCTTTCAAGACCAACAACAAAGAATGTGATTAGTGAACTGCAAAAAATTAATCTTGTAAAAATAGAAAAAACAGGAAGAACCAAACATATTTATGCAACAACCAAGGCAAAAGAGCTTATTTCTACTTTCTGATTTTTTACCTATTTTTTACATATTATTAAATAAATATGTCACCTATATAGAGATGAAACCCGAGTGAATTCAAGAAGGACCTGGGGATTGATAGGAGCAAACTCTTATTGATTTCCTATCCTTTTTTTGACAGCATCGCTTTCTAGCTCTCTTATTGCGTCGTTAGCAATCCACTTTGCAGTCTTAGAATCAATCTTCTGAATCTGCTTTGCAACAGTTATTGCCTTCTTGTTAAGCGCTTTGTTTTTCTTTCCAATATGTCTCAAAGCCCAGTTCACTGCTTTTTTCACGAAATTTCTGTCATCAGTTGATTCTCTTTTTATTATTGGAAGAAATTTCTCGAATTTTTCATCTTTTGCTTCTTTGTCATGCCATGCTAAGCATGCAATCAACGCAAATGCAGCTCTTTTTTCGAATTCTCTTTTTCTTTTTGACCACTCAAACACTTTTTTGTAAGCAAATCTTGTTTTGTCAAAGAGATTCATGCAGCACTGATCACAAACATCCCAAGAATCAAAGTCTTTAATCCATTGATCCATCTGTTTTTCAGTTACTTTTTCTGGATCATCAACCATGCTTGCAAGAATCCTTGCTTCGTGGAATTTCGAGGCCCATAATTTTTGGGCAAGCTCATGATCTTTTCCTGTTTTCTTTGCAATAGCCCTCAGATTTGGAATTGGAACGCCAAAAGTGTTCTTTGGATTAATACCAAACCGAGCCATTCCCTCTACGTTCTTTGGATTAGAAAGAGATTTCAGTTCTTTGATGATATGTTCGTATTTCATAGAGGATAATAGATACAATTATATATAAAAACCCTTCCTTTAGTTCTATGCCAAAAGAAAAGTATGTGAAAATTTGTCCAAAATGCAATTCTCCGGATGTTTTTATTGACAGTGATGATAAGATCTGGGCAGCTACAGGAATTATTTCAAATTTTGTTTGCAATAATTGTGGTTTTAGGAGCAAGATATTTCCTGAGGTTGAGGTTTCTGAATTAAAGAATCTGGACAAGCCACATAAGGTAAAGGAAACCAAACAAGAAAAAGTCGATACTGCTTATGGCAAATTTATTGTTTTTGGTTGGTGGAAGGTTCTTGGACCATTTCTTCTTATCTTTTCAGTAATTCTTCTTTACGCAACTTTTAAGCCTCAAAATGTGAGCGATCCTATATCAGTTGCATCTGCTATTGCTCTCTTCGGAGTAAGTCTAATGATCTGCTATTTTGCTTTTTTTACAAAGAAAGAAAAAAAGGATTAAATATCCTTTAATCCTTCTTCTGTAACGAAGAATCCAGTTTCTCCTTCTGGAAGGTTAGGACTGTCGACGAGTTTTGCAACTCTGCTTCCCTTCTTTCCTTTTCTCAGGTAGATTCTGAATGTTGATGCGTGCGCAACAATATGCCCGCCAATTGCCTGCGTTGGGTCACCAAAGAATACATCTGGCTTTGCCATGACCTGGTTTGTCACGTAAACACAAACATTGTAAACATCTGCAAGCTTCATCAGAGCGTGCATATGCTTGTTTAACTTTTGCTGTCTCACTGCAAGTGTTCCTCTTCCAACAAACTCTGCTCTGAAGTGCGCGGTTAATGAATCAATAACCACCAATTTCACATTCAGTCCTTGTTTCTTGATTAAATCCTCGACTTTTTCTGCAAGAAGCATCTGATGGTCTGAATTGTAAGCTCTAGCAACCTTAATGTTTTTTAGTGTTTTATCAGGGTCAAGACCTGCACCTTTTGCAAGTTGCACTATTCTTTCTGGTCTGAATGTGTTTTCAGTGTCAATGTAAATTGCAACTGTATCCTTGAATGATTTCTGAACATTGACTGCAAGGATGTGTCCAACTTGTGTTTTTCCAGATCCATATTCACCAAAGCATTCTGTTATTGCTCCTGTTTCGAATCCACCGCCGAGCATTGTGTCAAAGCCAGCATTTCCTGTTGTCAGCTTATCCACTTTTTCTCTTTTCTTTAGCAGGTCTGCTCCTGATTCAAAGCCCATATCAAGTGAGCTTCTTGCAAACTGAATCATCTTTCTCGCAGCAGCCTCTGTAACTCCAGCAAGCTCTATAATCTCACCTGGGGATGCAACTGCAATACTCATTAGATTGTCATATCCTGCTGCAATCAGTTTTTCTGCGGTTGCAGCACCTACACCTGGTAAATCGTTGATTGTTAGTTCTTTTTGTTCTTCTTTTTTCATTGTTTTTCACCTTTTGATTAAATTTAAAATAAAAAAAACAAAAAAATTCCTTTGGAATTTTTAGGTCATTGAGCAAGCTCACTGACAATTACATTATTTGTTCTACCTCTACATTTGGCTGTGATTCTGGCTCTTTCAAAATAACAAATTCGTACGCTTTGTTTAGCAATAGAGCTGCCTTTGGCAAGTCATTTGCTCTCAAAGAACCAGTTTTTTTCCAATTATCTTCCTTATCTTTGTAGCTTCTCTCCAGCTGAACTGAATAATAGCTACCCTTCTCTGTTTCGTTGCGCCATATTGTTACGGACACAGCGCCAGCCCTATATTTCTTTTCAGGTTGTTTTTTTTCCATTTTGTCCTCCGTTCCTGTTCGGTTTTTGTTTCAACACCCTCAATCAACAGCTGCGCTGTTGACGTCCGCGGGCGCGGAGACAAGATATACTAAGCTAGAGTTCTTTATATAGTTTACGCGGGAATGTCCAGTGTCCAATGGGTATCACAGTACAATATGTACGATAGCTGCAAGAATAATAAACATCACAACATATTCCGTAAAGCTTCCGGTTTTCATGAAACCTTTTAGTTTGAATTTCATAGGATAGAAAAGCATTACTCCTTTTTTTGTGGTTGCATCTAAAATTAAATGTGAAAGAAATCCGATAAAAGCTGCGAGTGCAATATCTTTGTCAAGAAAGAAGAGTATTATATATAGTATCATTAACGCAGTTAAGCTGTGGAAAAAACCTCGATGCGTGAATAAAGATATAACCCTTGCAAACGGTTCTAGTTTTTTCCCTATTTTTGATTTCAGCGTGTCAATGTCTGGTATTGCAGCAGAAAAAACAACTATTGCTAAAAACAAAATTCTGTTTTCAATATCAAAGAAATCAACAAAAACCAATCCTGCAAGAAGGCCGAACAGCAGATGCGTACTAAGCATCATTTTTTATTCTGTTAATTTCCTCTTGTGGATCTGCAAAGGAAACTGTTTGCGCAACAAATTCAGTTCTGTTAAACATTTCATTGCTGTTTACTCTTCCAGAAACCTTAATCAGGTTTCCAAGCAAATCATTCTTCACTTGTTCGAACTTATCAGGGTTTTCCCTTAATTCAGTAATCTGCTCATTTGTTTTTCCAAGTATTGTTTTAACCTGGTCCCTGAAGAAAACAGCACGCATGTTCTCTGTGCCGTCGTCAAGGAAAACATTCATAAGATAAGCATATGCTGGAGAGATCTTTCCATGGCTTTCACAAATAAAACCTTCCTCTCTCATTCTTGTTCTTTTTCCGCAGTCCGGGCAAACCTCATAGAATCTTATGTCAAAGACCTGGACAATTGTTGCCATAAGCTCAACCATAGAGTCTCCTGGCTTTAATTCCTCAATCTTTTTTCTTGTTATGCCCTGAACCTCTACTTTTTCGCCCTCAGGATTAATCGCAAGAATGCTTCTGTCATTAAGATGAATCTCTTTGTTGTTTTGTCTTTCTCTTACATAACCGCCCTTTACCTTTACTACATCGCCAGCTTTTATGTTTTTGAGATTGTCTGCCTGTTCATTCCACAAAACAACCCTAATGCTTCCTGTTTCATCTCCCATAAACAAAGAGCCTACTTTTCCCTCTCTTTTTTCTGTCTTGAATTCTTTTGCATCGTAAACATTAATTACCTTGCCAACTGTCTCAACATCTCTCATTCCTGAAAGGATATTCTTGATTTGCAGTTTTCCAGAGGTTTGTTCTATAAGCTTAATTCCAAGTTCATTCGCAACAATGTGAGCTGCACCTTCCTTGCTTATAAGTCCAGAAAGCTGTTCCAGTTTTTTGTCAATTCTGCCTTTTAACTCTTCATCACCAAGGCCTGAGTCCTGTTTTATCTTTTCAACAATCTCTTCATAAGGTATCTTTATCATGTATTTTAATGATATTTAGCTGCTTTTTAAAAATTTTGTTATGTATACTGCATTTACTAAAGGCTTTTATATGACTTAGGAATTACTTCATATATTAAAGAGGGGTTCAAATGACAACTTTAGAAGAAACAACAGAAGAAGCTAATATTTTTTCTCCAGAGGAAGAAGGTGAACATCTGGATTATTCCTGGATAGGAGCTCAGGTACCTTTGGTAAGCACTGAAGTAGTCTCCACTCCCTCTGAAGACGACGAATATGACAGCTCTACAGCAGAAAAAGAGAAAGAAGCGCCTGTAATAGGCTTATACGAGCAAACAAACGAGGAATTACACATTGGAGTGAATGAAAACCCTGTAGCAATGTGTTCTGATGCAGAAATGTCAAAAGAAACCATGAGTCTTAACTATGGACTTAATGGAGAATTCCAGCTAATGGAACAGCTATACCCTCGCAACGTGGTATTGGCTATAAGAGGAAAGGTTGAGTACAAATTAACAGAACTTCTTAATCTTGCAAGGGGAAAATACAGCGCAGAACAGCCTTCATACGAAACATAGAAGCTTTTTCTTTGAAAATACCTTACTAACACAAGATTTATATAGTATTAAGCCAAAAAAAGTACTATATATAGATATTAATATACGAAAAGGTACGCGTAAGCGTATAAACGTAAGAGACATTGAATAAGATTAAAAGGAAACGCAAATGAAAAAAAGAGCGTTGATACTGCTAACAGTAACACTATTCGTAATGCTGCTTCTTGTAAATGGTGCGTTTGGTGATTGTGAAGAGCATGGGCTTGATTGTGATAAAAATTTACAGAAAATAACTCATTGTAGTGATGACTACAAATGTGAAGAATCTTATGATGATAATAATCCTAATGAAGGCGACGGAAAATGTGTATTTGATGAGCCTAAGGATGATGAAGGCACTTGCTATTATGAGCTAGACAGTGATGATCTTTGCACGTCTGCTTCTTATACAAATTCTCTGGAAGATGGAATAGATGATATATTTTGTATAATAAATAACTATCATGGTATGAATATACAATCTTGCGAGAGGCAAGAGTTCTGTGACGAAGAGGAAGGAGATATACCTTATTGGGCGCCTCAAAAAAAGGATCATGAAGGCGAATCAATCGTTTATCAGAAAAAAATCATAGAAATTGAGGATATTAATAGAATTGGAGAAATAGAAGCAAAAACTATTTTTGATGACAGAGGCTGGGTTTGTATTAATACTAACCCTGATCATTTTGATGAAGAATATCGATGTACAGAAGACGGAGTACTTGGAGGTATAGAGGGATATTACTTTATAGAGGGTCTTAATGTAAAAAAAGAAGATGAACCAAGGTGGATTTCTCTTATGGATGAAAAAACTGGATTTAGCCCTTACTTTAAATCTGAACAAAACGAACTAATAATGGTTGGAGTTGATACAGAAAGCGGAGAAAGAGAAGCACGCATCACCTGGGATGATATTGATGGATGCGACTGGAGACACATACCAGTTGAGCGCGGTGAAACCGCACGGGATGGAGAGTGTATAAAAATAGAGATGAGAGAAGATTGCTCTGTATTAATGTGTCCATATTGTCATGATGATTCTGATGGCAGCGGATGCCAATACGAAGTTGAGGGCACACCAACTGACAATGGGGGAACTGGTGAAACAGAATGGCGTGCTGACGATGCGATTTCACATAATGGAGGCTGCGATAATAATGGTGATGTTTACTTTGAGGGCGTTTGGACACGAAAAAATACTGCTGACAATAAGTACATAGAAAATGATAATGATCATTTGCATGTTGACGTAGAAATACACCAAGAAGATGCATTGCATAAAATAGATGTTGGAGTAACATTGGAAGTTATGGATCCAGAAACCTGTAGAATAGACGGTGTAAAAGCAGATACTTTTCGCATACCTGATGCAGATGCTGGTGATACATTGCCAATAGATGTTAATTTAGACTATTGTGGTGATGGAGACCTAGATGATAAGAATGATTGGGAAACAGCTGAAAACTGTCCACAAGATTATTGTGCTGAACAAACTCCTCCTTGTCCTGCTGAATGCGCAGAAGGTGAAGCTGATACTTGCTTTTATGTTGAAAAGCCTAGTGTATTTTTTTCAGGAGGGGTATACCATATAGACTATATAAGAATACCATTTGCACCACTTCCAGTACCGGTACCCCGACCAATATACTACATGATGCCAGGAGCTACACTAGATGTGCGATGTTCTGATCCATATGGTGAAACCTGTGATGATGCTAGCTATAGAATAATGGAAGTTGATGCAGCTGAAACTGATTGTCCTATTGATTATGATTCTTATCCAGAAGTTCCTTCAATTTCAATAACTGAAGGGCATGATGGTGTAAAAGTCTGTGCAGCAGCAATAGACAGTGAAGGAACCCCTGGCTTTTCAGTACCTACTAAACTAGTTATAGGCGAAATGCCTGGAACAAACAAGATTGCACTTAAAATGCTTAATTATGTTGATGCAGCGGATGATTACAGCTTGTACTGTGGGCCAGCTAATGAAGTCCTAAACAATGATGACGATACAGAGGGACTAGGCAATTTCTGTGTTTTAAATGTCAACCAGGGAGAACAGGTGCTTGTTGGCTCTTCAGTAATTATTGATGAAGAGTCTGAAGATCCACAACAAGAGGTCTCAGACTTTTTTGGAACATTAGGAGATGATGTGGTTTGCGGCGAATATGAAAATATGGATGAAGATGGAGATTTCCATGCTTGTGATGGAAAACAACTGTGGATAGATAGAAAAGGCCAAAGTTTCATCTACAGCAACAAAGAAATAGAATTGTCACAAGGTTTCGTTGATACAATACTTACCTTTTTGGAAAATCTATTCAGTTTTGGAGACGATCCTGATGCAGACTTCATAGAAAGTGTAAAATCATCCATTGGAGCAAGCCAACTGTATGTTTTCAAACAAGGAGAAGAATATAAGATTCTAGGAAGCAAAGAAGCAGTACCTGTTGAAGGAGACTCAGCTCAAGAATTAATGTTCCTTGAATACCACGGATTTACAAAAAATATGTGCACTGGAGCAGGATTCGATAACACAATCTGTGAAAACAGCGAGGGGGTTTACTATGTAACTGCATCTAAATCAACTCAGCTTTCCCGCTGGAAAGACCTCACAGCAAAGATAAGAATAAATGAGGACTTTGATGATACTTTAGTTGAAGATGATCCATCATCAACTACACCACCTAATCCTGTAACACCTCCTAATCCAATTACACAGCCCAACCCTTCAACACCTGTTACACCACCTCCTGTAAGCACTCCATTGGAACCTTTGGTTCTAGAAGATTGTTCAGTACCTGCTGACGCAGAAGTGTTTGAAATAGAATTGGAAACCGGTTGGAATTATGTTTCAATACCTTTGGCACCTCGTGATACTGATGTTGAAGAGATTTTCACATGTGGAGAAGGCGAAATTGAGATTGTTTGGTATCTTGATCCTGATGAATCTTGGGTTGAGTACAGCTCTTCAGTTAATAACATAGGAACATTAGATGCTGGTCAACCATTCATAGTAAATGTTCCTGAAGGCACTGCTAAATTGAAAATCATAAGCACAGAAGAACCACCTGCATCTTCAGTATACCCAGAAAACATCGAAGGTGTTGGTTTTATTATCGGAGTAAAAGGGAAAGACGCAATATCCTTTGATAGTGTAATCCTAGGTTATTTGGATATTAAGGATGAAACAGAATGGGAAAGAATTTGTTTACTTGAAGAATCATTAGATGAAGGTGGAAGAACGTGTTATGGCAAGACTGGTTTTGATGACCCGAAGTTTGAGCCTGGAAATGCGTATCGTATTCTTCCGCCAGTAACATACGAGTTAAGTTTAAAATCAGGTCTTAACTTTGTTTCAATACCTTTAGAGCCTAGAGACAACAGTGTTGAGGAAATATTCTCTTCTATACCTGCTGGAGAACTTAATTCAGTTTCAGCTTTTGACACATCAACTGGTGGATGGAACTTTTATTATCCTAATACACCAAATCCTAAATTAAAAACATTAGACGCAGGCGAACCATTCTATATTAATGTAAACAATGATCAAACCGTTGTAATTGAAGGTACAGAGCCAGATGGTGGCATAAACATAGTAAACTTAAGGTTGTTAACAGGCAGCAGTGTGAACGAAAATATAATTGGAGTTAAGGGAACAAGCAGATTATCTGGTACTGGAGAAGGTATTGGTGCAAAGAGGTTACCAGACATATGTCCATCTACTGTTTTCTCTAAACCAGACCTCGCAATGTGTAGACACCCTTCTTGGGTTGTGTCTTATGGTCTTTTGTATCCAGGCAAGGCATACTGGATGGTAGATCGTGATATTAGAGAACCAGCTCCTCCAGAACCTGAGTCTAAACCAGCAGAGTTTACTTTTGTTCTTCAGCGTGACTTTAATCTTGTTTCAATGCCTATTGAACCAGATGACGCTCGGGCATTCGCTATTTTTGGTGACATCCCAGAAGTAGATAGTGTTTATAAAAATTATGACGATGAACTAACATATCAATACTTTCCAAGTTCAGGTTCCCGTGATGAACAAACGCTTGAGTTGCATAAAGGTGATATTTTTATTGTAAGAGTGGAGCATGCAGTTAGTGATCCCTTTGAGGTAACGGTTACCGGAACAGAAGCTGGTCAAGAGACAAAATGTAGTTCACACAAATTCTCAGCAACTGGTGCAGAAGAAGAGTATTGTGGAATCACCGGAACAGATGACGCAACTATTGAAACAATTAGCCCTTCTTATAACTTCTGTGTCAAAGAATGCCTTTCTAATTTTTGCACAGATATATCTCAATTTAAAGGTTCTTGTTATACTGATTTAACCGATGAATTAATACCTGGAAAAGTGTACCAGCGAACAGCACGTCCACCAGAACCAACCCCTCCAGAACCTGAACCAACTCCTCCAGAACCTACACCTGAACCGGTAACTCCACCAGTATCTGGAGACCCTGGATCTGCGCAAACATTCACTTTTAACCTGAATAAAGGATGGAACATTGCTTCAATGCCCATAGAACCCACTAATCCTCGTGCAACTGCTATCTTTGGTGACTTCCATGAAGAAATAGATGCAGTTTGGGTTAGCAAGCAACATGCAGACAGCGGTCATTATACAGAAATAACCTACTCTGGTTTCCCACCTTATGGTTCTGGTGCTGAAACATTCGAAGACCAAACCATGGAATTACATGTAGGAGATGTCTTTTTAATAAGAGTAGATATGAATTATGATAATGATATATTTTCATTTGATGTTGAGGGAACAGAGCCTGAAGAGCACATTATGAAGATTAATCACCAAAAAACGTTTCAGTATCCCGGAGAAACAGTAGACTATTATGGGCTTAGTGGATCAGAACCATTTCCTTTTGACACCCCTGGTTTCACAGTTTGCACAAGGAAGTGTCCAGATGAAGACGGATGTGATAATCCTAATGATGTAGAAGAAAACAGGGTTTGTTATCCTGATGCACAGATGTTTGAAGAAGGAGAGTATTACATGCCAGGAATGGCGTATACAAAAGAGATTATAGCTTAAATTAGATCAATAAAAAAATGAAAAAAAGAGGTCAAGTAACGGTTTTCATAATAATCGGAATAGTCCTACTGTTCATAGTAGGATTCCTGATATGGATGGCAAGAACGCCTCCATTAGATGACCCTGGAAACATGAAACAAGAAATACAACCCATCAACAATTACATAACATCCTATCTAGAGGAAGTTACAGAAGAAGGCATAGTTCTGATGGGTCAGCAGGCAGGGTATATTTATTCTGATCAAGAAGGGTTGGTTCACCTAGATAATGATTATGAGGGCAGGGCTTATTTAATTTACAATGGAAAAAAGGTTCAATATTTGATAGATTCTCCAAGTGAGCCGTTTATAAAATTCATTCAGGATACAGAAGGGACAACCCTTAATGAAGTACCACCACCTTCACCAGATTATCCTTGGAAATTCTTCCCCTTGCAATCAGAATTAGTTCCAGATACAATCTTTAAATCTAATACGGGAATCTTTGGAGACGCAATGGATATTACACCTTTAAAGAAGATACCAGGGTCTGGCGCAAAGAAGTCAATGGAAGACCAATTAGAATTTTATTTAAGAAATAGGATGTTTGGTAATAACGACAAAGTTAAATCTGAATTCAGCAATAGAGGATTTGACATAGAAACACCAGAGAAGACAGAAATAGAAGTTACAGTGACAATAAGTAAAGATGATGTGACAGTGCAGCTTCTTTATCCTATGGAAATAACCAAGAGAAGCACAGGAGATAAAATAGAGGTTGAAGACTTCTCAGCAAGAAGTGATGCAAAGGTCAAAGAGGTTTATGATAAGGCAGTTGCAGCAATCAAGACGGATACAACAGATATATCTCATGACATACAAGACTCTGACTGGGTTGTTGATAAAATAGAGGATGTATTTGTAAATGATGATGTCATTGTAGTTGAAGATGATGAAAAATCATTCACATTCTACTTTGCAAGAAAAAACAGAGCACCTGCTTTGGTTTATGTTACTCCTAAAACGATTGATAAAAAAGTTCCATTCGGTACTTGTGAAGATACTGATACTGGAGAAACAATTTTTTGTTGTACACATCCGCCATCTTTCGATATATTTGTGGAGGATGTTGAAGGAAAAATAGGCACTCTAAGCGCTTATGATCCGGATGAAGATATACCTCATGATTTTGAAAATTTTGAATACGATCTTCCTATAAACTTACCCTATGCGCCTACAGTAAGCACACAAATAGAAATACTAGTTGGAGATGGTGAGCTTGAAGATTATCAGGATGTAGACTTTACAATAAATGTTTTATGCGAATAAAATGAACCCAGCCAAACTATTAATTTTTGTATTGGTTTTGTTAGTTGGAGCTTTAGCTGTCGAGGCAGCAACTTGTTGTACTAATCCTAATGTACCTGACATTAAATATATCTGTGCAGACTATGATGTTGGTTTGACTGATTGTTGTAAACCAGAAGAATCACATCCAGAATATTATAGTGGTGTAACTGGAAGCGGACCTTCATCTTATACTGATTGTGCTGGACCTTATTTCTTTGAATCAACAGGATGTGGTGACGATAGCGTTCTAGATTGCAGTCTTGGTTGTTGTTGCGAGCCTCCAGAGCCACTGCCGCTTCGTCAGGGAAAATGCATTCCAAGGTATTTTAAGGATGGTGAAGGATGTGCGGCTACGTTGCCCGATGGCAGTAGCATATGTTCTGACATTCCTATTCCTGGTAAATGTGACACAATAATTCTGCTTCCAGAACAGGTCACTGGAGAAAAAAAGATTGAGCTTACATGGGACTTTGAATGTGATGTTTCAGGCTTCTCTTTTGAATTATCTAGATGTACAGGAACAGGAACTCTTTGTACTACTGGTAGCTTTAAATCATTAGGTACCTTTTCTAGTACCGTCAGTGAATATACAGATGATGATCCTGATTTAAAATGGGGTATACTTGAAAATAGTTTTGGGCATTATGTTTACAAAATAGATGTTATCACTTCTACTGGAACTTCTGCATCTTATACCGCACCTCACGTCTATATTGGTCACGTTGAGTGTCAGAACCAAAACGCAGATGAATTTTTCTGTATAGATCAAGATTATTATTCTACGAATGGTATTAAGGAATATCTCATAAACGAAGAAGACACGTTAGTCTTCACTGAAACAGACTTTGATGAGAAGGTTGCTGACGTGTTTGAAGCAGCCAGATTTAACAATGCATACACATGTAATAAAAATAAACTGATTAATGAGAAAACATGCACCGGTGGCACCTGCCGCATAACAGGCGGCCAACACAATTGTATGAAAACAGCAGAGGGCTGTGAACTCATTGGTGCACCATTTAATTTGTTTGCAAATGATAATAATCCTGCAGATGAAAACACATGTGATTTTGGTGATTCAGAAGCAGATTTATGTTTCTACGATCTCTCAGAAACGCAGGTTTATGCATGCTATAACTGTGATCCTAATATGGAATGTTATGATTACAAATCAAAAAATGCTTGCGAAAAAGATAAGGATACATGCAAAATAGCAAAAGGTAAGTGTGAATGGCATGACATTGATTATAATGAATTTCTTTCAGGAGTTTGTGTTGATACAGGCATAGATAATTGCGAGTTCCATAATGAGGCTTCATCCAGCGACACAATTGAAAATAGTAATGTATTCAATCAACGGTTAGAGGAATATAAAATAGAAGATTTATCTGTAGATGATTACCAATGTATGGCTGATTGGTGTAATGATGAGGGTTGCGTGCAGTACAAAACAAAAGAATCATGTAATAAAAACGCGTTAACCTCTGCTTTTCCTCAATCTAACTGGATACTGGAGAAAGATGAGGATAATAATATTATCACTACAAGTAAAGATGCTTGCGGCGTAAATGTATGTAGATGGTTTGATTCAGGCAAATGCCAAAAGGACGCGAATTTAGATGGAACTGAAGATTGTTCAGGTACAGATGCTGCGATGTGCGAAAAAGACTATTTCCCACCAATAACAAAAGTAACAGACGATGGCGCTAACTTGATATTTTCAGTAGAAGACCAAAGAAAACTTGGTGAAACTCCAGCTGATGTTACAGGAACATCTTTTGATGCAAACCCAGATTATGTAACAAAGGTTTGTCGTGAAGAACCAAAAGTTGCAGGCGTCTTGTGCGAGAGTGGCGCAGCACTCGAGCTGAGGAGAAATAATTATAATCAAGAATATCCAAAGAAAAATCTAGCTGAATCAAGTATTATAATTGCAAACCAACCTAATACTCTAAAGTTCTATACAGAAGATCCTAATGGAAACCTTGAAGTTGCTCAACGAATTGTAGTAGAGGTCTACGACAACAAGCCGCAAATTATGCTTAACCCTGTTGATTCACCAGTAAGCCAACTACCCCTTACTATTTCAGGTGAAGTAGTTGATAATAACTTTGCTATAACTGGAGCAGGGATAAGACTTCCTGATGGTTCATCACAATCACTCACGCTTAACGCTCCATACAACAGCTTCTCTGATACAATATCTTCATTGCCTGAAGGGTCAAACACAATCACTGTTTGGGCTCAGAATGAGAATGGTATGGAAGGTACAGCAAACGCTGTTGTTTTATATGATAAATCAGCACCAATTGTAATATCAAGCAATCCTGCACATGATGAAACAGTTGATGATTTAGTTTCTTCAGTGTCCGTAGTGTTCGGGGATCTTTCTGGGCTTGATCCTGAGCATTCATCTATTTCACTTTCAGGAACAACATCTGAGGGAGAGACTATTGAAATAACAGCTGAAGAAGCTACAGTAGACATAACAGACACAACAATCACAATGTCCCTTGCTACTGCGCTTGGAGAAGGCATTTACACAGTGGAAGTCACAGCACAAGATAATGTTGGAAATAGTGATACTATTGTGATTTCATTCATAATCTCAATAGACAACACGCCTCCATCAGTTGCACTGGATCCACCTGACAAGGCAATAAGGAATTCAGTGTTCTTCATAGAAGCAGAGTTGTCTGATGAAAAATCGTTGGTTGATCAAGAGACATCAACAATTTCTGTTAGTGATTCAGAAGGAACCCCTATAGAAGGAACTCCTGCAGTCCTTCCAATAACAGACTGCGAGGAGAATTGGGATTGTCATCTTTTGAAGTATACTCCTGATGAAGCGATTGATGAAGCAGGAGATTACACCATTAACTTACACACTGCGGATAGCAGCGGCAATTCTGTTGATATAGAAACAACATTCACTGTTGATTTGGATGCTCCTGTAATAGAGATAACATCTCCTGAAGAAGGACACTCAACAGGAGAGAAGGTAATAACTATCCGGGGAACTATAACAGATCCTGTGGTAGAAACAGCAACGCTCTGGCGTAATGAAATGTCTGCAGGAACATTTACAGTCACATCAGGAACCTTCGAAACTACTGTTGATTTGTTGAAAGGAGAAAATAGGGTACAGGTCTCTGCAGAGGACTCAGTAGGAAATGCGGGCAACTCGGGTGTCAGGAACATATTCCTTGATGTTGTTGGCCCAGTAGGTTTAATAGACCTTATAACAGACTAAAATGCGAAAAATAGAGGTAATCATTGTAGTAATGTTTTTGTTATGCGTAGCAATAGCTGCAGCAGATGAAAGAGTAATAAGTGACACAACCCCTCGCATATCAGTAACTTATACCGAGGATGTAAACATACTTGATGGTTATCCTACACTGGAGGGTATTTCTTCAAGTACTAGTATAGCGGTTCCGCTTGTTGATTATTACTATTCAGATGGTATTTATTATTATGAGTATTCGCCTGTTATAGAGCTGACTGATGGATATTATACATTCACAATAGCAGCATCAGATGTTCATGGAAATGTCGAAGAGCCGCAGGCATTTACATTTAAAGTTGATACAACCCCCCCTGGTGATGATGACGGTGATGACGACTTCCCTCCAGGTGATGATGATGGTGATGATGACCACCCTCCAGGTGATGATGATGGCGACGATGACACCCCTGAAGATTGTGTTGATAATGATGGAGACGGTTTTTCTGTAGGTTATGATTGTTATGGAGAACCTGATTGTGATGATGGTGATTCAGATATTTATCCTGGTGCATATGAGGATTGTGATGATGGAGATGATAATGATTGTGATGGGTATGCTGATTCATATGATTCTGAGTGTCAGGACATTCCTGAAGATTGTGTTGATAATGATGGAGACGGTTTCTCTGTAGGTACTGGTTGTGATGAAATATTAAGGGATTGTGATGATGGTAATGCAGATATTCATCCTGATGCATATGAGGATTGTGATGATGGAGAGGATAATGACTGCGATGGTTTAATTGATTCAGTGGATGAAGAATGTTTCGCAGGTTGCGAGGACAACGACGGAGATGGCTTTTCTGTAGGTCTTGGCTGTGATGAGGTAACTGATTGTGATGATACAGATGGTTCAGTTTATCCTAATGCAGATGAGGATTGTGAGGATGGGAAAGACACTGACTGTGACAAGGTGCCTGATTCATTAGAGCCAGAGTGTGAAATAAGTGATGTATGTACTGATGAGGATGGAGATGAATTTTTCAAGGAAGCTGGTTGTGAAGGAGAACAAGACTGCGATGATGGGGATGCAGATATTAATCCAGATGCAGAGGAGAATTGTGAGGATGAAATTGACAATGATTGCGATGAATATGTAGATGTAGAGGATGATGAATGCCCTGAACCAGCATTTGATATAACACTTATCTCTCCACACCTTGGTGTTTCAGACACGCCTGTCTTTGATTTAGAAATAGAAACAAGCGAGCCTGCAGAGTGCAGATACAGTAGGCTTTCAGCAAAGCCATTTGAAGAAATGGTAAGCGAGTTTCAAACGATAGATAGTTATACTCATATTGATACTGGTTATTCAAGAATAGGAACAGTTCATGTTAAATGTAAAAATAGCCTTGATGATGTTGAAGGAAAATCATATTCTCTGTCTTTAGACACAACACCTCCAGTGTTAACTATAACTGCAGATGATGCAATCGAGCTGCCGCTAAAAACAGTTCTTACAGTAGTTTCAGATGATTATGTTATTTGCGGATTCTCAGATGATTCTTCGGACACATTTTTGTCGATGATGCCTTTCCCTGATTTTGATGAGAATAAAATTAGTGCGTATAAGAAGTTGAATGAGCAGGATTTAACAGCAAGCCTGCTTCTTGATGGTGCAACAAACACATTCTATGTTAGCTGTATGAATAGGGTCGGTCTAATTTCAGATGGTTCAGTATCATTCAATGTAGATTCGCATCATGATCTGGTAATCACAGTTAACCAGCCTGAGGATTATGCTTCATCACAATCAGTGAAATTTGATATACACACAAATCAGAATTCTGTCTGCAGTTATGCAGACAATGAGCCTATGAATGGAGCTGAGATCTTTGGTGATGAAGGAAAGGTGCATGAAAGCAGCATAATTGCCTTTGATCCAGGAACATATACGTATTACGTATTCTGCGATTCAGAATCATCTTCTGCAATTAAAGCAGTAACATTCACAATAGACACAACAGCACCAAATGTACCAACTGTTACTGATGATAGTAATGATGAACTAAATCCGGAGTATACCTACTACACAGACAGGCTGTGTGGACAATGGAATGCAACAGATGATGAATCAGACATAGATGTTTATTCATTTGCAATCTTTAAAGGTAATACCAATATTACTGGTTGGGAAGAAACATATGATGAGGAAGGATGCTTTTATGAGCTTAATCTAAGTTATGATACAGAATATTATTTCAAGGCAACGGCGACGAACAAGGCAGGCATGTCAAGTGAACCAGGATCAAGTGATGGCGTAACAGTTGCAGAAGAATATGAGCCAGTAATATGCAGCAACGGTGAGTTTGATGAAAATGAAGAAACAGATCTTGATTGTGGTGGAGTTTGTCCTGGATGTGAAGAGGGAAGAGGTTGTGGACATGATGATGACTGCCTAAGCCATTACTGCAATGAAAGCAATCTTTGCGCAGGAGCAACCTGCGATGACGGAATAAAGAACCAGGATGAAACAGCTGTTGACTGTGGTGGAGATGAATGCGATGCATGCGACGGAGGATCAGAATGCACAGTTGATGAAGACTGTGACACACTCAATTGCGATAATGGAATCTGCATGAGTAAGGTAGACAGATGCTCAAACAGAAAACTAGATCCTGATGAAACAGGTGTTGACTGCGGCGGAATATGCGCAGAAGTAAAGGACAAGAAATGCACAGAAGGCCAAAGCTGTGATATTTCTGCTGATTGTGAATCCGGACAGTGCATATCAGGAGTATGCACAAGCTCAGAAGATATCGATGCAGACGGAATACTGAATGAAAATGATAATTGTCCAACTGTAGCGAACGAGCTACAACAGGATTCTGACCAGGACGGCGAAGGAGATTTGTGTGATGATGACAATGACAATGACGGAATGGATGATACCTGGGAGATTGAATATGGCCTGAACCCTGCAAATCCAAATGATGGAACCTCGGATGCAGATGGAGACGGACTAAGCAACAGAAAAGAGTTTGAATTGGGAACAAATCCTCAAAGCAAGGACACAGACAAAGATGGATATTCAGATGCAGAAGAATTTGAAGAAGGAACAAACCCACTGGATCCTAGTTCAAAGCCAGGCGGCGGAGGATTCTGGAAGGTATTACTTTGGATGTTCATTATATTACTGCTTGGAGCAGGAGGATTTGTTGGCTTTAGATACTATACAATAAATCAGGGAGCCAAGAAAGGGCTAAATAAATCAAAAAGGCCTTTGCCAGGCATAGAACGAATGTCACCAATGGACGAACCAATGAGACCAACGGGTCCAGGCGGAAAACCAATGGGCGGTCCAATGAGGCCAATGAGGAGATTCATGAGGCGGCCATTATTAGTAAAGAGCGGTGCACAGGAAAGAAAAAGCATGCTTAGTTCATTCGGAAAGCCTGCGCCAAACAAGCCACCTGTAAAGAGACCTATAGCACCTCCAACAGGCGTACCATCAAGAATAATTCCATCTCCTATAGTCAAAGAAAAGCCAACACCTTTACACCTGGAAAAAGAGGCAAAATCAATACCTAAACCACCTCCAACAGGGAATCTCTTTGACAAACTCGCAGAAATAGACTCTGATCTTAAAAAAATGGAGCCACTAGGCCCACTAAAATCAGGTCCACCTATAGGCAGTGCACCAAAAGCTCGCCCGCCTAAGCGCAGTGCTCCTAAACCAGGCCCTAAGCCTGCACCAAAGCCGGCAGCAAAGGGTCCTGCAAAAAAGAAGTAACTTTTCTTTTTCAAAATGACGAATAAAAAAGGGGTGATAGAACTTCAAGTTAAATGGATTTATGTCCTGATAGCAGGAAGCCTAATACTCTTATTCTTTGTAGGGCTTGCTCAGCAAACTCAAAGCATTGCAGAGAAAAAAGAAGCAGAAACACTTCTAAGAAACCTTGAAAAAGCCCTTTCAAATCCGCAGTTAAGCTCAGATAGTGCACAGCAAATACATATGCCAGTAGAAATGACCTATGATTCAGAATCCTTCAGAGCAGGAAAGGTTTACAGAACCACAGACGTAGAACCAATCTTTGCTCCGGATGTTCTCAAGGGAAACACAATAATAACCTGGACAAGGGAATGGAACAGACCCTTTGAAACAACAAACTTTGTTTACGTAACGACAGATGATGTAAGGTATGTGTTCGTGTATGATGGCCCCGGAACACAAAATGAAGTTTACGCAAGAGAGTATTGTGAAAAAATGTACGAACACGTGTTATCTTCTGACGGAATATGCGACGAAAACAAAGACCTTGTGGAATATAGTAAGCTGAGTATGTTATCTGGTGATAATAGCTACCAGGTAAAATTTGTGTTTTTTGGATCACCCGATAAAGGCCCTCTGGATGCTAATCTTCCTAGTTGGGTCGAAGATATGAAGGAAGGCGGTGTTCATGCTGTTTGGCCTTACTCAAAGACCCTTACTGGATTCTACAAATATCGAAACAATAAATTTGTTGGAGATGGAGATTCATATTACCATCTTTCAGATAGCGCTTCAGTTTATGCAGCTATATTTTCAGGAAACCGAGAAATATTTGACAAAAATATGGAAAAAGCATTCACAAGGCTTTATGCAGTTGCAAGTGTTTATGAAGAAAGGACAAATGAGTTGAAGATGAATGTCCCTTCAACAGATTGTAAAGATTATTACACTTCTGCTTCAAGTTATATAGGCATCATCAAAGATAAAGCAGAAAAAAAAGCAAGTGGTAAACTACTTAATGCATACGCATTAGATATAGGAGAAAAGCAACTTAAGATAAAAAACCAACAATTAATAGAAAACTCCTGCCCGACCATTTATTAAGATGAATAAGAAAGCACAGATGAGGATGTTTGAAGTTGTGGCAGTTATTGTAATCTTCTTTGCGTTGGTTGGATTCGGGCTAGTATTCTATGCTAATATGCAGAAGGATGCGACAGAGTTTGCAATAAAGGAATGGCAGGAAGCAAGAGCAGTAAGAATAGCAAAGACCATATCCGAACTACCTGAGCTGAAATGCAATGAAGACATTGCAGTGCAGAATTGCGTTGATTTGTTAAAAGCAGAAAAACTTGAAGGACTTTTGAATGATCCTGATAATGCTGACTTAAGGGACCATTACTTCGCAATGTTCGGCTATAGCACAATGGTGATTAAAGAGGTTTATCCTGAAACAATTACAGAAGATATTGAAATCTACAGCAAAAGTAAGCCAAGGTGGAATAGCATATTGAGGATACAAATACCAATTTCATTGTATCATCCAACTGATTCAGTTTTGGGTAATGATGAAGGAACAGTTTCATTTGCATACTTGGAGGTTAATGTTTATGCGTAAAGCACAGATGGAGATGATTGGACTAACTGTGATTGTTTTACTCATTGCAATAGGCATATTCCTCGCAGTAAGTGTCTTTGGAAATAAAGACCCCTTGGAGATGCAGAAACATTACACAAACGAAGAGCTAGCAACAAACTTTTTGAATACCTTGCTGTCTGGAAAGTTGTATGTCACATCTGGAGATTGCAGTATCGATGCAGAAAATAAGGTGACTTTAAAGGACTTATTGAAAGACTGTGTTAGCCCTGAAGAAAGTTGCGGTCCTCCAATACATACATTTACTCGCTGCACAGAAGCAAAAAACATAATCAGAGATGAAATACTAGCAAAAACGCTAGACACCTGGAACAAACCTTACAGATTCACAGTAACCGGAGGTGCAGAAGATATCATATTACCAGATGGCGAAAATAAATGCGTAGGCAAAGAGAGAGACACTCCTGCGATTTATCCTCTTCCTGCTGGTGGAGAGACGCTCACGCTTAAGCTTGAGATTTGTGATTGAATTTATAGCAAACTTTAAATAGGATAGTTATTAGAGGAATATAAAACAAAACGAGGTGCCAACATGGAAAAAAAGGCTCAAGGATTATCATTGAACACAATTATAGTAGCAATTATTGTTCTTGTAGTGCTAGTGTTCCTTGTACTCATCTTCACTGGCCAGATTACCCTGTTTTCAGGAGAAATCGGCAAGTGCAGTACCAAGGAAGGTACATGTTATGAGATAGCAGAAGGCGGCTGTCCTCCAGACACTAAGAGTACTTCAGGAAGATGCGCTGATGATAGAGAAGAAGATGAAAACTATGTCTGTTGTATAGGCTTACCTGGTGAATAGCAAAAGCATTAAATAATCTTCTTCTTTTTTTTATTATTATGAAAAGGCCGTATAAGAGTCAGTCTGAAGAGCATAAAAGAGTGGCCAGAGAGCGAATCTTAAAGCTATTCAGCGAAGCAGATAAGGCTTTCAAAAAAGATCCGAAATTAGCAAATAGATATGTGCATATGGCAAGGAAGATAGCTATGCGCTATAAGGTCAGAATACCGCCTGAGCTTAAGAGGCGCTTCTGCAAGCACTGCTACTGTTTTTTAGTGCCTTCTAAGAACTGTAGGGTAAGACTTATTAAGAAGAAGGTTACATACTACTGTATGAGCTGTAAAAAATACATGAGATTCCCGTATTTGAAGAAACGAGGTGTTAAGTAATGGATAAAAGAGTGCTTATAACAATTGGACTTATGGTACTGATTATTATGATGTCATTTGGATTAATGCTCACATCAGGTCCTCCTACATGTAGTGAAGTAGGTGCAGAGTGCCATGAGGAAGTACAATGTCCAGCAGGGCTATCTCTTGTTGATGCAACGTGCAAAGTAGGTGTTTGTTGCATAGAAACGCCTGAAGACTGATATTTCTGTAAGTATATACTCCAGTACAATAATCTTTAAATATGATGAATACTACTTTAGAGTAGTGAAGGGGGTTTTGATGGATTTAGACAAACTTGTTGATAATGATAAAACCCTTGAGGAAAAGGGCAAAGAAGAGATTAAGACCAACAAGAAGTACTATAAGGTGCAAAATGTTTGACGAACCAGATGATAAGGATGTATTGAATGAGATAAAGGATCTCAAGAAAGACAAGTCTTTCAAAGCAGTAATCAACAAAAAGCGACTTGACAAGTACGAGTTAGACGAATCACTTGAGTTCTGAAGAAAGAATTATAAACATCAGTTTATTCTATTTTATTCTATGGACTACGATTTAGAGCTTAACAAAGCAATAGACCGAATTAAGAAGGAAAAGGCCAAGACAGTCTGCATACAGCTACCTGCAGGGCTAAAGCCAGAAGCAGCAAGGATACAAAAGGAGCTGGAAAGCAAAACAGATGCAAAAATCATGATCTGGGCTGGTTCCTGCTTTGGAGCTTGTGATATTCCAAAACTTAATGTGGACCTCTTAATTCAATGGGGCCATGCAGAAATGGGGTGAAAAAATGAAAAAAGTATTGATAGCATCAGACCACGGCGGATTTAAGTTAAAGGACGAGATAAAAAAATACATCCAAGAGCTAGGATATGAATGCGAAGACCTTGGATGTGATTCAGCGGATTCTGTTGATTATCCTGATCTTGCAAAAAAAGAAGCAGAAAAGGTCCTGGAAACAGGAAACACAGGCATATTGATCTGCGGAACAGGCATTGGAATGAGCATGGTTGCAAACAAATTCAAGGGAATAAGAGCAGCTTTGTGCCACAATGACTTTACAGCGCAAATGGCTCGTGAACATAATGATGCAAACATACTCTGCATGGGAGAAAGAGTACTGGATGTAGAGGTTGCAAAGAAAATAACAAAGATTTTCCTTGAAACACCCTACAGCAATGAGGAAAGACATACAAGGAGAATAGAAAAAATAGAATGCTGAGCTTTATTTTAGCGTCATTCATAGCTTTTCTTGGACTTATAGCAGGCACGATAATAGCAATCTTTACTCAAGAAGAGCTTCCAACCGGAAGAAAATACTTTTTTTTGCTGCAAAAACTGATTCTTGCAGCAATTGCAGTTCTTTTTGTGAATGTTTTTGATATACACATTGCATTGAAAGTGATATTATATGCAATAATAATAGGTCTTTTAGCAGTAGGAGTTCCAAAAAGCCAATTCCTGTATCCAGCTTTAGGAATTATTTTATTCTTTGCATCAAAATCTTCATTATTTACAATAGAAGCACTCTTGATTTTCCTTTACGGCTTTCCAACAGGAAGCTTGCTGTTCAAGAAAAAAGGGAATAAGATTTTAGGAGTGCTTAAAATAGCTCTTCAGCACATATCATTTGTGATAATTGCGATTGCACTCTACGTTCTGACGAAAAGTATATATTAAACCAAGGAATCATTGGCAGTATGAACTATACAATCCTTGATTGCTACACAGATGAGCCGTCTGGCTTAGGTGTTCCTCCGTACATTGGAACATATCCAAGATATCTTGCAGGAGCAATCTTAGCAGAAAAATCAACGTTTAATTACATCACAATAGATGATCTTAGATTATTCCGGGAATTTGATTCTATAGTTCCAAAAACAAAGCCATCTGAAAAAACAAACATCAGAGTTTATAATCACACAAAGAAAAATGTAAAAGAGATTCTTGAAAATACGGACAAATTGGTGGTTATAGCAGGCATACAGACGCCAGGAAAGTATCTAAGCGCTGTGCCAGCAACATTAAGAGAGATCGCTGCGTTAATCAGTGATATAAACTGCGAAAAAATACTGACAGGACCTGCCGTTCTTGGAACTCAGAAAGAGGGTGGAAAATTTTTCGAGAAAACAGATGAAGATATTTTTGATGAAATTGAATTCAATTTCCTTGGAATAAATGATTATGAAAAAATAGCAGACTATGCTGTAAAAGGAGCAGAGATAGTAAAACAAATCCCATATGAAGTCATTGCAGAGATAGAAACAGGCAAAGGATGCTCAAGAAAACCAGGATGCAGCTTCTGCACAGAGCCATTGAAAAATAATCTGCAGTTCAGAGAGCAGAATGATGTTCATAAAGAGATTGAAGCACTGAAAAAAGAGGGAGTAGAACACTTCAGACTGGGAAAACAGAGCTGTTTTTACTCATACAAAGGCGGAAAACCAGAGGAAATAGAAAAACTGCTGAAACCAATAGGAAAAGTAAAGACACTGCATATAGACAATGTGAATCCTGCAATGGTTGTTGGGAAGAATGGAAGAAAAATAACAGAATTAGTAGTAAAATACTGCACAGCCGGTAATGTAGCAGCATTTGGAATAGAATCCTTTGATGAAAAGGTAATCAAAGCAAACAATCTGAACACAAGTCCTGAACAAACATTTGAAGCAGTAAAGATAATCAATGAAATCGGCGGAAAAAGAGGAGCTAATGGAATGCATTCTTTTCTGCCAGGCATAAATTTAATTTTTGGATTAAAAGACGAGTCAAAGGAAACACTTGAAAAAAACTACGAATGGCTGAAGAAAATGTTAGATGAAAATTTACTTCTAAGAAGAATAAACATAAGGCAGCTTGCAGTATTCCCTGGAACTGCAATCTATGAAGATGTTGGAAACAAATTCCTGAAGAAAAACAGGAAGCACTACTGGAAATACAGAAATTTAATTCGAACAGAAGTTGATTTTCCAATGCTGCAGCGCATTGCGCCAAAGGACACTGTGATAAAAGATGTAAGAGCAGAGATTTACGATGGAAAAACAACTTTCTGCAGGCAATTCGGAAGCTATCCTCTGATAGTTGGTGTAAAAGGAAGACTAGAACTAAGCAAATTCTATAATATTAAAGTTACAGGCCACATGCTGAGAAGTATTATCGGAGAAGTGCTGTAACAAAAGCCTGTAAACAGGCTTTTGGAACAAGAAGCACTAAATGCTTCTTTGTAACGAAAGCTTTAAATACAAAATTTCTTTAGAGATTTACTATGGAAAAGAAGGACTTTGAGAAATGCGAGATATGCGGCAAAGAGGTTGAGAAGCTTGAGTTTGACTCTCCATTATACTGTTCAGCGTGCATAGAAGAGATGGAAAAACTAGAGATAAGTCCGCCAAGATACAAACAGCTTAAAGAGCTTGAGGAAACCCTTGGGAAGGGCAAAAAATGAAGGTACAAAGACAGATAACACCGCCAGGACTTAAGGACCTGCGTGATCTACTTGTTTCTGGAGAAAGAAAGTCAGTTTTCAAGGGAAAGGATGGAAAATCTCTTGCAGAGGCATCAAAAGACTTTGAAAAGCACGATGTGATAACCCTTAGAAGGGTTGACTATGGATTCGATGATGTAGTGCACATTGGAGAAGGTAAGTATGCTATGCTTGTTTCTACAGAGGATGGTGCAAGACTTGAGAAAATAGCAGATTCGCCTGAAGAGCTACATCTTGAAAGCGTAACTGAGTGGGAACACTCAGGCAAATTTGATCCTGAAAAAAAACGTATACAAAAATTAGATTAGATTTCTTCAACAGTAATTGCTTTTGCTGGGCAGCCTTCTTCTGCATCCTTGTTGCAGCCGGCTTCTTCAACTTCAGTATCAACAGGCGAGGATTTGCCGTCAATAACCTGGAAATTGTCACACACTGAAGTGCATGCACCGCAGCCAATACATTTCTCCTGGTCCACAGATATTTTAAATGCCATAAAGACCACCTCCTGAATAAACTAATGGGGCCTTTTGAGATATTTAAACTTATCTGCTTCTTTGCCCTGAAGGTTTCCTGTTGAAGTTGCCGCGTCTTGGTCCACTTGAAGGGCCACTTCGATGCCTAGGTCCACCACGGCTAGGGCCACGGTGTGGTCCGCTACGATTAGGTGGGCCGCTGCGATGGCTTGGTCCTCCACGGTAGTTTGATCTACCGCGATTACCTGGTCCTCTTCTGAACCTGCGTTCCGGGCTTCTTGCTCTGAAGGAAACCCTTGGGAAGGTTTCATTAGGAAGAGCTTCGATTTTCACATCGTGGAACCTTAGAATACTGCTAAAAGCATCATGGTCACGCTGGCTAAGCAATGTTATTGCTTTTCCTGCTTCACCTGCTCTTGCAGTTCTTCCAACTCGGTGTATGTATTCCTGTGGGTCATGCGACAAATCATAGTTGAATATGTGTGTTACATCATCCACGTGTATACCTCGAGCTGCAACTGCAGAAGCAACAAGAATCTTTGTATTGCCTCTTGAGAATCTCTCGATAACATGCAGCCTTTGGTTCTGGCTGAGCTTACCGTGTATCATCTCTGCGTTAATATCATTTTCCTTGAGATTTCTTGTAACAATCTCAACAGTAGCTCTTGCTGAACAGAAAATAATTGCTCTGCCAATCTCTTCCTTTTTCAGCAGGTGTACTAGAAGTGAGAATTTTTCACGCTGGTCAATATTATAATAATACTGCTTAAGCATGTCTTCCTTTACGTGCTTTTCTGCCTGTGCAACAGCCGGATCGTTCATGTGCTGCTTCTTTATTTGGCCGATCTCTTCAGATAGTGTTGCACCGAATAGCAATACCTGCTTTTTTTCTGGTGCATAGCTGAGAATCCTTTTTATGTCATCAATGAATCCCATATCAACCATCTTGTCTGCTTCATCAAGCACAATACATCTTAGTCTGGATAGATCAAGAGTTCTTCTGCCGAGGTGATCAAGCAGTCTGCCTGGTGTCCCAACAACGATTTCTGATTTTCTAATCTGTTTCATCTGCGGGCCTATTGCAACGCCGCCGAAAACAGTAGCAACAGAACAGAACATATACTTTCCAAAATTCTGAAGTTCCTTCGAAATCTGGCAAGCAAGTTCACGTGTTGGTGAAAGTATAAGTACCTGAACACCTTTAGCTTCTGATACCATCTCAAGTACAGGAACACCAAATGCAGCGGTTTTTCCTGAACCTGTTTTTGACATACCGATAAGGTCTTTTCCTGACTTGATAAGCGGAATTGCCTTCTTCTGAATAAGTGTAGGGCTGTCAATACCCTGCTCTTTTAGTGCCTTTACTATTTCTGGCTTTACTTTTAATAGTTCAAATGTCATTCTTTCCTCCGTGGGATAGTAATCTACGTCTTCAAAATTTTTTGAATAATAGTGAAACAGAATAAGCATGATTTATGTTACAAAAAACAAGTTTTTGTCAATATACTATCTGTTTCTGCCATCCAATACTATTTGGGATTCTGAGGTGCTTTATAAAGCTTTGCTTATTCAAAATAGAAAGATATATAAATGGAAATCCCAAGTTGTATATCGTAGATGGCTAATCAAGAGTTAGTAGATTATATAAAAAGAGGTGAAGCGCAGGGTTTTAGTTCTCAGCAATTAGAAGACCATCTAGTTAAGAATGGCCATGATTCTGCTGATGTTCATGCTGCAGTATCTGCTGCACATGGTAATAATATCTATGCAGGCAAGGATTTGCCTCAAATGCAGATTCCGCCTGAATTGGATCCAGCAAAACCTAGTGCAGATCCAGTAGCTCCTCAAGCGAGCCCAGCACAACCTTCTGCTCCAGGACCTGCAGCAGCAGCTCCTAAGCCTAGTGCACCAGGAGGAATGACACAAAGGAATCCCTGGCTTGTGCTTTTATTAGCTTATGTCACATTTGGAATTTACATGTATTACTGGTTTTATACAACAACAAAGGAGATGCAGGGCAAAGCAAAGTCTGCGCCAGAACCAATAATGTTTTTGCTGATGTTTGTTCCGATTGCAAACATATTCTATATTTGGAAATATTCCAATGCAATACATGAGATAGGAGACTTTGATGTAGTGCCATTATTCTTGCTTTGGCTGTTTGTAAGTCCAGCAGGATTAGTTATCTCACAGATGCAATTGAATAAACATAGCTAATTTTTCAGTTCTTCTAGAATTTCACCGAGCTTATCAAAGTTAGCTCCAATAGCTGCCCAGTCTTGCTGGTTCATTGAATCAAGAACCTGTTCATAGTACAAGTTTGCATCATCAATCAGCTCATCAACAGATTTATCTTCATCAGTATCATCTTTTTTCGGCTTTGAACTACCAAACAATGCTTTGAGTGCAATACCTAAATTCTCTTCCATAACAACCCTTTCACCATCAGAGACAAGGACACGCTTTAGTTCAGGAAGCTGGCCCTGTTCTGCCTGAATGTACAATGGCTCTATGTAGAGTATGCTGTTTTTGATTGGTATTACAAGAAGATTGCCTCTTGTGACCTGTGAGCCCTGCTGTGACCAAAGAGTCAGCTGTTGGGATATCTCAGAGTCCTGGTCAAACTTAGCTTCAACCTGCAAAGGACCGTAAACAAGTTTGTCTTTTGGGAATTTGTAAAGGATTAGCTTGCCATAGTTTTCTCCATCAGAGCGGGCAGCCATCCAGGAAATCATATTGTCTTTCTTAATTGGAGTAAACGCACTCATTAAAACAAATTCTTCTTCTGTTTCACCTGGAAGCTTCATTATAACATAGTATGGGTCAACAGGTTCCTGCTGTCCAACACCATAAATCTCATATGGAACCTGCCATGCATCCTCTTTGTTATAGAAGACTGTTGCATCATTCATGTGATAAGTGTTGAAAATGTCTGCTTGTATTTTGAATAAATCCTCTGGATACCTTATGTGTTCTTTTAAGCCATCAGGCATATCATCATAAGACCTGAATTGGTCTGGGAAGATTTTTGCATATGTGTTAATCAATGGGTCTGAGTCATCCATCATGTAATATGTCACATCACCATCAAATGCGCCAACAACAATCTTTACAGAGTTTCTTATGTAGTTTATCTGTCCCCTCTTATCAGAGTATGGGTAGTTTCCTGTGAATGTGTATGCATCCTGTATCCAGAAAAGCTCACCATCATTGATTACAAGGTATGGATCATTGTCAAGCGCAACAAAAGGAGTGATTGTTGAAATTCTCTCTTTTATATTTCTTTTAAACATTATCTTGCTCTCAGGCGTAAGGTCAGATGATAAAAGAATCTTGATATCCTTGAATCTAAAAGCCATCATTACTTTTTTTATGAATGAGTCAAGCTTTACACCGCCCTTGCCAGCGTACTTTGTATATTCATTTGTGCTTCCTTTTGGATAATCAAACTCCTCAGTATTTGTGTTTGTAAGTACAAACTCGACATGCTGTTCGCCGTAGTATACTTGCGGATTTGAAATCTTAATAGCCTCTTCATCAACAGTATATGTTGGAGGAATATCCTTAATTAAAAACTCAGGCAAGCCCTCTTTTGTAACAGAATTAACAGGGCTCATTACAATACCATAGCCATGCGTGTAAACCATGTGAAGATTCATCCATGTTTTTGCGTTTTGCGTGATTTGATTTTGATCAAGCTCCCTTGGAGCAAGCATAACCTCTGTGTATTTTCCATCTATGTTGTACCTGTCAATATCAATACCTGAAAGATCATAGTACAGCCTTATTTCCTGGGTTTGCTTGTACGTTTGAGTCAAAGGTCTCCAATCCAGAATCCTCACATTATCAATTGTTTCTGAATATTCATCCAGGAGATCGGGTGTAATGGAAGATTCAACATCAAAATCTTTTTCTTCAACATCATCCAGATTATAAGCCAGTTTTGTGAACCTTATATTGTTTTCAATATACTCTTTTTCAAGATTCATCTCATTTGGAGAAACCTTGAAGGATTGAACAAGCCCTGGGATAGCTGTTGTGCCCAGAACTGCTACCAAAACATATATCGCAACAATATAAGCCATGATATGCAGCTTTTTCGTTCCAGGCCTCTTTGAAAAGAATGGAATGAGCACTAAGAACAGAACTGCGATAACCAATGCAAGAACCATTAATATCTTGACAATTGGAAGATAAATAACAACATCAGTGTATCCTGCTCCAACAACAATGCCCTTTTCAGAATACATGATTGAAAATCTTGCGAGATAGTGCTTAACTGCAAGCAAGACAAAGAAAAGTGAAATCAAAATTGAAATATGCGTTGTTGCTTTTCTCTTTAATACAGAAAAAAGCTTTCCAGGCTCAAATGTAGGCTTTGGCTGCATTGGATCCTGAGGCTGTTTAAAGGTACTCTTTATACTGGAAATTGCTGTCTGAAGATAGAATAGAATAACCAATATTAATGTGAGTGCAACGCAGGACACTGCAAAGCTCCACACTGCTGTGTAAAAAGGAAGTGTGAATATATAGAATGACACATCCTTTGCAAAAATAGGATCTACAACATCAAATGGAACCTGATTCAGGTATTGCTGAACTGTGAACCATTGAGAAGAAATACCTAATCCGATGATGAGTGATAGTACAATAAGGATAGTCAATCTAAACTTTGCTGAAATAAAACTTTTTTCTTTGGTTAACTTCGAAGCAAGGAAAAGATTCAAGCCTGCAAATACAAAGAAAGCTGCTGCTGCAGCCAAAAACAAGAAAATCTTTGATTTCAATGATATCAGGAAAATCTGAGAAAAGCCAATCGCATCAAACCAAGCATAGTCTGTATAAATAATAGCCATCTGAGACAAGAATATGAAAATGGCTAATATGATAAAGATACCTACCACCTTAATCTGTGTTTTTAGTACCACAACTCATAGAATATATCTTCATTTTAAAAAGTTTGTTGTGAATTCTATTCTGAGTGGGAAAATTTTTTAAATCGATCAGGGATACTTACAGCGAACTGTGAGTTAGAATGAGCGACCAATTAACATTTCATGAAAATTTAGTACAGCTAATAGACGGGATGGAAGGTGTTAGTGGTATTTATAATGATGATCTGAAGAACAGACGGGCTGTTAATCCTACTAACACATATGTTCGCAAATCTAGTGAAATAATGTATAATACACCAATTAGGCTTAGATGGGCTTTGAAATTTTGGGGGCCTGTTGTAGGCCTAGAGGATGTTGCAAAACAGATTGAAGAAAATGCTAATGGCTATAAAGTAAGTGTTGAGAATAGAGGACACGAACTGTGCTGCTATGCAAATCTTGGAACAATGTCAGAGAATTATGATGTTGAAAAAGAAACAATAGAGGGTGAAGAAGCAACAAACTTCCCTATGGTTGATATAGTTCGTGTAAGTAGATTTTAGTTCTTTTGATAAGTTTACCAATAAAAATATAAAGAACTGCTTTATTTTAATCATAAAATGAGACTAATAATACTAATTTTGATGTTGTCGCTGTTAACTGCATGTGCTGCAGACAAAGATGTTGAGCCTGTTAATACAGACAACGAGCCGGAACCTATGAGTATGGGTGATGAGGCTCAACCTATGAGTATAGACAATGAGGTGGAATCAATGAATGCACAAGTTCTTTTAGAAACAACTGAAGGTAATATGAAAATAGAATTATTTGAAGATACTATGCCAATCACAGCAGGCAATTTCAAAAAACTTGTTAGCGAAGGCTTCTATGATGGTGTAATATTCCATAGAGTAATCCCTGGCTTTATGATACAAGGCGGAGATCCAGAAGGCACTGGAATGGGCGGACCTGGATACACAATTAAAGATGAATTCACTGCAAATAATAAAAACAGCAGAGGCACACTGTCAATGGCTAACGCAGGACCAGATACTGGCGGAAGTCAATTCTTCATTAATGTAGTTAATAACAACTTTTTAGATAGTAAACATCCCGTGTTCGGCAAAGTAATCGAAGGGATGGATATTGCTGATAAAATAGTAAGTGTTGAACGCGGCCCAGGCGACAGACCTGTGACTGATGTTTCGATAACAAAAGCAACGATTGTTTCTTAAGAAAATAAACGCCGAGGGGGGGATTTGAACCCCCGTGCCCTTACGGACAGTAGATCTTTGAAGGCCATTGTAAGTTTCTAAAGGACAATTGCCCCTAGCAATCTACCGCAATGGCCAGGCTATGCGACCTCGGCTCTATAGTGAAGGGAAAGATGGGTGTTTTTATAGTTTTCTGAATAAAACCCTAAAGATTTATAAATGAGCATAAATTCATCAAATCCATAGCGGGGTGGGGCAGAGTTAATGGCAGTTTGCTGTTACCGCCTAGCCAGGAGTGCCCGATGGGCTCATAACCCATAGGTCGGAAGTTCAAATCTTCCCCCCGCTACTCTTTTTTTCAGCAACATTTAAAAACCTGCAGTTTCTAATTCTTGGTATGAAGATATGCGGTATTGATGAAGCAGGACGAGGGCCTGTGATTGGACCTTTGGTAATGGCAGGGGTTCTGATTGATGATAAAAAAGAGGCAGAGCTGAAAGAGCTCGGAGTAAAAGACTCTAAGCTTCTTTCGCCAGGCACAAGAGCTGCGCTTTTTGATAAAATAAAGAAGGTTGTGAAAAAATACAAGATTATTTCTGTGAGTCCTGCTGAGATTGATGAAGCATTAGGCTCAGAAAGTCTTAATCTTAACTGGCTTGAGGCACAAAAAGGAGCAGAGATAATCAACGAATTAAAGCCAGACAAGGCAATAGTGGATAGTCCTAGCACAAACTGCATTGCTTATAAAATCTATGTTGAAAAGCTGCTTGATAATAAAAAGATAGAGCTGATAATAGAGAACAAAGCGGATTTGAACTATGTTAGCTGCGCAGCTGCATCAATCCTTGCAAAAGTAACAAGGGATGAAGCAATTGAAAAGATAAAGAAGGAAATCGGAAGCGATTTCGGGAGCGGTTATCCTGCAGACCCTAAGACCCAGATTTTTTTACAGAAGAACTACGACAAACATCACGAGATATTCAGGAAGACCTGGGCAACTTTCAAGAAAGCAGTAAAAGACAATAACCAGAGTAAATTAGGAGAGTTCTAGATGACATTCACAGTAATTGATATCGAGACAACAGGATTATCTAAGCATTATCATAAGATAACAGAGATAGCTGCTGCTAAGCTAAACAATGGAAAGATTGTCAAATCTTACCAGACATTAGTCAATCCTGAGGTAAGAATTCCTTCTTTTATTACAAGATTAACAGGAATTGATAATGAAATGGTTAAGGATGCTCCTCTAATCAGGGATGCTCTGCCATCTTTTAAGAAATTTTTAGGGGATAGTGTGTTTGTTGCACACAACGCAACATTTGATTTTGGTTTTCTTTCACGCAATCTTCAAACATATCACAAACATGAGCTCTCAAACACAAGATTATGCACAAGAAAATTAGCTAATCGCATATTTCCGGAGCTTCCGCGAAAAAGATTGGGTGATCTTTGTGATTTCTTAAGCGTTAATAACACACAAGCGCACAGAGCAATGGGAGATGTTAAGGCAACAGCAAAGATTTTTACCAATATGCTTGATTTGCTGGAAAAAAGAGGCATTTGTGAACTTGATGATATTATCAAGTTTGAAAAATCATCCAGGACAAAAATATTAGTGAGTAGCCGTGGTTGAGTTTAATCCAGATGGAAGCATGAGACTTCCAGGTCAGCTGGCAAGAAAGACTGAAGACGACAAAGAAAAGTTAATTCGTCAGAAATGCATAAAAATCAAGAGGGAAATGGTAAGCTTTACAGCCCCTAAAAAATGCGTTCTTCACATAACAATTTCAAATGCATTGACAGACATCAGGTTCATTGATACTATCTACAATTATTTTAGAGAAAAATCCGCGGTTCCAACCAAGCTGCAGATGATTAACGAAAAACAGTTTGATATTGAGATAGGTACTGATTCCCGGAGATGCAGTGACTGCAATTCGCTGATAAACAGGTATAGGGAATTCCTTGATGGCAACATAATTGAAGAAAAGGGCAGCTGCACATTCGAAGGAAGAAAGAGCAATTTCTGTTATGAAGACATGTTTGAGTGATTAAATTTAATAAGGGAAGATTATCCCCTTCTTATTATGAAAAAAGTATTATTAGTTTACCTGCCGTTTTGTACTCCTGCAAGTCCGCCCTATTCAATAACTAATCTTTATTCATTCTTGAAAAATAATTGCAGCGAACAGATAGACGCTATAGACCTAAATATCGAATTTCACAAACTAAAGTTTCCAGATTATCAAAAGTATTACCAGGACAGCGCAAAATGGGGAGATTATGATGCAAAAACAAATGAATATTCCAAATTAACTGCAAAGACATACGCTGAAAACAATAAAAGAGTTTTAAACAAAGAAAAACCTGAGTTTTTTGATGAATTATTGAAGAAAATAGAGGAAAAAAAGCCAGATATAGTTGCATTCAGCATAGTATATTCCAGCCAGGCATTCTACGCTTATTCAATAATAAAAGAGTTGAAAGCAGTCACTGTCATTGGCGGGCCTGCTGTGAATGAAAGACTTGCAAAAGCAGCAGACAAAGCGCTGAATAATGAAATAGAGCTGCTTGATTTCATCAAAGGAAAAGAAACAGAGCATGACAAACTGAATTGCAATACTGCTCCTGATTTTTCGATTTACAATCTGAATGATTATTTCACTCCAAACCCAGTAATACCACTGAAAACATGCACTTCCTGCTATTACAGGCAATGCACTTTTTGCGCGCATTACAGCAGGATACCTTATTTTGAATTTTCTTTAGATCTTGTCAAAGAAACAGTAGTAAATTCAAAACAAAAGCACTTCTTTATGATTGATGACATGATTCACACAAAGAGATTGCTGAAGATGGCAGAGATATTCAAGCCATTGAATTTATCATGGTCAGTCCAGTTAAGGCCAACAAAAGAGCTGGACTCTGAAACACTGAAAAAACTCAGGGAATCCGGGCTGCGCTTCATAATTTGGGGTGTTGAATCAGGAAATGATCGAATTTTAGGTTTAATGAAAAAAGGAACAAACAAAGCAGATGTTGAAAAGGTTCTCGAGGCGTCGCATGAAGCTGGGATCAAGAACATAGTATACATTGTTTTTGGATTTCCAACAGAAACAAAAGAGGAATTCATTGATACTATTGAATTCCTCAAAAGAAATGAGAAAAATATTGATTTGATATCAACCTCTATCTTTGGCCTGCATAAAGGCACTACAATATATAACAATCCTGAGCAGTTTGGCGTAACAAAAGTACAGGAAGAAGAAAGAAGCGTGCTAGGGCCAATAATAAAATACGAAGTAAAAGAGGGCTTAACGCAGGAAGATGCAAGAAAATTAAGAGGCAAATACAAGAAAACATTAGAAAACATAAATAAACTGCCTAAAACAATGAATTTCTTCAGAGAGCATGTGTTTGGTCTGGAGTGAGTTGGTAGAACACCTAGAAGAATAAAATTTATATCTATTTCTAGCTTCCCTTTGTATATGGACTCGACAGCAAGGTTGGCAGAGTTAATATCAGAGGATACTGGAGCTTCTTATGAAGCTGTGCTAAAAAAGCTAGATATTGATATGGGGTATGCTAACTATGACTGTAAAGAGTGGGAGGATCATGTTACAAAAAATCTTGCTTTTTCTTTTATTTCAGGAGAGATGCACCCGAAGTTAGTTGAGGCTGCTCTGGAATCTATACGAGCAGAGGATATGCAGAAAGCTGCGGATGGCTGCTATGCAGTTATCTATTATGGCACCTGGCAGGGCATATGGGTGGATGTTTTTGGAAGGTATGATAATGCATTACTCGCATCCCAGATTGCACAAAAGATTGCAGCGCCTATCCCAGACGACTCGAGCCTTAGCTGCCGTTTGTACGGCCTAGAAGGCAGAATTCTATAGAACATATTTTTCTTCAGCCATTTCATGAATTTTAGGAAATAATTCTTCTAGAGAATCTTTAGTGCTGGGGCTGCCGATGATTTCCCATATATGCTGGCCAGCTTCATTTTGTTCTCCAGACAGATGAAAAGGTACGAGTTCGTTTTCACGCAACACGTCTCTAATGGATTGATTATATGCTGTGCACATTTGTTCTGTTTCGCCTTCATATAAAATTCTAAATTCAGATATGTTGTCTGGCTCTATTACACTTAAATCAACTTTTGGAAATTCTTCGTTGCTCATGAAGTAAGGGGTCTTTTGACAATATAAAAATTTATTTATCAGCCAAAGAATAAAGTTTATATATGCCTTTCTCGCTTAAATTTCTGATTCGAGGTGATATAAATGGCAGACGAAGAAGACATATACAATAAAAAAGACAGAGAAGAGATGGGTGAAGACGCAGAAATAAGCCCAGAGGAAGAAGGCTTCATGAAGGGTTATGAAGATGACAGTAAGGTGGCAGTGTGCCCAAACTGCAATAAGGTCCTTGGGACGGATGTTGTTGAAAGAGAGATTAACGGAGAAACATACCGCTTCTGTTGTGATAGATGCGCAGAGGAGTTCGTGAAAAAGGAGGCATGAGGTATTAATGGAGTTTGCTAATCCACTTGGCTGGTATGCATTTCTAGCTATAGTACCCTTAGTAATAATTTATCTAATGCGGCCTAGGCCGAAAGAACAAAAAATACCTTCTCTCATGTTTTTCATGAGGGCTAACAAGATAACAAGACAGGCTGCTTTTTTCAGGCAGCTCATAACAAGCCTACTTTTCCTACTGCAGCTGTTAGTATTGGCTGTTCTTGCATTTTCAATAGTTTCACCTTTCCTTCCTGTTCCTGGGATATCAACTGCAGATCACACAGTCATAGTGCTTGATGTTTCTGCAAGCATGCAGACTGAGGATGGATCAACAACCCGATTCAAAAAAGCAGTATCTGAAGCGAGAGGAGTTCTTGAAGGAAAGATTAGTATTGTGCTGGCAGAGAATATTCCACTCATTGTGCTTGAAGACGGCAGCAGAAAAGAGGCTTCGGACATACTCTCTAAGGTTAAAGCAAGGGATACAACATCAAATATTGGCGATTCAATGATTCTTGCAGGGGATTTAATGAGTAACAAAAACGGCAGAGTATATGTCATAAGCGACTTTATCGCAACAGAGGGACCAGATCCAATTGTTGCGCAGCGCGCACTAACATCAAGAGAATTGGATGTTCATTTCATAGATGTTTCAAATGATGCAAATAATATTGGAATAATAGAGCTTGTTGTTGGAAAGTTTGAGTCAAAGGCTCAAGTCAAGAACTACAATAGCGAGAAAAAGAGAGTAAAACTATCTCTTAAGGGTGATAAGGTTAATGCAGAGTTCACGAAATCAATACTTGGGAACTCTATTGAGACATATTCCTTTGCAACACCTGCTGGAACAACAAAGCTTTCCCTTGAATCAGATGATTTTCCTGCAGATAACCAGGCATTCATAAGTGCACCGCTTGAGAAATACATAAGTGTATTATTGGTTACAGGAGAGCTTGTTTCTGGATCCTGTGAAAAGGTGCAGACAAATGTTGAGGCAGCACTTAAGGCTTCAAAAGAAACAGATCTGCATGCAGACCGAGGAGAAGCGGTTCTGCCAGTAGTGCCTTCACTTGAATTTGATGTTGTTGTGCTTTCTGATTTTTCAAGGCAGTGCCTAGAGCCAGTTATTAATGAACTGAAGTTTTCAATTGGCAATACAACAGACCTTGTTATAATGGGACACGACAATCTTGACACTATTGATGCTGATATGCTTCCTGTAAAAATAACAGGAAAAAGAAATGGTTCAAAGATAACAAAGACCATTGAAAATCAGATGACTAGGGATATAGAATTTGGAATAGCAGAACAATATCTGATTGCAGAGCCAAAGAACGGCACAGTTGTTCTTGCAGAGGCAGCTGATGGCTCTCCTATGCTTGCTATGATGGAATACAATAGCGGACACATAATATATTATGGCATAATGGATAAGTATAGCAATTTCAAGACATCAATTCACTATCCTATATTCTGGAACAGGCTGATGAACTTTTTAGTGCGAGCAGAAGATCTTAGTGATTATAATTTCAAGACAGGAAGAGTGATGCCTGTCGATATGCAGACAGTATCGCTTCCATCAGGAAACATAGAGACATCAAAGGTATTTTTCGATGAAGCAGGCATATACACTGTCGGAAGAAAGAAGATTGCAGCAAGTTTACTTAGTGAAGAAGAGTCTGATGTATCCAAGAGCAAGGAAGAGCTTGAAGAAGAGCAAAAGCAGTTCTATATCAAGGAAAGAGAGCAAACAGATGAACTCAGTTTCGAGTATCTTTTGATCATAATTGCAGGATTAATAATCCTTGGAGAGCTGATTTATGTTAAACGGAGGGGTGATATGTGATGCTACAGTTCCAGCACCCCGCGGTTTTCTGGCTGATAATACCTGTAGTTGCAGCTCTTGTATTCATAATACTGAAGGATTTTGTGAAGTTCAGAAACAAAAGCGAGAATGCAGCGTATCATAAGAGGAAAAAGCCGCTCAGGATTCTGATGCTTGTCTCAAGAATAATTGTTTATTCTGCGCTCATAGCAGCACTTTCTGTTCCATACATTTCAAAGGATGATATTGTCCCTGGAAAACCTGCACTTGATATCTTTGTTGACAAATCAAAATCATTTGAATTGTTTGACAACAGCGTAGCAGATGACATAAGAAAGGCTGCTGAAAAAGAATTGCCTGTAAGTGTAAGAACGATTGCAGAGGCAAACAGGTCAGCAATTGGTGATTCACTATTAAGCAACATACAGGGAGATGATAGTGTTTTGATAATAACAGACGGCAACAATAATTATGGACGAAGCCTTGGTGACATGATGGTCTTTGCATCAATGCTTAACACAACAATAAGCACAATAAGGATGAATCCTGTTGAGAAAGATGCTGTTGTTTACATTGAAGGCCAGTCAACAACAACAATTGATGTTGAGAACGAGTTTACTGTTGTGATAGAAGAAGTAGGAGAGCTTGATTCATATTCTGTTTCAGTAATGGTTGACAATAATCTGATAGCAAAAGAGAAAGTAGACGGGCCAAAGACAATATCCTTCTCAAATGTGTTTGAAGAGGGTTATCATAAAATAACTGCAGAGATCACTGCAGATGATTATTTCCCAGAAAACAATGTATTCAGGAAAGTCGTAAAGGTTGAGCCAAAACCTAAAGTTCTTTTTGTTTCAAAAAAAGATTCCCATCTGCAGGGAACACTAGCAAAGCTTTATGATTTAAGGGCAGCACAATCAGTTCCTGCTTATGTAAACCCATATTCTGCAATAATTCTAAATGACATACCTGCATATGAAGTGCCAGTAACACTGATGACTGAATTTGTTACAGACGGCAATGGGCTCTTTGTGATAGGAGGAAGGAACTCTTTCAATAATGATGCATACAAAACATCACATTACAAGATTTATGAAGCATTATTGCCAACAATTGTTGGAACCGGAGAGATGACAGATGAAGAAAAGGACGTAAATGTTGTTATAGTGCTCGACATCTCAGGAACCACTGGAGGCATGTTTGGTTCTGGAACATTCAATTCAGTTAGTGATGTTGAAAAATCGCTTGCATTGGGAATTCTGGATGATTTGAGTGAGCAGAGCAGAGTTGGTGTGGTTGCGTTTAATATTGATGCATATGATGTTTCAGATGGAATGGGTACAGCATATCCGACAAGAAAGCGTCTTCTTGAAGACAGGATAAAGACCCTTGTTTCAGGACAGGGAACAGATATCTCTGTTGGAATAATGGCTGCAAAAAACATGCTTGCATCTTCAGAGGGCAGCAAGAATATAATCCTCATCTCAGACGGCAGAGCGGGTGTTTCATTTGCAGAGGATCTAAGGGTTGCAAGGATTGCTGCAGCAACTGGCGCGAATGTTTTCACAGTTGGTGTTGGAGAACTCACAAACAAGGAGCACATGCGCAACATGGCTAAAGCAGGAAACGGAGTATACTTTGAGCCAACTGAAACACAGAGACTGAAACTAGTGCTTGGTCCACAGCAAGAGGAGATGAATGAAACTTATGATCTTGAGAAAATAAATAATTATCACTTTATAACAGGTGGTGTAGATCTTGATGCAAAGATAAACGGCCATAACTTTGTTGTTCCAAAGGAGAATGCAGACACTCTTGTTGCAACATCGAGTAATCATCCAATACTCAATGTATGGCGCTTTGGCTTAGGAAGAATAGCTGTATTGGCAACAGATGATGGTTCTGGCTGGGCAGGGGAACTGCTTTCAAAGAAAAACGCTGGTTTGATCTCAAAAACAGTGAACTGGGCAATCGGAGATTTAAGCAGAAAGAAATCATTCGATGTAAGCATGGATGATTCATATCTTGGAGAAACAATACAGGTTAGGGTCATATCTGACAGCATGCCTGAAAATGATCTGAACTTTTCAAAGGTTGGAGACCGACTATATACCTCCAGCTTTACACCTGATCAAGAGGGCTTTTATCAGGTTCTGAATGGCGTTGTTGCTGTGAATTACCCTAAGGAGCTACTTGAAACAGGAATAAACCCTGAATTAAAGGGCCTGGTTGCAGCAACAGGTGGTGAAGTTTTCAATGCAAACGAGATAGAAAAAATAGTTGGCAAGGTCAGAAGCGACTCTAGAAGAATAGAGACCAGAACAATAAGCTATAGCTGGATTTTGACCTTAATAGCACTCTTAATTTTCCTTTCCGAGGTATGTGCGAGAAGAGTAATAGAAAACAGAAACATAAATAAACAATAAACACAAAGCTGATTAACATGGGATATATGAAAAAAAACGTGAATTTGCTTCTGCTTTTATTAATTTTAGTTATACTTGGCTGTACAGTTGGCCTGACAACATACTATCAGGATACTTATCGTAATCTGTCGATAAGATATACTGATGAACAACAAAGACTTGATATCCTGTCACTTAATCTGACAGAAAAAGAAAGCCAGTTGTCACAAACGCACGAGGCGCTGCAGCAAAAAACAGAGTCAAAGCAGAAGTTTGATGAGCTTTATACTGATCTTTCAGATAGAAAGGGGCAGCTTGAATCGCAGCTTTCTTCAACGCAGGGTGAGTTGGCAAGCACAATGTCCGCGCTGAAAGCAACAGAGGTAGAGCTTATGGAAGCCCAGGAAGACCTCGAATCAGCAGAGTCATATTCAGTTACTTTAGAAGGAGAAGTAACATCCTTGAGGAATGAATTAACATCCCTTGAGTCCGAGGTTTGCAGCCTTAAACAAGAGCTTGGACGTACATGCTAAAATGAAGGTATTCAGAGACGTTGTAAAGGAGATAACTATTGAGTTAGATAAAATTATGATTTTTGACGTACTCTTGAATACTATTCTTGTATTTTTGATATTCTATTTTGCCCTTTCTTTCTTTAGGATTGCATGGTATTCATTCGTTATCACAGCGGTTTACCTTATTGTGGCCTTGCTCGTTAAATTAACACATCACAAGTTGTTTATTGTTGAAGAAAAATGTCCTGAGTTAAGGGAGAAGCTGAGAACTGCATCTGATAACATAAGACTGGAAAATCCGGTTGTCAACGAGCTGCACTCAGAGGTCATGAATGATATGAAGAATGTACAGGAATCAGTTTTTTTTAGTGATAAAGAAACATACCTGAAATCATTTGTTGTGCTTATACTTTGTTTCCTGATTGTATTCTTTGCACCAATCTACTCAAAATGGAACATCATGCCAGCTGGAGACATCATAGAAACAATAAAAACAGATGGAGTAGGTGCGCTTATGGAGAGCGATGAAAGCGAGTATGATCCTATGGGTGCTGGCGGTTACGAGCTTTCAGGAACTGCAAAGATTGCAGGAGACATCTACGGAGCAGAATCAATAGCGCTGCTTGGCGAAGAGGAGATATCGCTAGAAGTAAGGCCGTCAGGCTATGAGATAAACATTCGTGATATAAAGGAGGTTGAGGAAAGGGATTTTACAGACACTTATCCTAAAGAGGTATTTGCTGTTTCAGCAGAGGCATACGAAGAAAACATACCTGTGGAGGAGCAGGACCTTGTAAAAAATTATTTCAAGGAATTAGCATCATAATCATGGAGGTATAAAAATGCAAGCTTACAAAAGAACATTCGAGGAGCTTTTTAAAGAAATGGACAAGGTGGTTGTCGGACAGGATGAGGTTACAGAGCAGATACTAACCGCAATCCTGTGCAATGGCAACGCACTGCTTGAGGGTTATCCTGGTTTAGCAAAAACACTGGTTGTTAGAACACTCGCAAGGCTAATGGATCTTAAATTTTCAAGGATACAGAACACACCTGACTTAATGCCATCAGACATAACAGGAACATATGTTATTGAAGAACACGGCGGAAGAAGGGAGTTTAGATTCCACCCAGGACCAATCTTTGCAAACATCTTGCTGGCAGACGAGATAAACAGAGCAACACCAAAAACACAGAGCGCTTTGCTAGAAGCAATGCAGGAGAAACAAGTAACAGTTGGAAATTCAACATTCAAGCTTGATCTTCCATTTTTTGTACTAGCAACACAGAACCCAATTGAACAAGAGGGCACATATCCCTTGCCAGAGGCGCAATCAGACAGATTTTTGCTGAAAATCAATGTTGCATATCCAACCTACAAGGAAGAGATGGAAATAGTAAACAAATACACTCATGAAGAGCACAATCCAAAATTGAAAGTCATGCTGACAAAGCAGCAATTGCTTGCACTACAAGGACTCACAAGACAGGTACCAATAGCACATGACCTGAAGGAGCGCATAGTTAAGATTATTGCTGCAACACGTGATAAGAATGCCATGATAGAGTACGGTGCATCACCAAGAGCATCGATTGGTTTAATCCTGGCATCAAAGGCAAGAGCTCTTGTACAAGGAAGAAATCACGTAGGGGTAGACGACATTAAAGCGATGGCTTATCCAGTGCTGCGACACAGGATAATACTGAGCTTTGAAGCAGAGAGAAAGGGCATGACACCAGATGACGCGATAAAGCAGATCGTTGACAAAGTCAAATGATTACCGCGGATTTTCTTTCACAGCTGGACAGATTCAGCCTTGCATTAAGCAAGAGAGTAACATCAAAGTATGCTGGAGCACGTCCATCTATGTTTACTGGCCGCGGATCAACAATAAAGGATCATAGAATGTACGCAGCTGGCGATAATTTCAAGCAGATAGACTGGAAAATATACGCAAGAACAGACAATCTTTACATCAAAAGATTTGAAGAAGAGCGAAACATGGTTCTTCATGTTATTCTTGACAGAAGCGCAAGCATGAACTATGGAAAAACAACAAAGTTTGACTATGCATCAATGCTTGGCGTAGGAATGGTATACCTTGCAATGAAATCAAACGAGAAATTTCGTTTTGCAACGTTTTCTGACACTCTTGAGATGTTCCGCTCGCAAAGAGGTAGAGGTCATGTAGTGGGAATGGTTGATTATCTGAATGGAGTTAAACCAAAGGGTGATTCAAAGTTTAGGGATGCAATGGTCCACTACAAAAAATCACTTGGAACACGATCAATTCTTGTCATTGTATCTGATTTTCTTTTTGATATTTCTCAGATCAAAGAGGCACTTTATTTGTTGGGACATGTTGACATAAAACTTGTGCAGGTCTTGGATTCAACTGAGAAAGAGCTTAAGATCGAGGGCGATACAAAGCTAAAGGACATGGAAAACAACACAACAATGAAGACATACATTAGTCAACGACTAAAATCAGACTATCAGAAAAAACTTGATGAGCACACAGCAGAAATAGAAAAATCATGCCTAGAGCTAGGCATAGAATTCTACCAGGTAACAACTGACATGCAGATCTTTGATGCGTTTTACAAGATATTAAAGTGATCAATACCTGTAATGCGATGGTTTGTAAGGACCCTCTACTTTTACTCCAATGTAGTCTGCTTGTTCCTTTGACATCTTTGTTAATTTAACTCCAAGCTTATTCAAGTGAAGCCTTGCAACCTCTTCATCAAGTTCCTTTGGCAGCATGTATACACCAAGCTCATGATCTTTTGTCCAAAGTTCTATTTGAGCAAGGGTCTGATTTGAAAACGAGTTGCTCATAACAAAGCTTGGGTGTCCTGTTGCACAGCCTAGATTAACTAATCTGCCTTCTGCAAGAACATAAATTGAGTGTCCATCAGGGAATGTGTATTTATCCACCTGAGGCTTAATATTGAGCTTTTTTATGCCCGGGAAGGCTTCAAGCTTGTTCATCTGAATTTCATTGTCAAAATGACCTATATTGCAGATAATAGCCTGGTCTTTCATTGTTTTCATATGTTCCAGGGTAATTATATCCTTGTTTCCTGTTGCTGTAACATAGATATCTGCAACACCTGCAGCATCTTCAGTTGTTTTTACTTCATAACCTTCCATTGCAGCCTGCAGAGCGCAGATTGGGTCAATTTCAGTAATAATAACGCGTGCACCAAAGCCGCTCATGCTTTGAGCACAACCCTTTCCAACATCTCCATAGCCGCAGACAACAACTGTTTTTCCTGCGACCATAACATCTGTTGCTCTCTTTATTCCATCAGCAAGACTTTCCCTGCATCCGTAGAGGTTGTCAAACTTTGATTTTGTAACAGAGTCATTAACATTGAATGCCGGGAAAAGAAGTTTCTTTTCTTCCATCAATTGATACAATCTATGGACACCTGTTGTTGTTTCTTCTGAAACGCCCTTAATTTCTTTGCTTATCATTGTCCATCTTTCCTTATCTTCTGCATAGAGTTCTTTCAGGCAGACCATAAGCTCCCTGAAGTCATCTCCCTCGTTTGAGTAATCCTTTTCCAATAGCGAAGGATCATTTTCGATTTCAACACCCTTGTGGACAATCAGTGTTGCATCGCCGCCGTCATCAACTATTAATGTTGGACCTTTTCCATCACCAAAGTCCAAAGCCTTTTGTGTGCACCACCAGAAATCCTTTAGTGATTCACCTTTCCAAGCAAATACTGATACGCCTGCTTTTGCAATTGCAGCAGCAGCATGATCCTGTGTTGAGAATATGTTGCAAGTAGCCCATCTTACTTCTGCGCCAAGGTCTACAAGTGTTTCAATAAGCACTGCAGTTTGGATAGTCATATGCAGGCTGCCCATTATTCTTGCACCCTTTAGAGGCTTTTTTGCACTATGTTTTTTCCTTATTGACATTAAGCCAGGCATCTCCTGCTCTGCAATATCAATTTCTTTTCTGCCAAACTCTGCGAGTGAAATATCCATTACCTTATAATTTTCAGTTTCATCCATTTTTCTCACCTAATTTGTTTATTTTTTCAATGTTTATATCCTTGAGGCTGTCTATAATTATGGTAGCCTTAGAAAAATCCTGAATTTTAGTTAGTGAAGTCGGAACAGCTATGCACTTGAGCCCAGCAGATGTTGCAGCAGCAACGCCTGCTCCTGAATCCTCAATTGCAATACAGTTCTCTGTTGGAAAACCTGATTTTTTTATTGCAGCAAGATAAATATCCGGATTTGGCTTTACTTTTTCCACTTCATCACCAAAGACAATATCATCAAAACAGTCTTTAAGGCCTGCAGAGCCAAGAACAGCTAATGCTTCATCCTTTTTTGTGGATGTTGTCAGCAGAAGTTTTATGTTTTCTTTTTTTGCATTATCTAAGAGCTCTTTTGCTCCTTGCATTAGAGTAATATTGTTGAGAAGACTAAGGTATTTCTCCTTTTTTACTTTGCAGAGCTCTTCAACAGACCTTTCTGTCTCTGAATGTTCTATCAAATATTCTGCAACAGACTCATTGCTGCCGCCAATAAACTTTGGATAATCCTCTTCTGAAAGCTCTAGGCCTTCCTGGTTAAAAATAAATTCCCATGCTTTGTGGTGTATTGGTTCACTGTTCACAAGCAAGCCATCCATATCAAACATTATTGCCTTTATCATACAGCATAGGTAGAATGTGTGTTTTATATAGTTTTTTGCTTAAAAGTTGTAATTTTTACGTAAAATCTCCATTTTCATGTAAAAAATAGAAAAATTTAAGAATATACAAGAAATATTGCATAATTATTAAGAAAAACAAAGAGGTCTGCCTGGAAACAGTTCCGGAGATAAAATCATGGGAAAAGGAAGTAAAGTTCATGAAAAGCTGAAAGCAAATATATGGAAGTTTTACCTTATGTCTGCTCTGATGAGTATGTGGTTCTTTATGCCTGTTTATGTGCTTTTCCTGGTGGATAATGGCTTGTCAATGTTTCAGATTATGCTTCTTGAATCCTTATATGGAATAGGCATTGTAGCACTTGAGATACCAACAGGTTATTTCGCAGATGTTCATGGAAGGAAAAAATCACTTGTTATTGCTGGAGCAGCATTGTTTGCAGCACCGCTCTTTTTTTCTCTTGGCAGTACCTTTTTTGTCTTTTTTATAGCTGGTCTTTTCTGGTCAGTTGGAGCTTCATTTCTTTCTGGAGCAGATTCTGCACTTATTTATGATACACTCTTGAATCTTAAGAGACAGAAAGATTACAAGAAAGTAATGGGCAATACATTCTTCATAGCAACAATAGCTGTGTCTTTTGCTCTTATTGTTGGAGGATTAATAGCTAGTGTGGATGGTGTAAATTTAAGGCTGCCTTTTTATGTAACCCTTCCTTTTGCAGCATTAATGCCTATAGTGGCATTATCATTTAAGGAGCCTGAGAGAGAGAAGCCTATTATAGAAAAGGGACATGTGCATCGTCTTTTTGAAATACTTAAATTCTCATTAAAAAAGCATGAGATAAGATGGCTTATGTTATATCCTGCACTTGTCCTTGTTTTTTGTTCAATTGCATATATGTTTTCCCAGCCGTATTTAGTTAATATAGGGTTTGATATCAAGTTGGTAGGATTGATTCTTGCAGCGCTTTCACTTGCAGCTGGTTTTTCTGCAAAGTATGCGCACACAATAGAGCAGAAGATAGGAAAAAAGAATTCAATTGTTTCACTTGCAGTAGTCACTTCGATTTCTCTTTTTATGCTGGGCGTTTATCCTTCATTTGCCAGTGTTCTTTTCTTTATTTTGATAGGGTTGATTACAGGCTATTCTTTTCCATTGATTAGCGATTATATCAACAAGTTGGTCAGTTCGGATAAAAGAGCAACAGTTGCTTCTATTGCAAGTATGATTAGAAGATTGGTTTACGCAGTGATGACTCCTTTTGTGGGGTATTTTGCAGATTTATATTCAATTGAGTATGCGTTTATACTTTCTGGCATAATTGTTGCTGTTGGCAGCGGAATATTGCTGCTGTTTTTGAAAAAGGATAAGGTGATCTAAATGCTTGATGAAAAAGACATGAAAATCATTGGGGTTTTGAGGAATGATGCAGGTCTTAGCATGAAAGATATTGGAAAGAAAACTGGATTAAGACCAAGCACTGTGCATCAGAGGATAAAAAAACTAAAAAAAGACAAAGTTATTGAGAAGTTTACTGTGAAGCTGGACAGCAAAGCAATCATGGAGAACTTTGTTGTGTTCATGCTTGTTTCCAGCGACAAGAATATTGAGGACCGCATTTTTGCGAATAAACACGTTAAAGAGGTATTTGGAATAACTGGAGAATATGATCTGTTCATGAAACTGAAATTCAAGGATGTTGACGAGTTCAATAAGTTTGTGATAGGTTTTAGGAAAACACAGGGAATAAAAAAAACACTAACAATGGTTTCAACAATTGCACTTAAAGAGGAGCTTTAGAATTCACGAATATTCTTCATCTCTTCAAATCTTTTCTCTATATCCTTATCTGTTAGTTTCTTCATGCGCTCAAGACTGAAGTCTTCTGCATTGAAAGAGGCAATAACACTTCCAAAGATGACTGCTTTTCTCATGTTTGTCTCGCTTGTATCTTTTGTCTGTGCTAAGTAACCAATGAATGCTCCTGCAAAGCTGTCGCCTGCTCCTGTAGGGTCCTTTACATCCTCAAGAGGATAGCCAGGGGCATTGAAATGCTTTTCATTTGTGAACATTAGTGCGCCGTGCTCTCCTTTTTTGATTATCACAGTCTTTGGGCCAAGCTTCAAAGCAGCGCGTGCTGCTTTTACAAGGTTTGTTGTATTGAAAAGCTGCCTTGCTTCTGCATCGTTAAGCAGGATGACATCAACCTTTTTCAAAACATTAAGCAAATCATCCTTTTTGTGTTCAATCCAGAAATTCATTGTATCCATTGCAACAAGCTTTGGATTCTTTATCTGATCAAGAACCTTTAGCTGCAGTGAAGGGTCAATGTTTGCAAGGAAAACAAACTCTGCATCCTTGTATTCATCAGGAAGAATAGGATTGAAGGTCTCTAAAGCATTAAGTTCTGTTCTTAGGGTCTTTGCCTCGTTCATGTCATATTCATAAGAGCCAGACCACCTGAATGTTTTCCCTTCTTTCTTAACACCTTCAAGGTTTATTTTTCTATCAATCAGAAGATTCATATGTGCTTCAGGGAAATCATCGCCAACAACAGCAACAATGCCCGGCTGTGAAAAGAATGAAGCAGCAAAAGAAGCGTATGTAGCAGCTCCGCCGAGGATATCCTTTTTGTCTCCAAAAGGAGTCTTCACGCTATCCAATGCCATTGTTCCGATAATTACTACGTCAACCATAGATTTAAAGAAAAATAGGTGGTATATAAAATTTTTCTTCTGTACTCACTTTGACTGTTTAGGATAACTTTCCTGATAATTTATCCGTTGTCTATTTTTTTTATTTTGGATTGTGTAATAACCTTGAAATATTTGTAACCTTGAGTTTTTAGTATTCTTCTCGACACCTTATGCGAGATGGAGGGGGGATGGAATGGTTCCCATTTATCCCTCCTCCAATATTTCTTTAATATAACGCATTGCAACCTCTTTGTTGTGTATCACAAGCATATTTTCATCATTCTTGGTGTCTGCGCTTTTTGTGGGATTGAAAGAGCCTGTGATTACTGTCTTATTATCTATGATAAAGACCTTGTTGTGCATTATCTGTTTGTTTTGGTGTAGTATTACGTTTGTATGGTTGCTTAGAAGGGGGTATTTTGAGTAAGATGTTTTTTCTAAAACGCCTCGGATTTCTATTCCTTGATTGTGTTTTATTATCAAGTCATTTGCAACAGAGGGATGTGTAAAGGAATATGTCATGAAATAGATGCTCTTGTTTGCTGAAAGAAGATGTTTTCTCAGATTATAGATGCAGTTGTCTTCTGGACAGAAGTATATTTCGATTAAAGTATTGTCTAGTCTTAGCTTTTTGTTATTCTTCTCTCCGCTGCCAAAGATATTGTTAGAAAGTTCTTGGAATTCTGCTTCGTAGATTTGTGCGAGTGCTTTTGATTCTATTATGATAATGTTATCCTTGTGATTTCTGCTGAATTTTGTAGGATTGAATGAACCAGTAATTACTTTTTCGCCATCAATAATGCAAAACTTGTTGTGCATAAGGCCATAACCACTTCTGTCCTTGTTCATGACAAGTTCTTTGCTTTCAAGTAGATTAATTATACTGTCATCTGCGTTGTAAAGAGCGCAGTGTGTTGATTTTGCATTGTTTATTACATTGTAGAAAACATCAATGCAGTTATCTTGCGGACAAAAGTAGATTGTATAATTAAACTCAGGTTCTTCAAAAACAACATTTCCTGTTATGCTGCAGCCTGAGATAAAAAGCAGCAATATGAGTATTACTCTCATCATCTAATGTGCAAAATAGAACTTAATAAGCATTCGCTAAGAAAAATTGTAAGATTTTCAGTTAGAATGAATTTTATCCATGCTTCTTAGAAGTGCAAACCTTGAGCCAGGGCTTATTTTTTCGAGTTTATCCAAAAATTTTGTGGCTTTTGTTTGTTTTTTTGTTTTTTTGAATTTCAATTTCTTGAGTTTTGCATAGGTTACGCATTCTTCATCAAGCATGTTGCGCAGTGGTTTCAAATATTTTGTTTTCTTAATCTTTTTTCCAAGGAATTCATCAAGAAAACAGGCGACTTCTTCATCAAGTGTTGTTGGGATAAGAACTGTTTTGTTTGTTTTTGCAGGAATACTCTTTCTAACTGTTAGTTTAATAGGGTTGTTAAGTGAATTTTTCATAAGATATTCCAAAGCTACACCTGCTGCAGAGCCATCATTGACCAAAATGACCTCTCTGCCAAGCTTCCTGAAGAGGGCTTTTCTGAAGTTCTTCTCAACTACCTTTGTAAAGCACAGTCTACATAGCCCTCTTGGCTTGTAAAGGGTCTTTTTCTGTTTGCAGGTCATACAGGTCATATATGAAAAAGGGGGTTGCTAGTACAATAAATCAGTTTGTTACTACTTTTATATACTCAATCACAGAAAAGTTTAAATATATGTTATACCACTACATAGTGTAAACAGAAATAATCCATTATAGAGTTAATAATGGTAAAAGAGGCATAATCACGATCTATCACCTCTTTTTCCCTCGCGAATGCCTTTAAACGGGCATTTGCTTGGGTTTTAAGCCTTTTTAAGGCAAAAGGGGGCCTAAATGGCCTCTAAATTATATCAAAATCACCTCTTTTTTCCCGGGGAGGCCTTCTCACGAGGGCCTTCCTAGGGTTTATAATCGCTTTTTTCTAAGAAATACTCTTCTACGTTTTTTCTTTGTTTTTAGGGATATGCCTATCATAAGGCCTAGCCATATTCCAAGAAGAAGAGCGAATACAACCTTAAAATCTATAGAAATCTTAAATCCTGGATCTTTTTTCTTTTTGAAATAGATATCTAGATCACTAAGCTCAAGCGCATAGCCTGAGTAGAGCAGTGAAGAATAGACATCTGCTTCCTTGAGTGCATCTGAATACTCATAATAGCTGTAGCCGGCAATAGGGAACACACCATTATTGATCTGCTCTGCAATAATATCATTGGCTATTTCAAGTCTTTTTTCAACCATTCTTTGAAGATCTGTTTCATCAACACCAAGAACATCAAGGATCATGTTGGCTTCAGCCTTTGCTTTGCTTGCTTTGAAAAGGCACAGCTCATAATCACCTGAAGCATGGTCAGCATAGGCCCTGTCCAGTTGATTCCTTGTGTCTTGCAGTGGTCTTTTGAAAAAGAAGGTGACATATTCAAGCCGTTCTTCTGCTTCTGACAGCTTTTTCACACAGGCTTCTCTTATCAGCGCTTCATCGATCATAAGTTTTTCTCCTTCTTTCCCAAAGAATTCATTCCAGGAGGTTGCGCTGTAAAGACGCTCCGTTGCATATGCAAGATTATGGACTGCTTCATTCTTATTTCCAACTCCAAGGTTGCGTATGCTCTTGTTTAGATTGTCCTGCGCTTCTATAAGCCGCTCTTTGATAATTGCAACAGTCTGAAGATCTGTAATGGTTTCATAAGTAGGAAGGTTTTTGTTAAAGGATTCAATTTGCATGTTTAGTTTATAGATCTCCTGAGATAGTTCATTGCTTGTTTTGTTTTGTGACAAAAGGTAAAGGTAGCGATAGTTTATGTTTGCGCCAAAGCAATGGCTTGCAGAAGAATAATAAGAACCATTTTGGTAAGCAAGTGCGCCTTTTGTAAGCAGTTCATTAGCCTGTTCCTCTAGTTCAGCAGATCTGTTGTCAAAGAGAGCGCTTTTTTCAAAACTTTTTTTAGAAAGCGCCTCATTTTTGCTGCAGATACTTTCTGCAAGGTGCTTCATGATTGTTTTGTAGCCTTCATCTATGTTGAGTTCTACTCCTGAGTCTTCAATAGGTTCTCCTGTGAATTCTGCAATAGCCTCTTTTATTGAAGAGACCTCTATAACCTCAATTTGATATGATTTGCCGTATTCTACAAGATCTACTGTGACATTGTTATCAGTAACAGTGCGTTGCCCATCAGGGATGAGCACTTTTGTTATGCCCATCTCAGAAGCAGCATCAATCTTGTATTTCAGGCCTCCAACGTGGCCTATTATACCGCCTGAATTCACTGTTCCTGTTATTGCAGTGTTTATATCGATTGGAATATCATTAACAACAGAGTAGGTAAGAATTGAAACAGCTGTACCTGCACTTGATCCAGCAACTATTGCAGAGTCTGCACTTATTGTGTAAAAAAAGTTGTATTCATCACATTCATCATTTTTGCTGCACACAGCGTCCTTTGCAAATCTTGTTGCAAGCTGTGTGTCAAGCTTTGTGAATGGAAATGTTTCTAGAAACACCTTACCAGAGCCAGGCTCAATATCAAGGTAAAGGTCAGCAGAGCTTCCCTTATATGTTCCTCCGCTCTCTGAGACTGCAAGCAGTTTCATATGCCCTTCCTGAGCATAGACTGCTGGCAGGAGAAGCAATATTACGCAAAGGAAAATTAATGGTTTCATAGGATCTGTGGGAAGTTTCAAGTGTTTTTAATGTTTACGGCAATATTTATATACTTCATCAGCTTCTATAAGGTCATGGCTTTTTCAAAACGTTTTCCAAAAACCGTAGAGGGAAGTGTTTATCCTAAATGGATAGAGGTAACCCTGCATGACGGAGAGGAAAAGGAAGTTGAAGAAAATGCAAAAGAAGAAAACAACAAGCTAATGAGAGCATGCATTGATGACGCTTATTCAATTGTAAAGGAAAAGGGGCTTAATGAGACAGATGTTGCTAACATAGCGATTTCTTTGTTTGAGAAAAGAGCTTCGCATGCAGTTTACTGGAAAGAAAAAAGAACAAAAGAAAAATTCGATAAAGAAAACTGATTATTTCTTCTTTTTAGCCTTAGGCTTAAACTCACTCATATCCAATATGCCTTCATCCTTTGGAAAGCTTGGTGTTACTGACGCCACTGATGCAATAAACATCAGTATGAATATAAGATTAAATGAAAATGCTAAGGAGGGTCCTAGGCTCGGACCAAACAGATCAGTAAACCTTTCTCCAAAAAATAATATTGTAGTAATTATAAAACCCAGCATGCTGATAAGCATGAATGATCCTGGTAGTGGAGACATTTCTCGCATAACAATCACCTCTTTTGCTTAAATTGTGGAATTTACGTATATAAAGCTTTCCAAAAAGAAAACCTTTTTGGGAAGCCCAGAAAACAGTTCTTGTTTTCTGTTGCTTTCCAAACATAGGTACAAAAAGTTTATATACGGGCTAGTTTTTGCATCATCATACATTATCATATACTGAGGTGATAGGATGGTACGTGTTGCGATAAATGGTCTTGGAAGAATAGGCAGACTTGTTCTATTAGCTGGAATAAATGAAAAGAACCTTGAGTTTGTTGCGGTAAACAACCTCACACCGTCAAAAGAGCTTGCTTATCTTTTGAAATACGATTCTGTTCATGGGGTTTCAAAAGAAGACATAAAGGCAAAAGATAATTCTATTTTTATAAATGGCAAGGAAGTAAAGGTCTTGTCAGAAAAGGACCCTACAAAGCTGCCATGGAAAGATCTCAAAATAGACATTGTTGTTGAAGCAACAGGTATTTTCAGAGACAAAGAAAGTGCATCAAAGCATATCGAAGCAGGGGCAAAAAAGGTTCTTATCTCTGCTCCTGGAAAAGATCCAAAACCTGACATAACACTTGTTCTCGGAGTTAATGACAAGGAGTATGACAAGAAAAAACATGATGTAATATCGAATGCGTCATGTACAACAAATTGTCTTGCGCCAATAGTCAAGGTTCTTAATGATGCTTTTGGTATTAAGCGCGGCTATATGACCACTGTGCATTCATACACTTCAGACCAAAGGCTTGTTGATGCTTCACATAAAGATTTTAGAAGAGGAAGGTCAGCAGCTGTCAGTATAATACCAACAACAACAGGCGCTGCAAAGACTGTTGGAGAGGTAATACCAGAGATGAAAGGAAAGCTCGATGGTATATCACTAAGGGTTCCAACACCAGATGGCTCTGTTACAGACTTTGTATGTGAATTGAAGAAGGATGTAACAGCAGAGCAGGTGAATGCAGAGATAAAAAAGGCTGCAAACGGCGCTCTTAAGAAAATACTTGAGTACACAGAGGACCCTATTGTTTCAATAGACATTGTGCACAATCCGCATTCTGCAACATTTGACGCGCAGTCAACAATGGTCATGGATGGCAACTTTGTAAAGGTTCTTGCATGGTATGACAACGAATGGGGCTACTCATGTAGAATGGTTGATGTACTGAAGATTCTTATGTAAAATGAAACTCCTCAAAGACGTGGATGTCAGTGGCAGACGCGTGATGGTAAGGTCTGGTCTGGACCTTCCGCTAGATCTAACTAAGGATTTATTGGACCCTTCACGAGTAAAAGATGATATAAGGATAAAAGATATTGTTCCTACGCTGAAGTATCTCGTTGAAAACAATGCAAAGATTATTCTTGCTGCTGGCTGGTCAGGAAGGCCCAAGGGAGTAGATCCTGATTTTAGCATGGCACCCGTAGCAAAAAGGATAGAGCAAATTCTGAATGAAGAAGGGGCACTAAAGCATCCTGTTCTGGTTGCTCCTGATTGTTATGAGGACAAAAAGCCGAAGAGCACTTATGCAAACAAAGACGAAGTCAAAGCTATAGTGGACTCTCTTAATGATGGGCAGATTGTTGTTTTAGAAAATGTAAGGTATGATCCTGAAGCAAATGCAGATGACAAAGATTTTGCGGCATTCATTGCTTCACTTGCTGATGTATATGTGAATGATAATGAAACGCAGAACCATAGAAAAGAGGCCACGGTAGTAACAACGCCGTTGTTAGTTGCAGAAAAAGGCGGAGATGTTGTTTTTGGTTTCAAATACATGGATGTTCTTGAGAAAATAGGTGGCTTGAAGCATAAACTCGAGAGCCCTGATAGAAGAAGCTTTGTTTTTGGTTTATGTGGAAAAAAGATAGAGACAGACCCAGGAATAACCTCAAAAATCACAGTTACACTTGGATTAATAGATGTAATGAAAGAAGGAGACGCCATCATAACAGGAGGTGCAGTAACTTACACATTTCTTTTAGCTCAACATTACAGCTCTAAAATAGAAGAAAACATGGAAAAAGTAAATCAAATTGTTAAAGAGTATGATAACAAAATTGTTTCCCAGACTAAGGACATAAAAGACAAAAAAAAGGCAGCTGATGTGACTGCGAAAATTCAAAAACAAAAGAGCGAAGAATTAAAGAATTTAATTGGAATAACTGACGAAGAAATAAAGAATTTAATTGGAAGTTCTTACATAAGATGGGGTCAGGAAGGAGAACAAATAGTCTTTGCATACAATGTGATGGCAAAAGCCAATGCAAAGGGTGTGGATGTCATAACTGCATATGATCACATTATTACAAATAATATGCCTAATAAAGTGGGTATATTGCCAGAAGAAGCAGAGATAAAGGTTCAAGAAAATATTACAGGGATTCCTGATGGGTGGCTGGGTGTAGGAACAGGTCCGAAAACACTTAAAAAATTGTCAGCCATAATTGAAAACGCAGGAATATATCTTCAATCTGGTCCTTTTTCTATTGAAGACAAAAGAGTAGAAGATGTTTCTAAAACAGATGCCAGAATATTTGAAGCAGTTAAGAAATGTAAGGGAAAGGGAGGAATTTCAATAGGTGCTGGTGGTGATACTGTTGCAAGGATTAAGGAAATAGGTGCAGAAGACGCTTTTTCTACAATTACTAGTGCAGGCGGAGCAACTTTGGAACTTATTGAGACAGGAACTTCTAAAGGAAAGGACTCTGTTGAAAAAGCACAGAGTATTCTGGAATAAGGTGCTGCTTTTTTAATAGTTGTTACCACAAAGTTTATATAGTAATGTATCACTTTCCCATAAATACAGATTGGGGTGGTGATTATTAACAAATATCCTTTAGATGGAGATGTAAAAAGAGCATTTTCTAAAGTAAAGAAAGATACGACTGAGCTCAAAAGAGCTATCAACAGGAATTTCTTTGGAATAGAGGATCTCAAGAAAAAAGCGAGTGACGCTGCAACCAAAGAAGAGTTCTATTCATTCATTAAAAATCTTAGCAACAAGCTTGAAAGAATGGAATCTGCGCTTGTTGACGAGCGGGAATTCTCACAGTTTAGCAAGAATGTCGATAAAAGTATGGATTCTCTGAAAAAGGATGTTCAGCAAAAAGAGGATCTCAGCGAAGAGGTAAGATCCATACGAAAACTAAAAGGAAAGCTGCTGGATCTAGAAGGTAAGCTAGTTGAAAGGAAGAAATTCAATAAAGAGATGGAGTATATTGAAAAAGAGTTTGGTGAAATTAAAAGAAAGCTAAGCAAGGAAGAAACACTGAAGACTCACATTGCTGATTATAATGTTCTAAAAGAGGATGTACAGGGCTTTGAAAAGAAGTTCGTTGGATGGAATGATTACTACAAAAACAACAAAAAGCTAGAGGAAGAAGTATACAGCAAGCTGGATGAGATTGATCCGATAAAAGAAGATGCAGCAGAATTAAAGAAAAAGCTTGTAAAACTTGATGATCTTAACAAACAGATTGGAAAATCAAAGAGGGCAATTGAGGTAATAGAACAGAGTGTTGCTGATGTAAGTGCAGCAGCACTCACAAAAAAGCAAAATGAAAAGAAATTCAGAGAGCTTAGTCTAGAGATAAGTAAGATAAGGGTCAGTGTTTCTGAGCTTGAAGACTCAGAGGTTGACCTTGATGAATTCATTACTAAAAGTAAGCTTAAGGCAGAGTTCATAAAGCAGAATGAACGCAACAAGAAAGAGATTGATGAACTCGGCAAAAAAATCGGAGATCTAAAGGAATTAACTGCAAGTAAGGATGCAGAAAGGATTGCAAAGCACACATTAAAAGAGATTGAAACACTCAAAAAGGACAATGAGCAGCTATCTAAGAAAACAGATTCAACAAAGGATCTTGACAAGCTGTCTGATGACATAAGAAAACTGAAAGAGGAATCAAAAAACGGTGCAGATCAGTCTGAGATAAAGAAGCTAAAAGGAGATATTAATTACATCACAAGTAACATAGTTACAAATTCTGAACTTGATCAGCAGATAAACACGCTTCATGGAGAGATAGATGAGCTGAAAAAGGAGCTCAAGAAGAGAGACGGTATTCATGACAGAGTAGATGACATGGAGGATAAGGTTTCAAAGGTCATGCTCTTCAAGAAAGAGCTTAAAACTACTGAGGAAAAGCCAAAGAAAGAGGAAAAAAAGCGAGCACCACCTATTTTTCCAAGATATTTACTGATACTCATCATTGTGGCAGCTATAATTCTTGCACTATTCTTTTATTTTGAGAATGCGGAGGACGGAACAGATATAACTCCTGAAGATGATGTTGAAGGAGACACTGCTCCTGTAGAAGAGCCTCCTGATGATGATGAAGCCTCAGAAGGGATAAACATTTCTGATGAAGGTTTTATACCCATAGAGGAATACATAGAAGAAAAGAACATAACAATTGAAGATCCTATTATAAGTGATGATGTAATCCTAAATATCACAGTAGATGAGCCTGCGCCACTGGATGCAGGGGAAGGTGTTTCCGAAGAGCCAGCTCCAATTAGCGAGGTTGCTGATGATGCGGCACCTATAGATGGAGAAGTAGCAGCTGTTCCTGGAGAAACTGATGATACTGGAGAGGCATCAGCAGATGATGAAGGAGACATAGCGCCTGCTGCAGACGACACAGCAGAAACAACAGGAGACACAGACGATGATGCTCCTGAAGAGATATCAGAAGAAACAACAGGAGATGATACTACAGATGGAGATGCAGAGGCTCCTGATGAAACAACTGCAGACGATACTGCAGAGGGGGATACAGAAGCACCTGATGAAACAGATGATGCTGTTCCTGAAGAAATAAGCGAAGAACCTAAGGAGCTATCTGTTGAAGAGAAAACAAACAATTGCATAGCAGACTTTGAGTGCCAACAGGATAAAACAGGTTACTTTTGGTTTGGTTGTGCTTATGATGAGCTAACAGATGATTGCAGATGCTATCTTGGTGCTTATGAAAACTGCAGAGAGGACCTTGTGGCAGAGGTCACAAAAGAGAAACAGAGCTTTTCAGAGTGGTTGGCTGATAACAAGTATTTTGTTGCAGTAGTCCTTATTTTACTTGCTGTTCTGGTATACTTCTACATGACTCGAGGAGACAACAAAAAAAAAAAGAAAGCAAAGCCAGCAAAAGAAGCGTCTAAGGATGAAAAGATAAACCTTGGTGAATTCTTTGAGGATGACGAGAAGAAAGAAAATAAATCATCCAAGAAAAAGAAGAAGGGCTTTGGGCATTCACTTAAGAAACTTTTTGTTGAGTGATTATCACAACACTGAATCCTGCTTCTTTGATTTTTTTCTCAAGTTCTGATTTTAGTTTGTCTAAATTTATTTTATTCAAGTCATGCTTTAGCTTTTCAAGCTCTTTTTCTGTAGAAGACAGTGTTTCTTCTTCAGATTTAATGCTGTGTTTAAGCTGTGATAGCTTTATTGTCGCAGGATTTACAGTAACTGCAGTCTTTAGTTCGCTATTTTTATCTTTTAGCGTTTGGTATTCCTTAAGGAACCCTTCAAAGTATTCCCTGTTAAGAAGCCCTATTGTCTGAATGATCTTCTCCCTTTTTTTATCCTTTAGCTCAATCTCTTTTTTGGTGATCATATCTGTAAGGTTTTGCAGTAAAGAGCATATTTTAAGCTCGCTGTCCTTTTCAAGAGCAGCCAATGGAGAAGCTGTGTAGCTTTCAATCAAAGCCTCATCCAGCGACATTCTTTTGTATTTCTTCAATGCAGCTTCGATGACAGCAAAGTAATGGAATAGTTCTGCCTCTTTTTCAGACAGCTGTTTCGATGCAACTTCTTTATCATTGATCAATTTAAGCAATGCGTTGTCCTTTTCAGTCGCTTCTCTTTGCTTTTTTTTCTCTTTTAGGGATTCCTGCAAATCTTTTGTTTCTTTTTCCTTTGTTTGAACACCAGTAGTAAACTCTTCTTTTTGTTGTATTGCCCTCTTTAAACCGGCTGTTTTCTCTTGAGCCTCGGAGATACGCCCAGTCTTAGACGCATCAATGAATTTTTTCATGTTTTTAACAGAAAAATCAATTTCTTTTAGCGGTTTTGCAATATCCAGCGCTTCGTTTCTGAAGAATTCCTGTAAAATAAAGAAATTTTTTGCTGTGTTTTTAGTCATTGCAGTAAGGAGACTTCCAATATTCTCACAGAATTCTCGTGCTGTTGTTGCGTTGATATCTTGCGGTGCCTTAAGGCTTTCAGAAAACTGTTTTATTCTCTGGCAATACGCATTTCTGTTGCCTTCCATTGCGTTCTTGCTGCGAATATCAATTTTATCATTATGTAGAGTTGCATTTTCCAGTTTTTCCAATGCAGCTAACAATTTTTCACGGGTCATTTCTATATTCTGAAATGATTCCTTAAGCTTAATATTGAATTCTTCAATGGCGCTTTTTGCATTACTTTCAAGCCATTTGTCCATATCTTCAAGCGCTACGCTTTCTTGCGTTGGCTCTTCTTCCTTAGAAAAAAACCTTTTTAGCCATTTCATTCTACGACCTTGATAAACTTTAGCCTACTTTTAAGGCCAGATGCGATTGCAACTCTTTTTTTGATGGTTTTAGACAAAAACTTCACAAGCTCCTTGTTTGCTTTGTTCTTGTCAGCAGGTGCCTTTATGTTTACTCTGTAAGTGTCAGCTTCCTTGTCATAACCAACAACACTGTTTTTGTCAGAATTCGGCTTCACTAAAACCCTAAAGCTGTCCCCGACAGGATTAATCGTAATCTCTCCAGGTGTGCTTGCATTTCTCGCACTTCAGAAACTTTGTTTCTGGTTCATCGCCAGCCCTGGTCTGAACGAGCCAGTAATATGCAACAGAGTGCTTACATTTTGGGCACTCTACAGTTGTCTTTGGAAGCGTTTCTATCTCGCTTTTTTCTACTACTTCAACACTCTTCCCCTTTTTCTTGACTTCTTCAGTGAGTATACCTTTCATATTTTTATTTGTATAACCACATGAACAGGCCATTATCTTCTTCCCATCTGCTTTTTTTGGTTTGAGTATGCTTCCACATTTCGGACAAAACATGTTATCACCCGATTACTTCTTGTTTTTTCCAGTTATCCAATTGAAAATATTTCCAGCGCCAATTTTAACATAACCCAATCCAGGTATTCTGAAAAGAGCCTTGCCGATTATCAGTTCATCATGGATCTTTATTCGGTCTGCATTACGGTTAGATACGTCATTGTCGCCCTTAGTAGTGAGTAAATACTGTCCATTTTCATACTCCCTTTTTACTATACGGTGTATGACAGGATAGGGCTTATCACTGTTGAAAACAATAACTTCACCGACTTTTAAATCTTCCGCTTTGGCCCCTTTAAGGAATATTATGTCTCCTTTGTTAAAGCCGTTCTTGAAAATAAATTCCCTGAACTCATCTTTTTGAATATTATTATCTTCGTAATTCCAGTAATTTGATGGGTTGCTGTTGCTTTTTATCCACCACTCATCAAAGGACTGGTCATTGTGTTCCATGCTGCTTGAGACAACAGCCACAATTGGGTGTGATGTTGTTAGCAGTAAGCCCAATACAGGATAAACAATGAACTTGATTAGAATAAATGCCAGGATAATATTGACAATCCAGCTCCAGATGCTGTTGTCGTCCCAAACAAAGTACCAAATTTTGCCAAATACGGTTTTTGGCTTCCTAGACTTGTTTTTTGCCATTCTTCTGTGGGTTAGCAAAACTAATATAAAACTATCGATTTTAGTAGTATTTATGAAGGATTTCCGTGGAACAAAGTACTTTGAGGCAATATTGCAGTTAAGAAGCCCTACAGAAGCAGTACTGGACTTTGTAGAGAATGAGATGTCACAAGGCAAAGCCATAGTTACTAATGAGAAAAAGCTCAAGAACGGAGTAGATCTCTATATCACTTCACGCAGGTACACAAAGAAGCTTGGAGAGATGCTACAGAAGCACTTTGGCGGAGAATTCAAGGTGAGTGAGAAGCTCTTTTCAAGAGACAGGCAGACAAGCAAGAATGTCTACAGGCTTAATGTATTTTTTAAGCCAATTGGTGTTGGCAAAGGAGAGATAGCTGTTATAGATGGGAAGCTTGTAAAGGTAACACGTCTCGGAAAGATAATCAACGCGTTAAATATTGAAACAGGGAAAAAAGAGAGCATTGATTACAGAAAGTGTGATATAAAGGTAATGGAAGTAAAGAAAACAACGGTTTCTAAGATATATCCCAAGTTAGAGATATTGCATCCTGAAACCTTTCAGAGCACCACAGTTAATAATCCAAAAAAACTCAAGTCAGGAGAAAAGGTCAAGGTTGTTTCACATAAAGGACTGTGGCTTGTTTAAGGTTTTCCATACTTCTCAACAATAGGTCTTACTTTCTCGTGTTTCATTTCCCGTAGCATATCATCAAGATATTCTGCAAATGGCTGCATGCACGCTTCGTCGAGAGTAGAAACAAACTTAGAATTTATTAGATCAGCTTCTATGTCTGTGCCAGCTATCACATTTTCTATACTGTAACACACCACGCCAGGATTTAATTCCGTAATAGATGCACTTACATCAACAGCTCTTTTTTCATTGTCAACAACCACTTCAATTGTCTTGTAGGGAAGTGGGATAATCAGACCTTGCTTGACACCCTTTTGAACAGATAGCTTCTTTGCATTTGGTGTATTCTGTTCTGCAATCTTGGCTACATAATTACCAAGGTCAGAATCTGGATTTCTTACTGAATATGTTAAAACGTGGTTTGTACTCTGTTTGATATTTTCTTTGACAAATCCTCTGCATTCTATCTCATTTGTTTCACTTATCTTAGTTCCCATAAAAAAGATTTCAATATCACCGCTTTGGCTTCTAACAATAGGTATCATTTTAACATAGGGTAATCTTGCGCAATTAATAAAGTTTATTACAAAAAGCCCGGAATATTTCCGAGAATTCCTTACAGAACAAACCTAATTGCAGAGATGACAACTCCTGCGAGTACTGGAATGATAAGATTGTCATCAATAGGACTTTTGTCAATCCTTATTTCAATTGCTTCAACAGACATTGCGATAAATGCAGCAATAAAGGCTTCAAAAACAGAAACAAAGAAGGATGCTGTAATAAACGCAGCAAATATGCCTACTGCTGTGCCTTCGATGAGTTTTGGGCTGAAGGGCTGCTTGGTTCTTCCGAGGTATACACCAGCAACATGAGACAAGGAATCACCGAATGTGAGGATTGCGATTGATGCAAGAGCAATATTTTTTTCAAAGAGAAACATAACAAGCATTGAGCCGATGAAAAAGAAAAGTGCGCCTTTTCCAGGAAATGTTGAAATATGATTTTTTCTCTCAAATTGCGCAAGGAACCAGCGGATTACAGGAATCTTTTTTTTCCTGCTGATTAAAGAGATAACTGTGCCTACTACAGTAACAATTAACATACTCAGAGCATCTATTAAATCAAAGTAGAACAACAGCAGGATAACTATTCCAAGCAATATGTGAATAAACTGCCTTTTTATCTCTTTTTCTTTTTTTGGCATTTTTTTTCTGTTATGTAAACAAAAAGCATTCCTGATGAAAGTCCTATCACTATACCTGTAACAACATCACTAAGATGATGGAATCCCAGGTAAACACGGCTTATCGCAACCATTATAGCAAATACAATCCAGAAAAGCTTAAGTTTTGGGTATTCACGGTCGAGAATCACAACAGGAGCAAAAGCTGCTGCAGCATGTGCGCTTGGGAATGAAAAATCAATAATATGTGTGAACGGTACCAGTAATACAATCTCATCCGGCCTTGCTCTTGCAATTGCGAATTTTATGAGGTAAACAAACACTAGAGCAAAAGCAAAGCTTAACCATAAAGGCTTTATCCACTTTCCTTTCTTTTCCTCCCACAAAAACAGAGAGGTCATAATTATCAGTATCGCAAACAGCGAACCAAAGTGTCCAAACCAGCTGAATACTGTGTCAAAGAAAGGGTTCCATAATGCAAGCATGGCATCCGAAGCAAGTGTGTCAAGAAAAAAACTAATAATAATAGCTGCAATAGCAATTAAGATAAATTTCTTATTCATTTTCACTCTTTTATAAATATGCTGAATGCTTCAGCGCCTGTATATGTCACGACTGAAACAATAATTCCTGCAATAATAACTCCAAGTGCTAGTGAAATATAAGCTTTTCTACCCCTCATATTGAAAAACCATGCTGCAAGTGTTCCAGTGTATGCGCCTGTTATTGGCAACGGGATTGCAACGAGGAGTGTCAATCCGATAAAACCATATTTTTTAATGTTTTTTTCTGTTTTTTTTCTCGCGCGTTCAATGAAAAAATCAGAAAGCTTCTTGTAGATCGGTATTTCCAGGAAATCTTTATGGATATGATCCAGGAAGAAGAAAATGATTGGAATAATAATGATGTTTGCTATAACACAAACAAAAAATGAGAGAAAAATATTTTCAGTAGAATAATATGCAAAAGGAATGCCGCCTCTGAGCTCTGAAATCGGGAGCATGCTAAGAAGTATAGCATACCAAATCATTTAAGCACCTCAATGCTCTTTACTTTTCCCTTAAGATAAGGGCTTGATTTTGCTTTTTTTATTAAACTAGAAGCATCAGTGAACTTTCTTGATATTTTTGCATACGCTTTCTTGTTTTTAATGAATATTTTTTTGTGTTTTTTCTTGAATCTTTGAACGTGTTCCTCTCTGAAAACTGGAGGACCTGCTATAATCTTTGTTTTTTCCAGATTTTTCTTGTCAACAACGAACCAGAACAGCGCGTCTTTATCCCAGGTCCAGTCATAGCTATATACCTTGAAATCATTTTCCTCAAGTTGTGTGTTCAGGAATTCTAAAGTTTTGAGAAGCTTTGCTCCAGAGACATCTGTTTTTCCTACAACTGGCTTTGCTTTGAGTATGATTAGTTTCTTGTTCTTGAATGTTTTTTTTAATCCGTCAATTGTTACTTCTTTTTTCACAAAGAAGCTCTTTGAAGGTTTTTTCAGGAACATTTTTGCTGCTTTTACAAACCTGTCGAACTTTTTCTTTTCAAGAGCAGCAGTAACATTTCTTGATGCCTGAACAGGATCAATCAAAACAAGCGGACCATGGGTTTTTGATTTGTTTATGTGATCCAGAGCATTCTTTCTCTTGTAATATTTCTTAACATCAAGTATTTCCTTGTCGCTCCACTTTGAAGCAGCTCTGATGAGGTTCATGAATGAACCATAATTAACAATCAGCACTTCGCATGCATAGCCAGAGAAGCCGCGGATGTATGATTCTGCTCCGTATACATCATGTGACATGCAGAAAGCCTTTAGCAATCTGACTTCATCATTTTTCTTAAGGTTTTTAGCGACCCATTTAACGTGATGAGGAGAAACATCCATTATGTTTTTTGCTTGGCTAACATTTTTGATATCCAGGATTGGAACTATCTCGAAAATAACGCCATTTTTTTTGATATGGAAGTAATCCCTACTGCCATGTATTCTTTTTATGCCTTTGAATGATTTTTTCAGTGCTTTTTCAAGAATGTTTGAAAGCTCTTGATTTTTTGCAACGTATTTCTTGTAATTAAAGCAGACAAAGATGTCAATATCATACATCCCTTTCAAACGAGTTCCCTTTGCAGCAGAGCCGCCAAGAACAGCTTTTGCGTCCTTAACTTTTTTGTTTAGCATAGCCAATACTTCTTTAGAGTCAGATCTAAGAGAAACCTCTTTTGACTGCTCTGGCCTTATTTCTTCAGCTAGTTCTTTTAAAATATTCATGCCAGAAAGGGTGGAGAAGTGCTATAAAAACCTTTGTTTTTTACTCATTATTCAACCAAAACCTATATAAATACGGCAATTTATGGAATTACCATAGGGGTTCCTATACTAAAAAGTGATAGAATGACTAGGGTAACGAAAATAGTAGTAGAAGGCTTCAAGTCTTTTGCAAAGAGAACTGAACTGAATTTCGGGCCTGACTTTAATGTTGTTCTCGGACCTAATGGAGGCGGGAAGAGCAATGTTATGGACAGCCTTTGCTTTGTTCTTGGCAGAATGAGCTCAAAAGAGCTGAGGACTGAAAAGCTATCACACTTAATCTATAATGGCGGAAAAACAAAGAAGCCCGCAAGCAAGGCAGAGGTATCAATATTCTTTGATAATGCAGAGAAGACATTTCCAACAGAAGCACCTGTAATCAAGATAACAAGAATAGTAAAGCCGACTGGCCAGAGTGTTTACAAGATTAATGATGAGAAAAGAACAAGACAGCAGATTCTTGATTTGCTTGCATATGCAAGAATAGATCCAAATGGTCACAATATTGTATTGCAGGGAGACATTGTCAAGTTTGTTGAGATGTCACCTGAACAAAAAAGACTTCTTGTTGAAGAGATATCCGGCATAGGTATTTACGAAGAAAAAAAGAATAAAGCACTCAAAGAGCTTGAAAAGGTTGAAACAAAGCTGAAAGAGGCAGAGATACTTCTCACAGAAAGAAAAACTCATCTTAAGGAGCTGAAAAAGGACAGGGATCAGGCTCAAAAGTATAAAGAGATGAGCGACAAGGTAAAGCAGAACAAAGCAACGTATATTAATCTGCAGATGAAGAGCAAAGAGGCAAAGAAAAAGGTTCTTGAAAAGGATATTGCAGAGAACAAAGCGCAGATAGACAAGATGCAGAGCGATATAAGCAAGCTTAAGGCACAGGTTGGAGAGAGAAAGGAAGCTATAAAGAAGATTTCTGAGGATATTGAAGCAAAGGGTGAGATAGAACAGATAAAACTCAACAAGTCAATAGAAGGAACAAGGGTTGATATTGCTACGAGCAAAAACAGGCTGCTGATGTGCGACCAGGAACTAGAAAAGATAATAACAAGGCGCGAGCAGCTTAAGGAAGACATAAGCGAAACAGAAGAAAAGATAAAAGAGCTTGAAGAAAGCAAGAAAACTCTTGATGAAAACAAAAAGAAGAAGCTGGAAGAAAAAGCAACAATAGAAAAAAGCATAAAAAAATTCAAGGATGATAATCAGTTTTCAGATGTAGTTGAGATTGAGTCAGAGGTCGAGAAGCTCGACAAAGAAACAGAGCAGAAGCAGGTAGAGGCGCAGAAACTAGCAGAACAGAAGCAGAACCTGCTGAGGGAAAAGGATAAGATTGACTTCCAGATCAACTCAATAGATGAGAGCATAAATAAGGTTCTTGAGGTAGAGAAGGAAAAGGCGAAAGAGATCACTGACCTGAAAAACAACAGAGCAGAGTTCAAGAAACTTGTTCTGGAACTAAACAAGCTGCTTAATGATGATTCTGCAAATGCTGTACGCCTAAAAGAGACAAGGCTGAAACTCGATAAAAAAAGAGATGAACTCACAAAGCTCGAGACAAGAGACCTTGCAATTAAAGAGAGAACAATATCAAATGTTGCTGTCAAGAGAATTCTTGAGCAGAAAAACAAGATCAAGGGCATTTATGGAACAATTTCAGAGCTCGGCACTGTGAAAAGCAAGTATTCAATTCCTCTGGAGGTTGCAGCAGGCGGAAGGATGAACAGCATTGTTGTACAGGATGATGAGGTAGCTGCAAAGTGTATCAAATACCTGAAAACAAACAGGATGGGAACAGCAACATTCTTGCCATTGAACAAGCTCAGGGAAAAAGATGTTCAAGACAAATCAACAGGTAAGATAAAAGGGGTGCATGATTTAGCAATAAACCTGGTTTCTTTTGATCCGAAATTCAAAAAAGCATTCTCCTATGTTTTCAGCAGCACATTCGTTGTTGATAATATTGATGTCGCACGAAGAGTTGGAATAGGAAAAGCAAGAATGGTAACTCTAGATGGAGATCTTGCAGATATAAGCGGCGCAATGCACGGCGGCCACAGACAAAGAAAATTAGGTTTAGGTTTCAAGGAAGAAGAGGTCTCTGATAATCTGGCTGAACTTGAAAAACAGGTATCTGATCTTGAAGGGCTGAAGTCAGCTTTGCAGAGCCAGAAAGCAGAGAATGAAGAAGCAATAGCACAGCTAAAGCAGAAAAAAGCAGACCTTGAAGGAGAGATAATCAAGGCAGAGAAGAGTTTACATCTAGGTTCAGGAGAGATTGACGCTTCAAAGAACGAGAAAACAGAGCTGGAAAAGAAGAATAAGGAACTTGATACAGAGCTAAGAAACGCACAGCAGAAGTCAACTGAATGTAATCTCGCATTAGCTGAGCTAAAGACGCAGAGGCAGCAGCTAAGGGACAAGATTGGAGAATTAAGGAATCCTGCACTGCTTGCAGAGTTAAACACCTTTGAGCAGAAGAGGCAGGAGCTAAATGATGAATTATTGAAGATAGAGAACAACATAAAGAATGCAGATGTTCAGATAAATGATGTTTTTGGAAAAGAACTGGAAAAGGTACAGCAGATATTCAAACAGCTTGACAAGGAAGAGGATAGTTTCACAAAGGAAAAGGATGCTCTGCAAAAGAAGACGGAAAACAACAGCAAATCACTTAAGAAAATGGAGGCAGATGCTGCAAAGTTCCACGCAAAATACAAAGAATTGTTTGAAAAGAAGGGAAAGATAGGCGAAGAGATACAAAAAGCAGAGGAAAAGATCATAAGAAAGGACGAACAGATAAACACAATAGAAGTCAAGATCAACAATGTATCACTAAAAAATGCAGAGATTGCAGCAGAGCTTTCTGGTCTGCAACAGGAATTCGAGCAGTACACTGATGTAAAGCTGCTCAGAGAGGCATCAGAGGACCAATTAAGATCAGAGATATCCCGATACGAAAGAATGGTTGTAAGTATGGGTAATGTAAATCTCAAAGCACTGGAGATTTATGATGATGTTGAAAAGCAGTACAGGTCTCTTCTTGATAAAAAGGAGACACTATCAAAGGAAAAAGAGGACGTATTACTAATGATGAATGAGGTAGAGGGCAAAAAGAAAGACCTCTTCATGAAAACATTTGTTTCAATCAATGAAAACTTCAAGCGAACATTCCAGATGCTGTCAACAAAAGGAGATGCTTATCTCATGCTGGAAAACCCTGAGAGTCCATTCGAAGGCGGAGTAAGAATCAGGGTAAAAATAACAGGAAGCAAGTTCCTTGACATAAGAAGTCTGTCAGGCGGAGAAAAAACAATGACTGCTTTGGCTTTCATATTCGCAATACAGGAATACGAGCCTGCGTCGTTCTACGTATTTGACGAGGTAGATGCTGCGCTTGATAAGCGAAACTCAGAGAAACTCGCGCATCTCATAAGAAAATACTCTGATAAAGCACAGTATTTGATAATCTCTCACAATGATTCTTTAATATCCGAAGCAACAACACTGTTTGGTGTAAGTATGGATGAACACAATACAAGCAAGGTTGTTAGTCTGAAGATTTAGAACAAAGCAATTACTTCTTTTATGCCTTGGATTGTGTTGTCCCAGGAGAATCTTGTCTGTATTGTCTTGCGGGCATTGCTTCCAAACTCCTTCCTGAGATCATGGTCCTTGATCAGTGTTTCCATCTTCTTTGAAAGAGTAAACGAGTCCCTCTTATTGAAAAGGAAGCCATTGTAGCCATCCTGAATATATTCCTTTATGTAACCAACCTTTGTACATATCGGAGGTATGCCGCAGGACATTGCTTCCATTGTTGAAAGCGAAGATGTCTCTGTTAGGGATGTTAAAACATAGATATCCATTGCATGAAGATAAGGAATAACATCATTCTTTGAGCCAAACACCAGAACACCAGTTTTTGATTTGAAAATATCAGTTACATTTGCAATGTCCTGCCCTATTATAAGCAAAACAACGTTATGTTTTCTTCGCAATCTTGTGAAGCCTCTGTAAAGTGTGACCAAATCCTTTTCACGGCCGATTCTTCCGCAGAAACCAACAACAATTGTTTCAGGTCTTATTCCTAGTTTTTCTTTTGCCTCTTTTTTGTTACCGTGATCAAATTTGTGAGTATCTGTTCCAAGGTGAACAACCCTTTTTTGCGTTTTTATCTTGCTTTTCTTTAGTATTTCGCCAACTTCTCTTGAAGGGACCATCAGCAGGTCACACTTGTTGTAGAGGTAGCGCATAATGCGTTTTGTTGAACTGGAAATAGCATCACTAAGTATCCTGTTGTTCGATATGCTTCTTGGGAATAGTTCCCACTCCATTGAGTGAATTGTTGAAACAAGGGCCTTGTTTTGGTTTTTTGCAGCAATTATTGTGAAAGCACCAATAGGGCCGATAGTGTGTGTCCATACAACATCTGCTTCTTTTACACAGCTCTTAATTTTTCTGTAGCTAGGCAGGCTTGGATAAAAATCAGCAAACCTAAGCTTTCCTGCCTTGAATCTTGTGATCTTTACATTTTCATATTCAATGTGTTTTCCCTCGAATTCAGGGGCCAGAATCTCTATCTCATATTCCTTAGAAAGCCTTGGGATTACCTCATTAAGAAAGCGGCCAATACCATCCCATCTTGGCAAAAAACTGTCAGTTGCTATAAGTAGTTTCTTCATTCTCCTTCTTTGTAGAACCTCTCTGCGTACTTAACATTGCTGTGAAGACCGTCAACAAATGCCCTGAAGCGCGTAGTCAGGAACAGTGGTGCTGTGAGTGGAAGACTCTGCTGGCTCTTGAAGCAGTCCAGTGCATCCATCTTTGTCTTAAATGTTTTTGTTATGTCAACATACATCTTAGGATTATTATAGCGCTTAATGTTTATCGGATTCCATACATCAAATAAGAATAAATCGCATTCAAAGCCGAGTTCCTGAAGGGATTCCTTGACAGCTGAGTAAACAGCTTTGTGGTCCTTGTGAAAGTCCTCTCTGCAGTGCGTGAAAATCTTTGAAGGTTTTTTATCCTCTATGATTTTCTTAATCTTTTTCTTGATGTTCTTGCTTTTGATATCGTTCTGGAACATCATATCTCTGACTCCCAGAAACTCTATGCCTTTTCCCTTGATAACCTTTTCAGCGCATTCAGCCTCTTTAGCGCGCATATCAGAAGAAACCTTTTTCTTGAGCCATAAATGAGAGCTTTCACCATAGGAAAATAGGACTGTATATACGTTCTTGCCTTCTTTGGCGTACTTTGCCATTGTGCCGCCTGCACCAATAATCTGGTCATCAGGATGAGCGCAGAACACAATTATGTTTTCCTTCTTCATAGCTATTTAAGAAACAGTGCGGTTTAATAAGGTTTTTGGTTGGAGAATAATAAGTGGGGATACTGGGATTTGAACCCAGGACAACTACGGCTTCAGCGTAGTGCTCTCCCAGTCTGAGCTATATCCCCATGTAGATTATTATCCGGATTTTAAGTGCATTTAAATTCTTTTCGGTCAAAAAATTGAATACTAGAAATCGTCGCGGATTGACTCTTCGTTGACGTTAAGCTCCATCTCGTCTGTTGCTTTCTTATCCTCTTCCTTCTTCTTGTCTTCTTCGTCTTGACTTGGAGCTGGTTCTGCTTTTCCAACAACCTCTAGTGTACCCATTCTGCCAGTTGTAATCTGAAGATCACCCTGCCATTCGTTGACATAGCCGTTCTTTATAGCAATCTTGTCACCAGCCTTGACCTTTTCGATCTGCTCGTTCCAAAGCGTAAGCTTGATCTGACCTGAGTCATCCTTAGCAACAGCTGTAACAACTTTGCCCTGCTTTCCGAACTTGCTAAATTCGCGTGCTTCTCCGAGTTCAACTATATCGAGTACAATATCAACATTTCCCTGTTTTGCTTTAAGTTCTGATACTTTCATTGTAGTTTAAGCTAATTTCAGTCGGTTTAAAAGCTTTTCGGCTTAAATCAAACAAGTATTGAGAAGAAAATCTGAGCTATTATGGTGAATACCATAAAGAGCGCACTGAATAAAAGAGTGAAATAGAATGTTTTTCTTTCGTTGAAAAAGCCCCAGACAATAGGAAAGAGGAACAGGCAAAAAAGCGGATAAGCGATAACAAAAAATATCATCAGCGGAATCATTATATCAAAGAAATCATCTATAATCCATCTTAAGTTGGATATAATTATTATTAATGAAGGAATTATTACAGGGATCATAGCAGCCACTACAGTTATTACCGCTACCTTTGATGAAGGAGCTCTCTGCTTGCTTTTTTCTTTTGTTTTAGTGAACCGCTCACTAACTTTTAATAAATATGCGGCAACTGAAAAAACGAGTAAAGTAAGGAAGTTGAACAAGCCAAATAAAGCGAACTTTGGTAATGATGGGGAATCTTTTCTGAAAACAATGATTGCTGATAATAGGCTTGCTAAGCAGGAACAGAGTAAAAAGACTAATGGACCAAAGATATATGGGAAGCTGATTATGAAATCAGCAAATTTAACATTTACAGGAGCTGATTCCTTAAACCACAGGTCTTCTGTTAAAAATTTTGAAGGAGGATTGATCTTGATTTTTGTATATTTCAAGTTTCTAATGCTTGTTTGCCCGTTAAAGAAGTCTGTGAGCCCTTCTCGCGGAACGTGAAATCTGTCAAAGAAGTATGTCACCTCGCTGTCTGCTTCAATTCCAGGATACAGTTCTGGTGTAACATAGTCTGTAACATAAATAATTGCAGGAACCCTTTTGCTTCCGTAAACAGATGTTGGTTTTAATGGATAGTATATCTTTTCAGTAGGAAATGTGATGGAAACTGAGATTATGTTTCCTGCATCTGCTGCATTTCTTCTGTGATAATATTCTTTTTCATTTTCTCTTGCTTTTGCTTGTTCCTGTTTAAACTCCTCTATATCAGATATCCATGTGACTACAAAGGAGTATTCATCTCCGATATACCCATCAAGTATTGATTTGAATTCTCCTGGAAGCTCGAGGTCCTTTGATGTTAAATAGTTTGTAAATGATTGGCTATCCTTAGCAGAGATGAGTTCTGTTGTTAAGCCCATTTTTTCAATGGTTTCATATATAGTAACGCCGCCTGCTTGTCTTAAGTCAGCTGACAGCATGTTGCCAGGACTTAGCACTCCAAAATATAGGATTTCTGGAATTGTGTATATTTGGGTTAATCGCATAGCCATAAACATAAAATAACTGGCTTCGCTTGCTTCTCTTTCTAATTCATAACCCATAAATTGAGGAAATCCTTTGATAATATTGATTGCTGTTTTTTCAGGTTCTGCAGGAACAGGGAATATCCATACTGCTTCATCTCCACTCATCTCTGTGCCAGTATCAACAGTAAGAATCATGTTTTGGTATCCATCCTTATAATTAATTGCACATAACTGTTGTTCTTCAGTGGCAAGTCTCCAGGCGTCTTTGTCGCGGATTACAATTCCACCATCAGCAAGAACTGCAGAAGAAATAACTAAACAGAACAAGGCTAATATGAATATAATAACACCTTTTTTCATATGATGTTACTGTTTATTATGCACTATTTAAATCTTTCTAAGAAAGAAAAAATTATATACTCGCTGCCAGATTATTCTTCATATGTCTCCACAGTTTCCCATAAAGAATCCTGAAACAGGTCAGTATGTTGTTATTGAAGCCTGGCCTGCAGAAGCTCCCTGGCTGGTGATTTTAAGGTATCTCTCAGCATGTATAGAATGGGTAAATAGTATGGATCATCTGGGTCTAAAAAAAGTTGGGACAGTACATCTTTACAGGGCGCATATTCCTTGGGCAGAGGAGCATGGTTTTATTACTCATTTATGGAATTATGGGGCTGTTCATTCAGGATATTTAGAAGGACATTATAAGGATGAGGACATCATAATCTTTCATGATCAAGTTAAGGAAAAAGTACTCGTAATAGCATTAATGATGCATGAGCTTATGCATTTTTACCATGGAAGCGGGAATGAAAAACAGGATCATTTTCTGGCTATTGATACAATGAAAAAAATTATAGTTAACTATAAGCTGATAAACCATTCGAACAATACAAGAAATTTTTCTGAACGCGGAGTATTCCCACGGGAACTATCTTTAAATGAGCTTAAAGTTGCATTTAGCTTCTTAAAAAAAATGTAGAAGATTATTTTATTGTATAAAAACCGAAAAATTTATACATGAGGCTTCATTTTTTGATCATATTAAACTCGGGGGTGGGGTAAGATGAAAAAAATCTTTCTTTTATTTCTGTTTGCTTTAGTTGTGCCAATGTGTGTTGAGGCTGTTGTTTATGATCCTGCATGCGGATCCACTGTTACAGATGATGTTATTCTAACGCAAGACATGTCTTGCCCAGCCACTGCACTAACGATCGGCGCAGATGATATCACTGTGGATTGTCAGGGATATTCAATACTTTTTACAGGGTCTCCGCCTGTAACAGCTATCACTCTTAATGACAGATCTGGGGTTTCTATAGAAAATTGCGGGATTTATGATTATACTGTTGCAATTTCTCTTAGTTCTTCTTCTGATAATACTATCAAAAATATTACTTCAAATAGCCGAAAAATTTATTTCGGATCATCATCTTATAATACTGTCCTAGATAGTGTATTTACTAATTTTAAAATAGAAATATCTGGAGGTTCTCATAATAACCTAATCAATAATAATTTGTCTTCTGATAACCTTTATGGATTTGATATAACGAGTTCTCCACATACTCTTATTGTCAATAATAGCGTGAGCGGACATTTTTCTCAAAGGGCTTTATCTCTTGTTTACTCAGATTATAGTAATGTAATTGGAAACGTGATCAATGGCAGCAGTGCGAGGATATCTCTTCATTCGAGTTACAATAATTTCACAAACAATGTGGTTTTGAATGGTGAAGGGATTAAAGTTTCAGGCAATTCAAATATACTCTCAGGTAATGTCGTGAAAAAATGTTTTTGGGGGCTTACTATTTATTCAAATTCGGAAAACAATGTAATAAGCAATAATGATGTGTCTTACAGTAGTGACTATGATATTTCTGGTAATGATGAAATTAATTATGGATACAATAATTCTTGCGATTTAGCAATAAATTGGAATGATGAAGGAGAGGTTGGATGCACACATCCTTCTCCTACACTACCTCCAATAACAATTGATTCATGCAGACCCCTTAATGAAAAAAGAACTTACTTGCTTGATCAAGATATAGTGTTTTCATATGATCCTAATACGCCTATTTGCTTCCCAATATTGTCAGCAGGGGTAACAATTGACTGCCAGGGGCATTCAATAACTGGTGAAGACCAAGCGGATGCGATTTATGGGTATGATCAAAAAGGGTTTACTATGAAAAACTGCCTGATAAATAATTTCAGAATAGGGGTATCCGGGTCTTTTGTAGAATCTAAAATTATAGATAATACTATTGAAAATTGTTCACATTCAGGAATTTATTTACGCCAAGGTCAGACAACTGAAGATATTAGCGAAAAAGTAACTATTTCTGAGAATATAATCAATAACTCCGGTAGTAGAGGTATTAATCTTCAGGGTGTAGAAGATTGCCTTGTTTCAAATAACTTGATTAAGAACACTATTGCTTGGCAGGGTATTTATGCAAGCAATGGAGCTTATATCAATATAACAAACAATACTCTAATTTCAAATTTTGGCGGAATTGAATTCTACTGGAATCCGCATCACAATAGAATAATTAATAACACTATGATTGGAACTCTTTCAGGAGTGGGGGTATTTACTAATGCCAGTTACAATTTTATTGATGGTAATAAGGTTTCTGGAGGTGCACTTGGGATTGCTGTCGGAGAACATCGTCCGCTACGTAGAAATATATCTACTTATAATGTGATTACTAATAACAAGGTTTTTGGTAATGATTTAATTTTTGATATAGAAGGTCTTCCACCAGTTGCGTTGGGTATTGGACTAGGGGACGGTGCACATAATAATCTTGTTAGGGATAATGATGTTTATGGGAATGGTGTGGGATTATTTATTGGTCCTCTGTATTCGCTTCAGATTGGTGATCCTGAGTTGATACAACAAAATATTCCTCAGGGAAATGAAATATATCACAATAATATCTATGATAATATAGATAATGAGGTCGCTTCAACAATGGTATTCTTCGGGGTTGACCCTAACCATGTTATTGAGGTTTCGCATAATGGACAAGGAAACTGGTGGGGAAGAACAAGCGAACCTTATTTTATAGCAGGCACTGATAGTAATGGAGTGAATGTAGTTGACAGCTATGCTTATGGAGCTATGAATGGCTGGAGTTTGGTTTGCTCAGATAGTGACGGTGATGGCTATGGAGTATGTCCTGATTGTGGTATTGCAAGTGGATGCACTTATGATGGGGATGATTGTGATGACATAAATGATACAATCAATCCTGGGGCTACTGAGATTTGTGATGGTGCTGATAATAATTGTGATAGTGTAGCTGATGAAGGATTAGACAATGATGGGGATAATATTGCAAATTGTTTTGATACTTGTCAGGAGGATTTTAATCCTGATAATTCAGATATTGATGAGGATGGGGCAGGTGATGTTTGTGATGTTTGTCCTTTTGATGCTGGGGATGCATGTGATGTTACAGAGGCTGCTGCTAGTAATGTCGATGAATCAGGAGGTACGATAATCTCTGATTCAAGTAATGTTGAGATTGATGTCCAAGCAAATGCTTTGTCTGAGGATACCTCAATTTCTGTCACTGGAGTTACTGAGACCAGTGAGACAGATATTGCTACATTCCAGCTTCAGACAGGTGTAGAGGCTGTAAGCCTGATTTACAGTTTTGGTCCAGAAGGAGTGAATTTTGCAGATCCTTATGTAACAATCACTTTAAGATATGATGATTCAGGAATAGATGAGGGCAATATTGACATTTATTTCTTCAATAGTGCAACAGAGACCTGGGAAGCCCAGGGTGCTAGTTGCGATACTATAGCAAATGAATGTGAGTTAACAGTGACGCATTTCAGTGATTATATAGTTGGAGCTTTTATTGATTCTGATGGAGATGGATATTCATCTGTTTTGGATTGTGATGATTCTGATGCAGAGGTTTATCCTGGTGCTAGTGATGTTTGTGATGGTATTGACAATGATTGTGATGAGGATATTGATGAGGATTATGTAAGTACTCCAACTACTTGTGGTATTGGTGCTTGTGCTTCTGATGGAACTTTAGATTGTGTTGAAGGTGTTGAGGTTGATAGTTGCACTGAAGGAGCACCTGCAGCAGAAGAATGCAATGGCATAGATGATAATTGTGATGGTGTGGTTGATGATCATGACCAGATAGCACCTGTAACTACCAGCGATGCGCCTGTAGGATGGGAGAATGATGATGTATCTGTCACTTTGACTGCAACTGATGATGTTTGTGGTGTAGGAGAAACATACTATTGTGTTGATTCAGCAGATACATGCACTCCAGATGCTGCTTACACAGGTTCTGTGTTGGTTTCTGGTGAAGGAATACACTACATAAGATATTTCAGTACAGATAACTCAGAATTCAATGAAGGAGGCAATGTAGAGGAAATAAGGTCTTCTGAAGTGAAGATTGATAATACAGAGCCTGTAGCCAGTATTGAAGTATCTGATGCATCGGACACTGAATGTAATTTCTTCTTGCAGTTCTGGATTGATGATGGTGTAGTGTCATACGATGTTGTGCATGGTTGTGCAAAGATTAGTGCAAACATCGATGCTTCAATAGCAGGATTGGACACTTATACTATCAAATTGGTTGACAGCAATGATTTTGTTGTGATGCAGGAGACTGATGGAGATGCATTCTTTAACTTTGACACTGATGAAGCCATCTACAAGATATTGCTTGAGGCGTATGACAATGCAGGAAACTATGTTGTCACATCAAAACTTGTGTATGAAGATGATGATAATGATGTATCTGTGCTTAGTGGAGCTGGAGGCGCGCCTGATTTATTTGACTTGTGCCCTGCACAGATTCCAAACATAGATACTGATAAGGATGGGTGTGAGGATTATGAGGGAGTAGACCAGGAATCTCAGAATTGGTGCATAGACACATATACTGGCAGGGCAAGCACTAGTTTGTATCCAACCGATTCATTAACAACCATGGGTGATATATACACTAAGAGAGATAAGTTGTGGTATGAGATGAACTCACACATTAATGATGGTGTTGAAACAGCCTATGCAATGAACATAATTGACAAACAGGGAAAAAACAAGGACGAAATACACTGTAAGATTGAAGCGGATAGTTTAACAACATCTGCTGGTGAAACATTAATCTATGTCAAAAAAGACAGTGCAAAATTGGTGTATAAAGAGTCAAACGGAGATCTAAAGGTAACTGAGAAGTACCACACGCACGAGTTGAGTGATGGAAGCAAGATACATGCAAACATGAAGTACAAAGATGATAATACTAAATTGCACTTGGTTTATGAGAACAAGGATAAAGAAAAAGCATGTAAGGATGAAGCAAAAGCAGTGAAAGAAGCATGCAAGGATGCATGTGATAAGGATAAAAACTGCAAGAAAGCATGCGATAATGAAGAAAAGGATGCTAAGAATGCCTGCGGAGACAACTATAAGTATCAAATAAAAGAAGATTACTCAGGATACAGAACATTGTCTTTGTATGACATACTGAACTTAGTAGGATATGAATAAACAAGTGTTATAGAATTACTTAATGACCTTGCCTAGTTTTTCGAGTTGTTCGCCGTTGACTACGCTGCGGACTATTTTGCTGAGGTCTTCTATCTGGACCCTTATCTGTGCTGTGGTGTCTCTGCTTCGTACAGTAACTGTGTTGTCTTTTGAACTGTCAAAGTCAATTGTTATGCACAATGGAGTTCCAAGTTCATCAGCTCTTGCGTATCTTCGTCCTACACTGCCTGTAGTGTCAAGGAGGCAGTTGAATTCCTGCTTTAGGTCATTGTAAACATCCTTTGCAAGGTTCAAAAGCTCTTCTTTGTTAGAAACAAGCGGGAAAATAGCAGCTTTGAAAGGAGCAAGCTTTGGATGCAGATTTAAAACAATGTTTCCTCGTTTTTTATCGTCATTATATGCATCGAACATGAATACTAGGAATGCGCGTTCAACACCCTGCGACGGCTCTGCTACAACATGCGGAATAACCTTTTTCTTTGTGTCTTGGTCAAAATAACTTAGGTCTTTTCCAGAAACCTTGATGTGCTGCTGCAGATCAAAGTCTGTTCTGTTAGCCATACCCTGTAGTTCTTTCCATCCGAATGGGAAATTGTACTCTAGATCCCAGGTATCAAGTGCATAGTGGCTCTTTTCTGTAGAAAGATGCTGTCTTATCCTGAAATTATCAGGACTTGCACCTAAGGAAACAAACCAGTTGTGCTCAAATGCAAGCCAGTGAGCATGCCATGTTGTCTTGATTATTTTCTTGTCAAGTGCATCCTTGATTTTCATCTTTTTTGGCTTCTGTTCTTTTTCCTGCATCTCAGCGCTTAGAATATTGATTTCATAATCAAGGAATTCATCAAGATAAGGACAATCATTTATTTTTTCAGGGTGCACAAAGTATTCTATCTCCATCATTTCGAATTCGCGGCATCTGAATAAGAAGTCTCTAGGAGAAATCTCGTTTCTGAATGCTCTGCCCATCTGAGCAATACCAAATGGAAGCTTTAAGCGCGAGTTTTCCTGCACTAATTTGAAGTTTGTAAACATCAGCTGTGCTGTTTCAGGCCTTAGATATGCTGTTGATTTATCATCCTTAACAGGACCAACATTTGTTTCAAACATAAGATTGAATTTGCTTGGCTCTTTTAGCGCAGAACCGCACTTTGGACAGCCAATCTTGTTCTCTTTTATCTTTTCCTGCAATTGTTCAGCGGTCATGCCGTCAGCAGGGATTTTTAGTTTGTCCTCAACAAGGTGGTCTGCCCTTACTTTGTTCTTGCATTTTCCACATTCAAGCATGATATCTGAAAAGTTTGCAACGTGACCACTTGCTTCCCACACTTTTGAGCTGTTCACTATGCTGCCATCTATTCCTGTTACATCAGGCCTTCCATGAACATGTGTTTTCCACCACTGCTGCTTGATGTTGTTCTTCAGCTCAGAACCACACGGACCATAGTCAAAGAATCCTGACAGTCCTCCATATATCTCAGAGTTCTGGTAGATAAATCCCTTCTTTTTGCAGAAGGTTGCCATTTCGTCGATTGTAAGTTTCATTGTAAATAATGACTTTTTGTAACTATTAAAATGTTATGCTTTTGAAAGCCACGCAACATCATCATTGTCGAGTTCGAATTCCTCTGTTATTTCTGCTGCCAGCTTCTTGTCCTTGCGGAACATGAACTGGATGTATGGGAGATTCTTTACAGACTCTTTTACAGATGTGTGTGTTTTTTCTGCGATTTTCTGCGCAATGAACTTTCTGCGCTGATATTTCATGTTTGCAATGTAGATTTTCAAAAGCCTTGAGGTCTGTTTGTACTGAACAAAGCCCTTGTTTTTCTCTTTTTTTGCAGCAGCAACACCTGCTGTTGCTAAAGCATTGACATAAACAAGGAAGCGCCAGTGCTGCCATCTTCTTATGCGGCCGTTGAACACATCTGCTTTTGAGAGTGAATCATATGCGGCTGCAAGATCCTTTGGATCAGTGTATTCCTTAGGAAGATTTTCGTCAACCCACAGCATGCACTTGTTGAGGTCTTCGTTTACATTATCAAAAGCACTTAATGCAATTGATGGATCAGAGTTCTTGAAGATTTTAATCAGTGCTTTTGGAACAGATTCATCTCTGTCCCTTGCAGATAGCTCATTAACATCCTCTTTTGACAATTTTTTGGAGTAGCTGCATAATACCTGCAAATCAGTTATTGCGCTTCTTAGGTCACCGCCTGCGCGGCGCGCAAGAGATTTGAGAATGTTTTCCTCGTAATCTATTTTTTCAAGCTTGCATACCTTTTTCAGAACTTCATATACATCCTCATAGCTGAGTTCAGTGTATTCAACAAGCTTTGCTGTTTTTCTCAGCGAAGAAAACTTCTTGTTCCAAGGATCATTTGCAGTCATTATAATAGGAAAAGAGGAACTTTTGATGAGTTTTACAAGGGCTGCAGCTCCGCCGCGATCTTCCCTGCCTGTTATTCCATCGAGTTCATCAACAAGAATTATCTTTCCTTTTGAGAAAAGACTTCTTTGCTTTGATGCGCTGCCAACAATAGAAGTAAGTGATTTTGCATCTCTGAAATCAGAGGCATTTATCTCCAATACCTCATAACCAAGCTCATTGGCCAGAGCGTGAATACTGCTTGTTTTGCCGCATCCACTTGCACCATAGACAATAACTGCTTTTTTCTTCTGCTTCTTGTAGTTTCCTACAAAGTCTACTAACTGTGTTAGAGAAGAACCCTGTTTGATCACATCACCTGTTTTTGCCGGCTGATGCTTCTTTGTCCAAGGCGCATTAGCTTTCATAGAATAAAGTGGATTCTACAGCCTATAAATTTGTTGCGGTTTTCTACTTTTTAGCTCTTTTTTCTACGTCTTTGAGCTGTTCTTCTGTGCCCATGACAAGCAGTGTCTCGCCTTTCTTTATCTTTCTCTTGAAAGGTACCACAACCTTGAAGCGGCGGGTCTTTTCTTTAATACCCATCACCACTGCACCTGTTTGGCGTAGAATGTCTATTTTTTTAAGTCCTGAAAGGGAACTCTTTACACCAAGCTTAATCTCACTGATTTTAATTCCTTCTTTTTTTGCAACATATCTGAAAAAATTAGGGGCTACCATTTTATACACCTCTTTTCCATCGTACACCATCCTTTGAATCTTCAAGTATAATATTCTTTTCTTTTAGAAGGTCCCTTATCTTGTCTGCCTCTGCCCAGTTTTTGTTTTTTCTTGCTTCTTCTCTTTGTTTTACAAGGTCATCAATATCTTTGTCAAGCGAATCTTCACTGAAATCCATTATTCCAAGGATCTCATCCAGTTTTTTCATGAACTCAATGACTTTTTTCGCTTCTTTTTTACCAAGTTCATCTTTTGCAATGAGCCTGTTTATGTCCCTTACAAAGTCAAATACATGAGATAGTGCGATACTAATGTTTAAGTCATCATCCATTGCTTTTTCAAAGTCTGCCTGCGTTTTCTCTATGGTTTTACTAATATCTATCTCTTTTCCTTTTGCATGCATAACAGCTGCAATAAAGTCATTCAGCCTTTGTATGCTGCTTGCAGCAGCTTCTAGGCCTTTGAATGTGAAATTGAGTTGTTGCCTGTAGTGCGTTGAAAGGAGCAGATAACGAATTGCTTTTGGGCTGTAGCCCTTTGAAAAAACGTCTTTAAGAGTGTAAAAATTGCCAAGGCTCTTGGACATCTTTTTTCCTTCAACAAGGAGCCACTCATTATGCAGCCAGTAGTTAACAAAGGGTTTTCCTGTTGCAGCCTCTGACTGTGCAATTTCATTCTCATGATGCGGGAAAATAAGGTCTATTCCGCCTGTGTGTATGTCAAATGTATTTCCAAGCTTGTCCATTGACATTGCAGAGCACTCAATATGCCATCCAGGCCTTCCTTTTCCAATGCTGGTCTCCCAGAAAACATCTCCATCTTCTTTATCCCATGCTTTCCATAGAGCAAAATCATTTGCACTATCTTTTTCATATTCATCGTGCTTCACACGAGCCCCTGCTTTTAGGTTTTCCAGCTTTAGATGAGCTAGTTTTCCATAGTCTTTGTATTTTGATATATCAAAGTAAATAGAATTATCATCTCCCTTGTATGCAAGGCCCTTTTTCATGAGGTTTTCAACCAAAGCAACCATGTCTTTGATGTGCTCTGTCGCCCTTGGATAGGTATCTGCAGGATCAATGTTAAGCTCTTTTAGGTCATCAAAGAAGCCGTCAATGAATTTCTTTGTGAATTCAGAGAGTGAAACACCCTCTGCTTTGGATCCCTTAATTGTTTTGTCATCAACATCTGTCAGATTCATAATATGCTTTACCTTGAATCCATTGTACTTCAGGTATCTTTTCACAAGGTCAGCCACAATATACGCTCTGTAGTTTCCAATGTGAGGGTAATTGTATACAGTTGGGCCGCAGGTGTACATACTAGCATGCCCTTTCTTGATTGGCTTGAACTCTTCCTGTTTCCTTGTCAATGTGTTATAAAGCTTCATTGGAATATAAGGATATGAGTGTTTATTAAAAAGTTTCGAAAATTATGATTTTTTGCAGACAAAAAGCGCGTGATCCTTCTGGAATGGGTCTAAGATGCGGTAGTCAACCACTTTCATGGTTTTCTCGAGCTCTTTTCTGACAGTCTGGTAAACATCTCTTGGTCTTTGCGAGACATCAATGCTTCGAGACTTTACTGCAAGTATGCCGAAGCCGCCTTTTTTTAGAAATAAATCCGCATTTTTCAGGAAGATTCCTGTTTGATCCCTTTGGGCAATGTCCTGATATATTATGTCTGCCTGCATTACGTTTTTTGAGTATGATTCAGGCATTTTTGCATCTGCCATAATTGGAGCGATATTTTCTCTTTTTTCTGCAACAAAAATAAGATCTCTAACAACACGAGGAGCAAAGTCAAGTGCAAAAATAAATCCTTTGTTTGCAATGTCAGATATATATGAAACAGTGTAACCGTGGGCAGCTCCAAGATACAGTACAGTGGAGTCTTGCCTGATTGGCATTACAGAAAGACCTTTTACAATGGCTGCAGCAAGCTTGCTCTTTTTCACATCCCATACCCTGTATTCTGTGGATTCTTTATTCACAAGGATCTCTTCAAAGAACTTTAAGCCAGGTGTGCTGTTCTTTGTAAGCAGCGCAGTTCTTTTTCCAAGTTTCTCTTCAAAAACACCATCAAATTTTTGCTTCATTTTTTAAACCTTTTTTCCAGCTCATTCTTGAGCTTATCTCCGATAAATTCACCTTTGAAATAGTCAATCTTTACAGCAATGCTTAGCTTATCAGCTAATGCTCTTGCAGCTTTTCCCTTGTTTTTCCTTTCTGCTTGTCCAATAAGCGGATGTTCGTGTATCACGCCAAATTTAGGAGGTCTCATGCTCTTGTTTCTTATATGCCTGAACAATGCTTTTTCTGCACCAAGGAGCTGTATTGTTGATGCAGGGAACTCTGCAAGTCTCTTGAATGAGCCCGCGAGTGCAACAAGTTTTGCACCAATTAATGCGCCTGCAACAGTATTAAGATTAGGAGCAGATTTAGTCATAAGAGTTTCAAGATATTTTTTCTGAACTTCAATCAGAGAATACATTTTATCTGTTTCTTTTGCCAGGTCTAGAATTGGCTTTAGGTCCTTTTCAGATAATTCAGCACCCATGTCCTGACCAGTTAGCTTAATCTCTTTCAGGAGAGCCTTCTTATCATTGCTTGTAATCGATTTAACGAATTTTTCATGATCAGGAACCGCTCTTGAATATTCAGGATTATAGAGCTCATACCACTCTCTAAGCCTTTTAACAAGAAGATTTGATGCCCTATTTAGTTCATCTATGCAGCCTGCTGTCTGTATAATAAGCATATCTTCCTTTACTGACTGCTTTAACTTCTGCTTTGTTTCCTTAAAATTGATCTCTCTGAGATTAGCAAATTCCTGTTTCAAATTACCGCGTTTCTTACTCATGCTTCGGGAGAACTGTAGAGAATTAATAAATCTTTTTGTTTTTAACTCTGAGATTGTTGCGCATTTTAATCTGGTATATAGAGTCATGATTGAAATATGGTTCAGTGTAGTAAAACTTCAGTATTACATGGCCAACAAAGGCAAATACAAAGAGGGCTGTTCCGCAAAGCAGGAATTCTATCTGCTTGTTTATTGCAGCGTTTAGAATAAGGATTACCCCAAGAAATCCAAGGAAAAAATTGATTGTTCTTGCTATTATTTCCATATACTTTCCCAGGAAAAGTTTATATATAAACGTTTCTGTTAACATATTATGCACGAATCAGCAATTGCAAACAGGATAATAGAGGAAGCAAAGCAACAAGGCGATGTAAAAGCAATAAAAATAGAGGTTGGAGAGCTTGCTAAGATAACTGCAGATGAGCTTAGTGAAACAATGGGTAACCTGGTTGACTGGAAAATAGAGTGTTACACAAAGAAAGCAAAGGTGAAATGTGTCTGCGGTTATGAAGGAGAACCCAAGATAACTGAACGCGGGCATGATTTTGTTCTGTTTGTCTGTCCTGAATGTGGAGAGATCCCTGATGTTCTTGAAGGAAAGGACCTAATAACAAAAGAGGTTGTGGTGGAATAATGTGCATAGCAGCTCCAGGTAAGGTTATTGGTATTAATGGGAAAACAGCAACAGTAGATTATATGGGAGAGAAGAGAAAAGCAATAATTCAAGGAATAAAGGTCAAAAAAGGGGATTATGTTCTTGTAAATACAGGTCTTGTTGTGCAAAAGATGAGTGAGAAGGATGCATTAGAAAGCCTTAAGCTGTTTAAATTGAGTTAATATTTCTTGTAGTGTACTTTTTCAGGTTTGTCTGCTCTTTTTTTGATAGAATTTTGACTGCAAGATCCCAGTGAAAAGCAACAACATCGTTTTTTTTGATGGTTTTTATCATTCTTTTGTCATACTTGATCCTTTTTTCTGTTTTTTTACCGTAAACAAAGGCTTCTTTTTTTCTTATAATTGGGATATAGCTGACTAAAAGGGCATTTTTTTCAATTTTTTTAACACTGCCATAGGAAATCATGCATGAGCACATGTTTTTCAGCGTTGTTTTAACGCTGCCAGTGATCATTCCTACACCGACGAAGAAAACATTGAATGAGTGTTGCGCATTAACACCAGAAGGTATGTTTTCAATGAGTTTTTTTGCAATAAACACAGGAAGACCTCTTCTTGTCAGTTTCTTGATGAGAATCTTAAGATCATTTTTTGTTATTTTTTCAAGAAGCGAGTTTCCAATCCAGTATGCCTCAACAACATCATAGTCAAATGGGCTTTTTTTATTTTTTTTTGCAATTATCTGTAAATAAGGGTATAACCCTTCAAATCTTTTCAAGGATTCCTTTATTTTTGCCTTGTTTTTTTTGTTTTCAATGTAATCAAGAAAGATCTTTTCTGATAATGGCCCACAGTAACCCAACTTGTTGGGCATGTATGAAAAGCGTGAAGCTAGTTCAACGCCATCCATGTTTTCTACTCCAGGGTATTATCTGCTTTATTGTGCTGACAATGCTTGCAAGGCCAACTATGTAGATTACGCCTGAAACAAGGAGCAGCATCCCAAAAGCCTGGCTTAGTGTTATAGCAGTTCCTGTAAAAAGAACAGAAAGTATTGTTGTTATCACAGAGCCAAGAAGGAGTATGGATGTTGCGACGTAAACTTTCAGATACTTTAAGCCATTATACCATGTAAGAACGTAAAGCAACAGGAATGCAGATGTAACAAGAACCCATAACAGCTGCTGAACAGTCAGCGTAGCTACTGCAATTATATTGCCTGTTAACAAAAGGAATGCCAGTATAAACAACGAACCAAAGAACATTCTTCCAAAAGCAACAATTCTAGGACTGACATCTTTTAATGTGTGCTTTGAAAGCACATTTTCGCCTGCCCAAAGTACCGTAGCAGCAAGAATCATCAGGTCTCCTATGTTTAGTAAGTTCCAGCTCGTTTTCAAAAGCAGGGCATTTCCTGCTAGAATAAACACTGCTGCAATAATTATTTTTTTATTCATTTTTTCTTTCAGGAATAGTGCAGCAAGTATTGCAGCGTAGATGAATAGAGTTTTGTGGATAAATGCGGCGCTTGTAGCAACAGTCATCTGCAGTCCTTTGAAGAACAGTAAAAAAGGTATTGAACCTCCTATTAGGCCGATTGCAACAAGCTTTGCCCAGTTTTTCCTCGAGATTTCCTTTAATAATTTAATATCTTTTAAGAGAAGAATTGCAGATATAAGGAATACTGCAACTACGGTGTTCTTTAGCCAGGCAAAAACAAAAGGATTTATGCCTGAGACACCAAATTTGTTTATGAATATAGAGAACCCGCTGATAACAGCTGTCAAAAAAACAAGCATTAACCCCTTTTCTTTCATTTTTATCCCTCTAAAAGCTTTATTATATCTGATTTTATTTTTTCTTTGTCTCCTTTTTGCGGAATAGCAATAATGTTCAGTTTTTTAATTTTATTTGTTTCTTTTGCCAGTTTAAGGAAAAAAGACAAATCAAAATCATGTGCTGTTACTGTATTCCTGTCAACTAACTTGTCAGGGTCATCGATTAACTTTACTTCTTCTATTCCCTTTGCAACATCCATTATATATATGTCTTTGTTGAGTTTGTGATTAATCACATCCTCTCCTTTGCACTTGACAAATTTTACATTGTCAAGCTTCATCTCATCAGCGAGGTTTAACGCGAGGTTATCCTCTTCAATAGCCTCGTTTCCAAAGCAAAGCACTGTTTTCATTTTCTATCTAACTTAAATTCAAGGAAATGAGTGCTGCATGAAATGCATGGATCATAGCTTCTTATTAGTCTTTCAATCTCATCTATAATCTTTTCTTCTGGTTTGTGTAGTATGCCTGGAAGCATCTCTTTGATGTCATCTTCCATGCTTTTTAGGTTTTGAGTGGTTGGCGGTATAATGTTTGCCGCAGTAATCTCACCTTCTTTGTCAAGTGTGTATTCATGGAAAAGAAGGCCGCGAGGAGCTTCAACAACAGAAACTGCACTGCCTGCTCTTAGTTTGTATCTTGCAGGAAGCTCCTTTTTGATGTCGATCTTTTTTATTACGTCCATTGCACGGTCAAATAGATGAATAATCTCTACTGCCTGAGCAAAATTGTTTATGTAAGGTGAATAATTAGGGAACTTAATCTTTGATTTTTTTATTGCAGCTTTTGCATCCTTTGAAAGAACCTCTGGATGATTGTTGATTCTTGCAAGCGCTCCAACCATGAAACTTTTTCCTCTGCTTGAGACAAACTTTGCAGTAGAGTATGGCTTCACTGTTTCATCAAAGAACTGCTTGTATTTCACTGGCCTGATATTAAGGGTCTTAGCTGATACAATATTGCCATGTGTTAAAGCATATTTGTCTGGCCTGCCGAGCGATGCATACATATTTTCTCTTTCAAATGACGGATATTTCAGTTTTGCAAACAGCTCAGCTGTTTTTATTGCATCCTTTTTCCCCTTCTTAAGGCGATCATACAACTGTTTCATCTCGGATTGCTTTGGAAGCTTTGAAAACCCTCCAACAACTGGTGTTACTGAGTGAATTTCTCGTCCACCAATCACAGTTACCATGTCATTGGCGAGCTTCTTTATGCGTATGCCTGTTCTTATCTTGTCCATGTGCTTTTTTGCCATGGATATTGCGCTTTCATAGCCGAGATAGTCTGGCAGCGCAAGGAAATATAGATGAAGAGCGTGACTCTGGATAATCTGTGCAATAAGCATAAGCTTTCTCAAACGTCTTGTCTGCTCTGATACCTTTACGCGCAGAATGGTTTCAACTGCCTGCAAAGAGGCAATCATGTGTGCCTGGCTGCAAATACCGCATATTCTTGAGGTGAGTTCTGGTGCTTCATCGAATCTTCTGCACTTCAGGATGCCTTCAAAGAACCTTGCACCTTCAAAGACCTCCATTCTTACTTTCTTTACTTTTCCGTCATATACTTTTACCTCTAGCTTAGCGTGCCCTTCAACCTTTGTTATGCGGTCAAGTTTGATCGTTTTCATCTAGTTCACACACTCCCTGGAATTTTTTTGATGTTCCTGCATATTTCAGGAAAGCCCTTTTTATGTCTTCATGGCTTATTCCGTTTCTTTTGAAAAGTTTAACAAGTGAATCAACATTAGCATCTGGTAATGGGCCTCTGCATCCATAGCATGGAATTCCGTTTGATGGACACACAGCGTCACAACCGCCATATGTAACAGGTCCAATGCAATCACGACCTTCTCTCAGCAGGCAGACATTGCCTTTTGCGCGGCACTCCTTGCAGACAGGATAGTCTATATGCAAAGGAAGCTTTCCCGCGAGAAGGAACTTGAGAACCTTGATGAACTCCTCCTTGTTAATTGGGCAGCCCCTTATATAATAGTCAACCTTAACATAGTTGCCTATTCCAAAAACATTTATTGCTTCAAGGAAAGCAGGATCATGATAAACTGTTTTTTCAATATCCTCACCATAACCAAGGTTCTTTATTGCAGGAACCCCGCCATAAGCAGCACAGGTTCCAAGTGCAATGACAATCTTTGACTTGGCTCTTATCTCAAAGATTTTCTTGATTTCTTCCTTGTTTGCAACAGCACCTTCAACAAAGGTTATGTCATATGGACCGTGAAGATTCTCTTCTTTAACCAATGGGAAATGTATAACATCAAAATGCTTGAATATCTCCATTAGTTCAGTCTCTAGGTCAAGCACGCTAATCTGACAGCCTGAGCAGCTTGTCAGTGAAAAAAAGGCAACCTTTGGTTTTTCCATTAATCTTTCAACTCCTTTGCTATTTTATAGCTGAATACAGGGCCATCTTTGCAGACATATTTGTTTCCAACAAGACAATGACCGCATTTTCCTATGCCGCACTGCATCATGCGCTCGAGTGAAACATATATCTGATCCTCCTCAAAGCCCAGTTTTTGCAATGTTTCAACAACGAATTTAATCATTATTGGAGGGCCGCATGAAACTGCAACTGCATTTTGTTCATCCAATCCGGATTGTTCAAGTAATGCTGTCACAAGACCAACATTACCCTTCCAGTTATCATCTCCTTTGTCCACAGTTAATTCCACTTTAAATTTCTTTCTCCAGTTATCAATGTCATCTTTGAATACAATGTCCTTTGGGCTTCTGAAGCCAAAGAACAGATAAACACCGTCAAAAAGAGCCTCGTTTTTCTCTGCATACTGGATTAGGCCGCGCACAGCAGCAATACCTGTACCGCCGGATATGATAATCAAGCTCTTTCTTTTCATTAAATCAACAGGGAATCCATTGCCAAATGGACCCCTTAGTCCCATTTGGTCTCCTGTTTTCAGATTAGCCATTGCTTTTGTAACGTTTCCAACACCTCGCACAACAAGCTCTACATTTTTTTCTGAATAATCTGCGATTGCAAACGGTGCTTCACCAATATTTGTAGCAGAGACCTCTACAAACTGGCCGGGAATGCTTTTTAGGCGTGCATCGAGCTGATAAAACATCGTGTCTGGAGTTAGTTTTTCAGCTTTCAAAATCTTCACGAATTTTGGAATGTATGGATTCATTTTATTTTTTTTATTGTTTTAATCATATCGCTGTCCTTTGGACAGTAGTCTATGCATCTGCCGCAGCCAACGCACATGTAAATACCATATTGGTCCTTGAAGTATTCAAACTTATGGCGAATGCGATGCTTCACTTTACTATCTCTTTCTTTGCGGAAAACAAATTCTCCAGCGACCTTTGAAAAATCATTCAGCTGACATGAAGACCATCTTCGTATCCTTTTGCTTTCTTTTCCGTCCATGTCAGGAAAGTCCTCTACTTCAAAGCAGCTGCAAGTAGGACAGGCAACTGTGCATGCACAGCAGCTTAAACAATCATCAGATTCCTCGTTCCATGCGTCGCTGTCAGCAGCATGTCTTATCTTTTCAATCTCTTCTTCACTAATCTTTTTTTTGCATGAAAGCTTTGGCGTGAATTCTTCTTTAGTGCTCTTGAAAAATTTGGAGGATAGCAATGCTTTTCCTTCTACAGTACCTACCTTAACTATGTAACGACCTCCTTTTTCTGTAAATAGCAGATCATAGCCATCTTCCATCTTGTTTGTGCCCAGAGACGTGCAAAAGCAGTTTTTTCCTGATTCTATACAGTCTAGAGCAATGATCAAATTGTTTTTTCTCCTGCGTTTGTAGTATGGATCAGGAATGCCATCAAGGAATAGCTTGTCAAGGATTAGCAATGAATTCACATCGCAAGGCCTTAAGCCAAATATAACCCTTTTTGTGTTATCGAGCTCATAGCTAACTTTCTTGTTTTTCAAAGTGAATAATTCCTCATGCGGAGGAAGGAAGAACCTCTTTGGAGGGTAGTGTGTATTTATGAAATTAAGGTTAAGATCATCCGGGTTTTCAAGTTTTTCAAAGAAATGATGCCCTTGTTTTTTTATAGGCGCAATTACCTCATGTTTTTTCATTAGGTTAGCAATAAACCTGTTTAAATCCCCTTTTTTTATCGATTTATTCAACTTATTCATGAAATAAGCAATACTGTTTAAATATTTTTTCAACAAAAGAAACCTTTAAATAGTATACTGACCGTTTTTGGATAGGGGAGAGTTACAAAGAATGGGGTTAATTTATCTGCTTAATGCATTGAGTTTTATTGCGATAGCAGTGATAGCTTTCTATACTTATTTTTCATGGCACAAAAAGAAGTCTATATGTAAGATAGGGCGTGCAATTTCAATTAATGGTATTTTTTTCTTAATCTTTGCTATTCTGAATCTTCTTTGGTTTTTCAAGGTTTTTGAGCCGTTTACTAATGATATAGTTCTTTTGCAGGCGATTTTCACTATTTTGTCTTCGGTTCTCATACTCTTTATTGTTTATGAGTTGACTTCAAACAATAATCTGCTGTACTTGTTATTTTTGTTTTTGCTTGTCTCTTTTTTATTACGCTATGAATTCAATACAGTCCTTTTGTTTATGACTGCAATCGCTTATCTGCTGTTGTTGATTGTTTTCTTAAACTTGTTATTTTTTTCAAACTTTTATCTCAAAAAAGCAGGAGCAGTAGGTGTTGCTTATGCAATATTGTCTTTACTGCTTATCTTCTTCGCAATATCCCGAGGAGATATTGCTGATTTATGCTGGTTTTTACCGAACATACTATTGTTCTTTGTGTTCTTTTTCATATATCTTGATGTAAAGAAGTGCGGTGTGATAAAGAAGAAAGCAAAAAAGAAGAAAAAGCCCTTTTTACCTCTAATTTTCATAAAATACTTTATTTTTGTTATTTCAATGACGCTTTTCATGTTTCTGAGCACAGTAGGGATACACGAATTAGGGCATGTGCTCACAGCGCAGTATTATGGATGCGAAGAAGGAAAAGCGATTATTTATGACATAAACAAGATGCCTCATGCAGAGATGGGGTGCGATGAGAACTATAATGAAACCGTGATTTCTTTTGGGGGCCTTGCCGCAACCCTTATTATGGCTGCTTTGTTCTTTTTTATTGGAGGGGATTTCCTGAGGATAATCGCGTACTATATACTTGGATTGTCACTGTTTATAGCATATGATGACCTGCTTAGCATGGGGCTAACATATAATTTGGTTGTTCCTGTAATGCTCATATCAGTTATTATAATTGGACTTGCAATTGTTAAGGTTTCAAGTTATTATTTGAACCAGCATGAAACGTTTTGTAAAAATGAGGGCAAACATGAAAAAAAGAACAATTAATTCGATATTTTTTTTAGGATTGGTTCTCCTACTGATTACACTAAGTGGATGCAGTGAGAAAAGGGAATTTGATCTGAAGGATCACTGCGGGCCTTTCATGGGGACGGTGCTTCATACAATAAATGATGAATCACAGTGCGGGGCAAAATGTAAGGCAAAGTGTGCAGGCATTGATTATGATTATGTTGAACACACTTTTGATAATAGGGGCGTAAGCTGTAATTCCTGTGAATGTATTTGTAAAGGGTGATAACATGGAAACAGAGAAAGAGGTAATGGAGAATAAGGGAAAGATAAGGATGAACGAGCTAAAAATAGAAGCTCTGCTTAATCTTTTAAGCAATGAGGGTGTTTTGTCTCATGCAGATTTTGAGAGAGAGCTTAAGGAGCTAGTAGGAAAAAGCAAATGATGACTGAAGATGAAGTAGAAATATGGTATGATGAGGAAAAGCAGACTCTGATGGATGAATACATCACTAAGCTGGAAAATAAGCAAGATAGTGAAGCAGCGAAGAATGAATATGAAAAAAAGCTTCAGCATGTTATACAGAAGTACAATAGTATGCAGAATAAGATCATTGAAAGGCAGGTAGCTGATAAAATTAAGGAAAAAGCAGTTGTTGATGAAAACAAAATGGACATTAAGAAGATTCTTTCTAGTGTTAAAGAAAAATTTAAAAGAAAATAGTTCTATATTTGTCATACAAATATCTTACAGATGTCATACATATTCTAGTCTGGATATTGCTATACTAATATAAAAAACAGAAATATTTATATATTGGTTGTCATACAGGTATCATACAAGAATGAAAATTACAGTAGTTAACATTAGACTGCCTTCTGAGATTGTTAAGTGGTTAGACTCTTTAGTCAAGAGTGGAATCTACAAAAGCAGGTCAGAGGCTATCAGAGATTTTTCAAGAAGGTATGTAGAGCAAAACAAGAATGGCTGATGTATTGGTTTCTGTGAGGATGCCTGAAGAGTTGGTTGATGAGCTGAAAAAGCTGGCCAAGGCGAATCACTTTATGGATCTTAGCGAGGAAATCAGAAGCGTTGTTAGGGATCACTGGCTTGAATCAAAGGATCCTTATCTTTACGAGGTAAAGAAACTGAGAGCTGAGATCAAGGAAGAAGTTAGAGAAAAGAGTATGAGACGGAGTGAACAAGAGCTTGTCAAAGAACTGAAGCGAATAAAGGAGAGAATCAGAAATGATGGATAAGAAAGCGATGAAAAAAGGAAGTGTAGTGCTCATGCTATTTATGGCATTGATGTTTACTGTTTTAACTGGTGCAGACTATGATCCACTTTATGTAAACATAGATGACCTGGACTTAACAGATGAATCTGCAAGCTATGATCTGGCAGATTTAGTAGAAAGTACTTTGTTTTCCTGCATAATAGAAACAGAAAAGACAAGATATGAAAAAGGAGATATGATTAGGGTTATAGCTGATGCTGCAGATGGATCAGATATTGAAATAAAAATATCAAGTATTGATGTTGATTACAGTGTTAGTTATACTGACCAGGACTATCCTGTAATATATGACCTGTTTGTTGCAGAGCAGAGCGGATTCTATTCTTTAACTGGAACAGTAACCCAAAATGGCCAGACATGTGAAAAATATTCAGGCTTTGAAATAGAGGGCAATGATGATATAATTATAACGGTTATGGGTTCTGGATCTGAAATCACAATAACAAATCCAGAGGATTCATCAATATTGACCAATGGAGAAAACGTAGCTCTTGAATTTAATGTAGAAGGAGAAACAGGATATGCAAACTGTTCCCTTGATGGAACAGCAAATGAAACAATAATAGCTGACTCCTATAATGGAAGCCACTCGTTATTCAGCGAGATAATTTTAGGAACACTTGAAGAGGGAACATTTGAAAATGGAGCGCATAGTTTTGTGGTTGTTGTTGGAAACAACACAGCACAAACAGATTTTGAAGTTAATGATAATATTCCTCCTGAATTGACAGTTTTGCGAAATGGTGAGGAGCTGAATAATTCAGCCTTCAGCGCAGATGACTATTTGCAGCAAATCAATATTTCATCTGATGAGTATGCAAACATAAGCTACAAGTTAAATGATGCAGCGTACACTGAAATGGCCTATCTTGGAACAGGAAAATTAGCAATCATAAGCATGCAGCTGCAGAATGATACAAATAATCTTATTATCAATGCAACAGATCTTAATGGAAACAACATCTTGCGACATTATGTCTTCAGCTTTTCGCTTGTATCCTGTGATGATGGAATACAAAATGGTGATGAAACAGGAATCGATTGTGGAGGAAGCTGCAATTCCTGTGTTGAGTATGGGGTTTCAACAGACCAGGGAAGCTATGTTCCTTATGAAACAGTCTATGTAACAGTAGATTCAAGGAGTCAGGCAGTACACAACATAACAATCACTGGTCCAGAGGGTTATTATTATTCTGTTATGAATACCGGCTCTTCAAACTATATATTGTCACCTTCCGCAGTTGGAAATTACGAAATAAATGTTGACTTTGATTACAGGGGAAACCTTGAGAATAAGGTTGCGTCCTTTGAAGTGAATTCAACAGAGCAGACAAATCCATTAGCAGTAGAGCTGCATGCAAACGAAACAACAGTGATTCAAGGAGAACATATCTATTTTGAGGCTGAGTATTCAGGCAATGTAAGCGCTGTTGCAATTTCATGGGACTTTGATGAGGATGGAACAACAGACAGTACAGCAGAGAACTTGACATATTCATATGACACAACAGGAACATACATTGTAAACTTGACAGTTAGTGATGTCAACTGGAGCAAGTCAGACATAACAGTTGTGGATGTAAGACAGCTTTATGATGTGGATGTTGAGGTTAGAGACAACAGGACAAACGCACTGCTTGCAAATGCTAAGGTGGACTTTGATGGTGAAATAAAGAACACGACAAGCGCAGGGGTTGCATCTTTCAAGATACCTTCAGGAAGCTATGCTCTTATCATAAAGCGGGACTCATACAAAACGCATGCTGAAACAATAACTGTGCATGGCAATATGAAAATAAATGTCTCCTTTATAGAGATCATAACAGATACTCAAGCGCCGATTATCACAATAGTAAGCCCTGCAGACGGTTCAACAGTTGGTTCACCTGTGCAGCTAACATATTCTGTTTCAGATAATACAAATGTTGTGTGCAGGCTCTACACAAGCACTGATTCTGAATGGTGGACACTGCATTCTACATCAGGCAGTATAGCAAACAGCGACAACCAGCAGTTTACTGTTGATAATCTTGAAATCGCAACGCACTATTGGGAGCTTGAGTGCGAGGATGACAAGGGCAATTCAAAGAAATCAGGAATTTATTCATTTGCAGTTAGCGAAATAGCTTTAGCCAGTGTAGAAGCAGAATTAGAACCGATAACTGAAGCAATTATCGAAAAGATTGACACATTCCTTTTTGATCTTGGCTACTTTGGCAAGTCAGAAAAAGAAGCCGCAGAGGCACTTAAGCTTAAGGAAACACTTGATGATCTCAAATTGCAGTTAAAGCGGGCAAATCGCGACCTGCATGATGTAATGTGGAGAAAAGACCTTGATGATGAGGGCAAGAAACAGGAAAAAGAAAAAATACATGAAAGAATAGCTGAGCTTGAGCGTCAGGTTCCGGCAACAATGAGTGTTGCTGAAAGTACAGAGTATGTAAGTTATCCGGACAACAGCGATGTCCTTGAGGCAACATCACTTCTGATAGAATCACAGAACAAGAAGTTTGAGAGCAAGGACAAGGAAGCTCTTGCAAAAGAAAACGAGAAACTACAGTCATTAATAACTGTAACAACGCAGTTCATGATACTTGACTTTGGTTATGTTACTGGTGAAAGCAAATCAATAACCTTGATTGAAAAGTCTGTTAAGATCAATGGAAATCTTTCTGAAGAGCATATTCTTGCAGAATTCATACCAAAAACAGTTGCAAATACAGCTGATGAGGTTAATCTGTTGTTTGAACACGAAATACTGAACAGTGATCCTTTGATTGGAGTTGAGCTTTCTGAAGAAAACAGCTTTGCATACTATTTTGATAGGCAGCTTTCAAGTGCAAGCGCAGAAAGCGCAAAGACAATTGTTCTTTCATCTTCAATGAATGCTGAAAGTAGCAAGGTAACGGGCTTTGCTGTGTTTAAGAAATTTGGTGCTTTAGCAGACTCAATGGATATGCGGCTTACAATTGAGATACTTATTGTGATAATCCTGATTGCTGTTTATCTTGTCTATTCATTCGGAGGCGTAGACAGCATTAAAACATTCCTGCACAGGGATGAGCACATCAAAAAGGTAAATGAAATTTTGTCAAAAGCAGATGGTTATCTTGAGGACAACAAGTATGAGGATGCAAAGAAGCTCTACAAAGAGCTAACGCAGACATTCACAGGCCTTCCACCCGAGACAAGGAAGAAGACTAAGGGTAATGTTGTTGATTTGTGCTACAGGCTTGATGCAATGTACATCAAAAACCTAGTAGATCAGGCTCTTGTAGCTCTTACCAACAACAAGCGCAAAGAGGCAAGAGAGCTTTATGTACAAGCCAATACGCTTTACAAAAGGGTCTCACCAAAATACAAGAAACAAGTGCATGAGAAATGCATGCTGCTTTATGAAAAGTTCAATATCAAGTAACAAAAACCAAACGAATTTTGGTTTTTGGAACAAAAAATTGCGGAGGTCGCAATTTCTTTGTAGAAAAAAAAGAGGTGTTTAAATGAAGGAGAAACTAGTTTTGGCATTGTTCGCACTACTGGTTATTATGCCGCTAGCTGCAGCGCTATGTGGGGATGGAACATGCGATAATGACGAAACTAGCGATAGCTGTGAAGAGGACTGTGTTGTCAGGCTGACACCTCAAGGGACTCAGCAGGACCGCGCTAAAATCTCTGGAGATTATGTTGTGTGGCAGGATGGCAGGAATAATGCAGAAACTGGAAGTGATATTTACGCTTACAAAATTAGCACTGGAGAAGAGATTAGGGTTACTTCAGAGAAACCTTTGAACTGTTCTTTTGCCAGTTGTCCAGGAGGAGAAATGGCAGATTCAGATTATCAAAGAAACCCTGATATAGATGGCACTAAAGTAGTTTATAATGATTATTCACACATGTGTAAAGGAACAACATATTGGTCACCATGTGCTGATATCTACTTGTATGATTTTTCAACAGGAGAACACACCTTAGTTTCTTCACACACAACAGGACAAGGATACCCACGCATACAGGGGAATAAAGTCACCTGGTATGATTCCTCCACTAGTGGACCTCCACTTGTTTATTATAGAGATTTACGTCATAATAGAGAATACTATGTTGGTGAGGGGCAGTATCCTGCGGTTTATAATGAGGTTATTGTTTACCAGGACTTCAAACCATCTACTGAATCACAGATCGCGGTTTATTATTCTGATGTAGGATCAACACAATATATCGAAACATCAAGTGGTTCCACATTCCCTGATATTGATAATTATAAATTGGTTTATCAGGACTTTGTTAACAATGGATGGGAGGTATTTGTTTATGATTTGATGACAGGACAAAAGCAGCAGCTCACAACATCAGGAAACAATTATCATAGAAATGTTGCTATTCACGGAGACAAGGTCACTTATACAGATTTCAGCCTTAATGCTATGGGAGATATTGCTGTTTATGATTTGTCAACAGGAGAATCAAGTATAATTGATCCAACAGCAACATACAACAACTATGCAGCTATTTATGGGACTAAAGTTGTTTCAAGTGATTCCAGATATGACGTTTATGGAGATGTTTTCATGTATTACATAGGAGGTGGTGGATCAGATCCTTACTGTGGTGATGGAAACTGCAATGATGATGAAGCGTGTTTTAACTGCCCTGCTGATTGTGGAAGCTGTCCTCCATTTTGTGGTGATGGAAATTGTGAAGGTGATGAGACTTGCATTAGTTGTCCTGCTGATTGTGGAAATTGTTTTCTAGATTGTGGTGATGGAAATTGTGGCGTAAATGAAACCTGCACTAATTGTCCTACTGATTGCGGGGTCTGTATTCCAGGTTGTGGCGATGGAAACTGTGCTGGAAATGAAACCTGCATTATTTGTCCTGCTGATTGTGGTTTATGTCCTCCAGTTTGTGGTGATGGAAGTTGTGATGGTGATGAAAGTTGTAGAAGTTGTCCTGCTGATTGTGGGACTTGCCTTTGCACAGAGACTGATAATGGAAAGGACTATTATTTAAAAGGAGACACAACAAGGAGGAATGAAACGAATACTGATTCTTGTACCTATTACGATGAGTACATCGAAGAATGTGGTGGGGTGCAATGTAATTTGTATGAATATTATTGCAGACCAGATAACCTTGTTGGTTTAGAGGAGTATCGCTGCCCTGAAGGGTGCATTGATGGTGAATGTTCATCAACACCAAGATTTTGTGGAGATGGAAGGTGTAATTGGGATGAAACACACGCAAGTTGTCCTGTAGATTGTACATTCCGCTGTAGAGATTCTGATGGTGGAAAAAACATTTATGTGAAGGGAATAGCAGAACAGGAGCACCAGCGACTTACAGATTACTGTAATTCTCCACTCTGGAACTACGCATATTCCTGCAATGACCCTGAATGTATGGTTGCAGAAGCGTACTGTGAATGGGACTATGGTTTAGGTACTACTGCTTATAAAGTGCTCCCATGCCCTAATGGCTGTGAAGATGGTGCATGTCTAAATGAAGCTTCATGCGGTGACGGAAATTGCAATGTTTATGAATCATGTATTAATTGTCCTGCGGATTGTGGTGAATGTGGTAATGAAGATCCAGTTTATGCATATGTAGTTGGAACAAAGGGCTTGGATATTTTGGATGTTACTGATGTTTCTTCACCTCAACTAATAGGAGAATATACTAGAGAAAACTCAGTTTTCACCATAAGAGATATTGATGTTGTTGGTGATAAGGCATATCTTGCAGGTGATGGTGATTTTATTGTGCTTGATGTTTCAGATAAAACAAACCCGAGTATTATTGGAAGCCTTGACTTACCTGGAAAAGCATATGGTATTGATGTTGACGGTTCTTATGCGTATGTTGCTAATCAGGAATTAGGACTGGGGATAATAGATGTTTCAGACTTAAATTCAATTGAAGTAGTTGGAATATATAGTGACTGCAATTATAATAATGATGTCAAAGTGGTAGATAACTATGCATTCCTTGTTTGTAATGAACCAGGCAGTGAATTTAAATCCATTGATATTTCAGATAAGACTAATCCTCAGTTTGTTGCGAAAGGATGGTCATTTGGCAATACCCCACAAAATGTTGACATTCAAGGAGATTTTGCATACATTACTTTGTTAAGTGGAGATTTAGCTAAGTTTAACATTACAGATATTGACGGACTTCCTGGCGGAGCAGAAAATTATTATCCTGGCATGGGAACATATGGTCCACCTTATGGAACATTCCGTGATTTTGTTGCCAGTGGGGGATATGGTTATCTCGCAGATAATGACGGTTTAGATATCATGGATGTTTCTGGAAGATTGGATGTGAAAGTCGGAAATACAACTTACTCAAATCTAAGTTCAACTGGCCATGTAGATACACCAGGATTTTCACATGGTGTTGATATTCATGGAGATTATGTTTACGTTGCAGATGAACACGGTGGTCTTAGGATTGTTGACATTTCAAATCCTAAAGATCCCGCTTTAGTAGGTTATTACCCAATTCAGTATGCTCTAGAGGTTTTTGTTGTAAGTGATGAAGAACCAGCACCAACAGAACCACCAACCCAGGAATGTGGTGATGGAAGCTGTGATGCTAGTGAATCAATCAGCACATGCTTTATTGACTGCAAAACAGGGGATTCTGGAAAGAATTGTGAGGAAATAGCTCCGCTATCAGATGTTGGTATTGATACTTTAAGACAGGGCTTTACTTTTGTTGATGAGGACCTTGTAAGACAATTATCTGCAAATGAGCTTGATGAAACTATTGATGAATTCAGAGAACCAATAGGGCTTGCTGAAGGCGACTTTGATATAGGAATGGCTCCTGATGTTTCAACTGAAAACATATCAGGATACATAGTGCAATTAGAAGAAGAGCCAGCTATTGTAATTGAAAATGAAATGCAGGCAGATATTGATGAAAGCGAGCTTAAAACAAAGCTTTTAGAAATTGAGATTGAAAGCACGAATACAAAAGGGTTTGCATTTATCACAGGCGGTATTAAGAAATTCATGCTTAATAATGAACGCAGCACAGAGCAGGTAAAAGCAATTGAGTTAAAGCGAACTAAGAATAATAAGGTTAAAGAACAATTTGAAAAGCTTTCTAAAAAGCGTAATGAATTCAAGAATGAGCTGCGCAAAAAACTGGGTAAAAAAACTGAAGAAAAGATTGTGCAGGAGCACAAAATAGCGTTTAACGGTGTAGTGATGGATGTATCTGCAGCTGAGGCAGCAGAGATTGAAAAACTTCCTGGTGTAAAGGCTGTTTTCCCGAACAGTGTTGCTACGATTGACTTAACATCATCTGTAGGATACATCAATGCAGATTCTGTTTGGAATCTAGAAGATGACAACGGAGATAAGATCACTGGAAAAGGAGTGACTATTGCTGTTATTGATACAGGAATTGATTACACTCATGCTGATTTAGGAGGATGTATTGGTGAACTTCCTGGTGCTTCTGGCGGCGGAGATGGCGGTTCAAATGTTACTGGCGGTGTTTCAGCTATAACAGGTGCGGTTGTTGCAAGCAAAAGCTCACCCATCACAGGAAATGCTGCAGCTGTGACTGGCTTTGCAACTGCAAGTACATGCGGTGATGGAAGTTGTGATGGTAATGAATTGTGCAGTACTTGTCCTTCTGATTGTGGACTTTGTTTTCCAAATTGTGGTGATGGAAATTGTGATGTAAATGAAACCTGCACTTATTGTCCTGCTGATTGTGGTTTTTGCACTCCTGTTTGCGGTGATGGAAGCTGCGGCATTGGTGAGTATTGCAGCACTTGTCCTGCTGATTGTGGAACATGCGATCAATTTTGTGGTGATAGAATTTGTGATGGTAATGAGACTTGTTCTAGTTGTTCTATTGATTGTGGGCCTTGCGATTATTGCACAGAGACTGATAATGGAAAGGACTATTATTTAAAAGGAAACACAACAGGGCCTAGGGGAGTTAATGGATCGAACATTGATCGTTGTACTTATTACGACGAATACATCGAAGAGTGTGGCGGTGTACAATGTTGGTTGTATGAATATTATTGCAAATTACCAAACTTTGTTGATGTAGAGAAGTATCGCTGCCCTGAAGGGTGCATTGATGGTGCATGTTCATCAACACCAAGATTTTGTGGAGATGGAAGGTGTAACTGGGACGAAACAAACGCAAACTGTCCTGCAGATTGCACATTCCGCTGTAAAGATTCTGATGGAGGAAAAAACATTTATGTGAAGGGAATAGCAGAACAGGAGCACCAGCGATTAAGAGATTACTGTAATTCTCCACTCTGGAACTACACATATTCCTGCAGTGACACTGAATGTATGGTTGCAGAAGCGTACTGTGATTGGGAGTATGGCATAGGTAGTACTGCTTATAAAGTGCTCCCATGCCCTAATGGTTGTGAAGATGGCGCATGTCTAAGTGAAGTTTCATGTGGCGATGGATTATGCAATGGTGATGAGACCTGCACTAACTGTCCTGCTGATTGTGGAGTATGTGCTCCTGTTTGCGGTGATGGAACTTGTAATGGTTTAGAAGGTGAGAATTGTTTTACTTGTGAACAGGATTGCGGGGTATGTGCTCCTGTTTGCGGTGATGGCAATTGTGATGCAAATGAAACATGCAATAGTTGTCCTGCGGATTGTGGTGAGTGTCGTCCTGGTTGTGGTGATGGTTACTGTGGTGCTACTGAGAATTGTGATAATTGTAAACAAGATTGTGGAGTTTGTCCTCTTGTTTGCGGTGATGGAATATGCAATGATCATGAGACGCATGACTCATGTCCTTCTGACTGCAAAGCAGTTCATATAACTATTTCAAACAATTCACGAGCTGATGTTAAGATATCTGGTAATTATATTGTATGGGAAGATCATAGGGACTACGAGACTTCTAGGTCGGACATCTATGTTTATGATATAAGCACTGGTAGTGAGATTAGAATACCTGCAGAGCCTCCATTGAATTGCTCTCCTAAGGTTGAACCTCATCTTTCCTGTTCAGACGTTCCTCTTATAGGCACAAAAGGCCAGATTGATCCTGATGTTGATAATGGAAGAGTTGTTTATGCTGATCGTGCGCATTATTTTGCGGGGGATGCTGGCTATTCAGACTGCAATGACATATACATGTATGATATAGCAACAGGCGAATTCACACATGTTTCTTCGCATCCAAAAAGCCAGAGGGAACCAAGTATACACGGCGATATTGTAACATGGCATGATTATATTTACGGGGAATTCACTCAGGTCTACTACAAAAATCTTGTGACAGGTGAAGAGGTCTTTGTTGGCAATGGCTCTTACCCTGATGTTCATGGAAATTATATTGTATACCTCCCGACTAATGTAGATCCATACTGGTTAATGCTTTATAATATAGATACAGGAGAACTTACAGGTGTTGACCCGTGGTCTTTTGGTTTTTTTGCTGATGATTTTCCAAGTATTTATGGTGATAAGATAGCTTATGAGACAGTTAGAGTGTATGACATTTCCACAGGACAAAGGCTGGGGACAATATCCTCAGGAGGAATTCCTGCTATCTATGAAGATTTGATTGTTTATCGTGATGACGGGCGTGAAAATGACGCTTATAAGTTATTATTGTATGATTTATCAACTATGGAAGAGAAAATTATTCATACAGCTGAGTACTTTGTGACTTCATTAGACGTAGACGATGGAAAAGTAGCTTTCCTAGCTGATAAAAATGGCAAAGAGTTCTTGTTTCTTTATTACATAACTGGCGATGAGACACCAACATCATGTGGTGATGGGGTATGTGGTTTTGGCGAAATGGCAACATGCCATCCGGATTGTTTAGATCAACCTACAACCCCTGTTAAGGGAATGGAAGTAAATAGCATGAGTACTGATGCTGAGTTAGTTGATTATGGAGTTAGTCGTGCTATTGAAGCTCTTCTTGGTGCTTCTGCAGGTAATTACGGCAGTATGAGAGGATCTTTAAATGCGCACAATGAATTTACAAATTGGTCTGGTTTATCGATACCCTTTGGTCCTTTAGCTGTTGTTGTATATCAAAATGCTCCTGAACAGATAATTGATATAACAACAACTACTGCTTCAGTTAGTGCTTATGTTCCAGCCAATACAAACAGTGGTGTTGCTTATTATGTTGCTGGTGATGGCTCTACATATTTTGCAAGATCAGATCATGGAGCAGGAACACCTAATCTCAATGCTGAAGATGCATTAGTTCCAGAGCATCTCGCACGGGCTTATTCTTCAAGTTCATGTGGTGATGGAACCTGCGATGAAGATGAGACTTATGAAACGTGTCCGCAGGATTGTGAAGAAGTGGATAACATGTGTAAGATAATTGGCGGGTATGACTTCTATAATAATGATGCAGACCCGATGGACGACCACGGGCATGGAACGCATGTTGCAGCTACTGCTGCAGGAGATGGAGTGCTGAAAGGAGTAGCACCTGATGCAAAGATTCTTGCATATAAGGTTTGCAGTTCTGCAGGCAGTTGTCCTAACAGCGATATTATTGCAGCTATTGAGCGTTCTCTTGATCCAAATCAGGATGGAAACTTTGATGACAGAGCAGATATTATCAGTATGAGTTTAGGAGGTTCTGGAACACCAGATAGCCCAGCAGCACTTGCAATTGATAATGCATTTGATAATGGAATATTCTCTTCAATATCTGCTGGAAACAACGGACCGGGATCGCAGACAATTGGTTGTCCTTCTTGTGCAAGAAAAGCAATGTCTGTTGCTGCTTGGTGCAAACCAGAGCATGTGGGTTATGATTACCGATGCGATATACCTATTGCATCCTTCAGCTCGCGAGGACCAGTTGTTTGGAGTGGCGGAACACTTGATAAGCCAGAGATATCCGCACCAGGAGTAAGGATTTGTGCAGCGCAGTGGCAGAATGCATGGGCAAGTTCTGAATGCATAGATAATGAGCACACATCAATATCAGGGACATCAATGGCAGCTCCGCATGTTGCGGGTGTTGCTGCTTTGATTAAGCAGGCACATCCTGATTGGGAACCGCAACAAATTAAGGATGCAATCATGAACACTGCAGTTGATTTAGGACTTGATATGCATACTCAAGGAGCAGGACTTGTTGATGCTTTGGCAGCTGTGCAGCTAACTGATACATTCCCAATTGCAGCTATATATATTCCAATTGAATTGTCTGGTTTTGTAGATGTAACAGGAACAGCTTCAGGAACAAATTTCACAGGATACACTCTTGAATATGGTAAAGGAAATAATCCGACAACCTGGTATGAGCTAGCGCAGTCTGATGAGCCAGTAATCAATGGAGCTTTAGGAAGTTGGGATACTGGAAGCCTTGATGATGACGAATATACATTAAGGTTGACTGTAACAAACAACATTGGAGAAGTAAACCAGAAGAAACGCAATGTTGTTGTAAACAATGTTTACATTAATTATCCTTACAACGAAGCGCGTTTTTCAAACAGTTTCATCATATCAATCGAAGGGACAGTTCTTGGAAACAACTTTGATAACTATGACATTGAGTGGAAAAGCATTTCTGGAGTCTGGAGTACGGCTGGAGTAACATTAATTAATAATGGCATTGAACAAAAAGAAAACGAGATTATTGCTACCTGGGATACAAATTTAACAACAGAAGATGGAACGCACTATCTCAGGCTTACATCCAATTATGATGATGGCAGAACAATAACAGAGCAGGTATCAGTTACCATAGATTCGCAACTTATCTCTGGCTGGCCTAAGCAACTGGAAACTGTTTGCGGAGAAGGCTGGTGTCCGACCGTAGTATACAACCCTACTTTGGCTGACATAGATGGAGATGGCACTATGGAAGTCCTTACTGGAACTGCACACTATCCTCCTAGTGGCGGTACAACAAGCTACAGACATGTTTTCCGTCATGATGGATCTCCGATGCCTGGTTGGCCAATAATAAAGAGCGATCATTTGAATAATGGATTTGTTGTTAGTGACCTTGATGAAGATGGAGTAATGGAGCTGTTAATCAATGATTATTCTTCAATGGAAATTTATACGCCAACTGGACAGCTAAGAGGCTCGATATATGTTCCTGGTAATAATTGCATTACTGTTGCAGATGTTGACAAATCATTTGCTGGAAAAGAAATTGTGTATGCAACTACAAAATCGATTGTAGTAACTCATTATGATGGTTCAATTTACATGACTATTCCTCTAGAGGATGTTGCGTATGCTTCAGCATGTCCAGCAATCGGGGATGTAAATAAAGATGGGTTAATTGATATTATTAGTACTGGTTTCTCAACAATTTATGCGTTTGATGAAAATGGTAATTCACTTCCTGGCTGGCCAAAGAATATTGGTGAATATATTTCAAGTAAAGTTCCATCACTTGGAGATCTTGATGGAGATGGAGATTTAGAAATTGCTTTGGGTGGTAACAACGGAACAGTGTTTGTTTATCATCATGATGGTACAAATGTTGATGGTTTTCCATTTGGTTTGTACAATGGCAGATACTTTACTACACCTGTGATAAGTGATCTTAATGGAGATGGAGTAAATGAGCTAGTAACAAGAAATTATAGACACATTTATGTTTTCAATAAGGATGGAACTATAATGTCTGGTTGGCCTCAACAAATGGGCAATCCTGGGGGAAGCGATAGTTTAACACAGATGACTGTTGCGGATATGGATGGCGATTTAGATTTAGAGATTATGGTCGGAAGGTTTGCATGGCATCATACAGGGCAAAGTGTTTCTGGTTTTCCAAAAGACATCCCAGAAGTCTTTTTTGGAATGAAAGGAGCACCAGCAGTAGGAGACTTGGATAATGATGGAGATGTTGAATTAGTTCTTGGACCAACATCATTTGACCGTTATATCTTTGTTTTTGATTTGGATGGAAATCCTGACTTAGTAGCTAGCAGAATGACTATGCGCGATAGTGAGCATACAAATAATTATGAATCTGGTGTTCTTCCAGGCCTTACACCTTTTGATAACTATTACTATTACACTTTGAGCGATAATGACTGCACAGTAAATTTGACATTAAATTCCTACTCAGGAAACCAAACATTAAGTGTAAGGTATGAACCTGATGTTTGTGATGATTCATGGGATGAAAGCGTGACTGCATCTGCAGGCGAAACAAAGACTCTTACAAGAGCAGGATTAAACAAAGGAAGCTATGCACTGATGATTGAGGGTATTGGCAGCTATGCTTTGTCTAAGGATTCTTTCTGTCTAGAGGATGGAACAGATCCGTCAATAACTGTTGACGATATTGCATCATATGTTTCAGGAGACACATTGTTTAGTGCAGATGTTTATGATTCAAATGGATTGAGTGAGTGTGAAGTCTGTATAAGTGATGACGGAACATGCGATATAGAATGGAGTTCTGTAAATGTTGAAGAGAGCTTCAGCAGCGGTGCAAAACAAGGAGTGTGCAGCTTCTTGTGGAATACAAGCACATATCAAAGCGGTCTTTACTTTGTCAATTTTAGAGTAATTGATATTGGTGACAATATTGGAACTGGTGAAATACAATCAACATTCCTTGATACAACACCGCCTGTGATTAGTTATGTCATGGCATCAACCCCTGTTGATGCAAATGAGCAGATAGATGTATCTGCGAATGTATCTGATAACCTGGAAGTTGCACTTGTTAGCGCAAGCTTCCTTGGTCAAGTAAAAACAATGATTGCTGATAATAACACTGGAGTCTACAACACAGACTTCACAGCACCATCAACTCCTGGAGAGCACACTGTTACAGTAACAGCATATGATATTGCAGGAGCAAACTCGACATTAGAAGAAAATGTTGCGGTAAATGAGGATGTTGACTGGTCAGATGACTTAAGGATCAGCAGAGGAGCCATAACATCTAATTCTGCAGTAGCAGAAAATGGTGATACTCATCTTGTATGGCAAGACAACAGGGATGGAAACTATGAGATATACTACACAAAACTTTCAAGCAGCGGCCAGATACTGATCTATGACCAAAGAATAACAAGCAATCTTTACAATTCATTGAGTCCTGCAATAACAACAGACAGTCTTGGCAATATACACATTGCATGGCAGGATGACAGGGACGGAAACAAGGAGATTTACTATGAGAAATTATCTTCAAATGGAACATCGCTTGTGCACAACAGCAGAATAACTGACAATGTTTATGTTTCAGAAACCCCTGGAGTACATACAGATTCCGAGGGCGATATTCATCTCTTCTGGATTGATGATAGAGGCGGGGAAAAACAAATCTATTACACCAAGCTGGATAATGATGGTGGCAGAGGAATCCCTGATCAGCAGTTTACATACTCAAATGAAGTAGTTAGCTATGACAGCTATGCAATTTCATCATTAAATGAGCTATTTATTCTTTGGCAGGACAGTGGCAATGCGATCAACTACAAAAAGACAGGTGGATTGGATGATGCAACAATGGCAATTGCATCAGGTTCAGAACCAGCAATTGCAGTTGGTTCAGCAGTAAATACAATCTGGACTGGGCTAGATGGAAAACTGCACTACAAACAGCTAACAAAGAGCGGTGATGCAATAAGCAATGAAAAGATACTCACAGGCTTTTCTGTATCAGAGAATGATATTGCAATGGATGCTAGTGGAAAGCAGCACATTGTCTTCAATGGGCCAGACGGCATGTATTATATAAAGCTGAATGGAACAGGCAGTTATCTTGTATCTGGAGTAAAGATAGCTGAAAATGCAGCAAAGCCACAAATAATAAGTTCAGCTGAGGAGCATGTTGTTTGGAGCAGCACTGAAAACAATGATGTTTACTATAAAACAACAGCAACAATAGAACAGGGCGTTCCTTTGATAACCAATGTAGTACTATCTGATGTAAGAGAGACCTCTGCTATTATAAGATGGCAGACAAATGAGGCAGCAAGTTCAGAGATCAAATATGGTGAAACCCCTGCGCTTGAAAGCAGCTATGCTGACTATAATCTTTCATTAAGCCACGAAGTAATACTAAAAGGTCTTAATGACTCAACAAAGTATCTTCTTAAGGTTGTTTCAGAAGACATAATGGGAAATACAGCATCATACCCTATAAGCATTTTTTATATAAATTTCACAACAGAAAAGTTCAGGAAGAGACCTGCAATGCCAACAACATTCTATGGCAGAGTTATCTACAGAAATGGAACACCTGCACCAAACATAGAGGTTACAGCGAGGTGGAATGATGTAAATGGAGACCTGCATGAAACAAAGGAAACAACGCTTAATTATGCAGATGCTCTTGCACTAGGTGATATAACCCTTGTTGGATACTATATGTTTAACAAAGGAAATGTTAATGCAGAGCAGGGAAGCACGATAGAACTGTCAACAAACAAGATGGTTGGAAATGATTCTTATGTTATAGCAAGTCCAGGCGGGGATGCTATACAAGCAACAGGGCTGTTAACAATTGATGTTACACCCGCTGTTATAACCATAAACTCGCCAGTTGAAACCAGCTACACAACAACAAAGCTATTCCTTAACTACAATGTTAATGAGGACATAGAGTGGGCAGGATTCAGCCTTAATGGACAGGATACTGTGACAATAACAGAGCTGCAGAATACAAACATAAACATAACAGCAGCATTCGGTGATAACACACTAATTGTTTATGCAAGAGACACAATAGGTCTTGAGAGTGAAGAACAAGTCACATTCACAGTAGAGGACATAACTCCTCCACTGGTTTTCGTAAACAGACATACATTGTCAAGAGATATTCTGGAGCTGTCAGCGAATGTCTCTGACGACATAACACCGCTAAGCCAGTCATGCGAGGTTTGCATAACGCAGGGAAGCTGCACCTGGCTTAGCGCTTCTAATGATTTCACTGGTGGAAGTATGAGCGGAAAGTGCACATATCAATGGAATACAGAAAACTATGAAGATGGTGATTACAGCATATCCTTTAGAGTAACAGATGGAGCAGGAAACACAGGAACAGGAACCCCTGTAATAGTCTCAACTGATAATACTGCACCAACACCTGTTAATTTCAATGCAGTTGCAGTTCCTGGAGAGGCAAAAGTGCAGCTGTCATGGAGTCAAAGTGCAGCAGGTGACTTTGAAAGCTACAAAATATTCAGGTCATCAAGCCCTGAAGAATTGATAGCAACAATAACAAACAGTGCTGTTACGAGTTATACTGATGCAGACCTAACAAGCGGTGCAACCTATAATTATAAGGTGACAGTAATTGATGAGTTGGGCAATGAGGATACAAATGTTCAGCCAAAACAGGTCACAATAGATGATATAATCGCACCAACAGTTACAATCACTTCACCAACAGCCAGAACATATAGTGAAGCTACAATAACACTGAGCTTCAATGTTGACGAAGCAACAAACTGGTGTGGTTACTCGCTGAATCAAGCAGCAAATGTCAGTGCTTCAAGCGGTCAGACATTCACAGCAGCAGAGGGAACAAATGAGATTGTTGTTTACTGTACAGATAATGGTGGAAATACAGGATCTGATGAGGTTGACTTTTCTGTAGACACAATGCCGCCACCAGCTCTTGTGACAACTGTGCAGACAGTTTCAGGAGAAAATGCGCTTGATATTTCGTGGAGCGCAAGCAGTGCATCTGACTTTGCACACTACAGGATTTACAAATCTGCATCACCCTTCTCTTCTGTTTCAGATGCAACCTTGATTAGGATTGAATCAAATTTAGGCACAACTTCATACAGGAACCTGGGCCTTGTAAGTGAAGAAACATACTATTATGCTGTGACTGCGCAGGATCAGTTTGGAAATGAAAATAAAGTGGTGACCTCTGTTGCAGGAACTGTTGCAGACACTGTAAACCCAGAGGTTATGATATTCTCTCCAATGGACACAGTATATAATACAGCAACAGTACCTTTGATGTTTGACACAGACGAGCCTGTGAGTGAATGTACTTTCTCATTGAATGGTGGAGTAAGATTGCCTGCTATGTTTAATGCATCGCTAAACGCGCTTGAAGGAGATAATAGCGTAACTGTTTATTGCAGTGATTTGTCTGATAACGAAGGTTCTGCCAGTGCTGACTTTGAAGCTGATACTGAAACACCTACTGTTGTAAATAATCTTGGCGTGAGTACTGTTGCAGGTCAAAACGCATTGGATCTATCATGGAGTGCAAGCAGTGCTAGAGACTTTGATTATTACAAAATCTATAGGTCTGATACACCATTCAGTGATGTTTCATCAATGACTCCAATAGCAACAACAGGCGCAACAAGTTATAGAAATTACGGCTTAGTAAGCAAAGAAATGTATTATTATGCTGTTACTGCTGTTGATAAATACAACAATGAAAACACTGCAGTATCTTCTGTTGGAGAAACTGTTGTAGATACTGACAACCCAGTTGTTACGATCACTTCTCCAACAGAAACAGTCTATGATGCAGCGGATGTATTGTTATCTTTTAATGTGACTGAAGAGGTATCTGGATGCGAGTATTCAATGAACAGCGGGCCAAGGATTGCTGTTGTTTCAGGAACAACAATAACTGGCCTTGAAGGAGATAATACTATTGTTGTTTACTGCAAAGATCTTGTTGATAATGAAGGATCAGATAGTGTTAACTTTGGTGTTGACGCAGGCACGCCTGGTGCAATAAGCGGTCTTTCTGTGCAGACTGTTGCTGGACAGGGTGCTCTTGATATATCGTGGAGTGCAAGCAGTGCTAGAGACTTTTCGCAGTACAAGATTTACAGGTCTGATGCGCCATTTACAGATGTTTCATCAATGACAGAAATAACAACAACAAGCTCAGTAAGTTACAGAGATTCTGGTCTTACAAGTGAAGAAACGTACTATTATGCTGTTACTGCTGTTGATAAATACAGCAATGAAAATACAGGAGTATCTTCAGTGTCTGGTGTTGTTGATGACACTGATGCGCCAGATCCAATTACAGGACTGAGCGTAACTCCAATTACAGGTCAGAATTCGTTGGATCTCTCATGGGATATGTCAGATGCAGGTGATTTCGCGAGGTACAATATATATAGGTCTAACAATTACTTTGCAAATGTTGGTTCTGCATCCTTAGTTGAGACAATAACAAATAAGCAGACAAAGACATATACTGATTCAGGTCTTGTTAGCGAAGCAACATATTACTATGTAGTCACTGCTGTTGATAATGGCGGTAATGAAAACAAGAATGTTGCAGCAGTACAAGGTATTGTAGCAGATACTGTTGAGCCAATCATAACAATCCATACACCCATTTCAACAATGTATCCAGACCCTACAGTTTTATTGACCTTTTCTGTCAGCGAAGCAACAGCTGGATGTGAATACTCGCTAAACGGAGAAGAAAATATTTCTATTACAGGAACAAGTGCTCAGATGCAGTGCCCTGAAAGCCACAGCAAAGTGACTGTTTACTGTACCGATGAAGCAGGTAATACAGGAGATACATTTAGACGTTTTAGTGTTGACACAACACCCCCAGGTCCAATAACAATGACAAATGTTGATCCAGTACCTGGCAGAGACCATTTATGGATTGCCTGGGAGCGGAGCAGTGAATCCGTATGTAGCCATAATCTTTACAGGTCAGATTCAATGTTTAGTGATATATCACAAGCAACGTATGTGGCAACAGTTGGATCAAGCATTACTGATACAGGTCTTGAGAGTGAGAAAACATATTATTATGCGGTTGTTGCAACTGATTGTGCAGGAAACGCTAATACTTCAGTTGTTCCACTAGCTGGCACAGTTGCTGACATTATATCACCTGGCAAGATAACCGGACTAAATGTTGAAACTGTTCCAGGAGAAACAGAGCTTGAATTGTCCTGGCAGCAGAGCGATGCACTTGACTTTGAGACTTACAATATATACAAGTTAAGCAGGCCATTCACAGGTACTTATAATGCAATACTGATTAGTCAAATATCTGACGTGACTGATACGACCTTTACAGATACAGGACTTGTTAGCGAGGCAACATACCATTATGCTGTTACTGCTGTTGATAACAGTAGTAATGAGGATGAATCTGTTGTTTCTGTTAGCGGAAGAGTTGCAGATGTTATACCGCCTGTGGTTACACTAACATCGCCACAAAGCATGACATATGATACAAGAACCTTAACACTTAGCTTTTATGTGAGTGAGGCAACAAGCTGGTGCGGCTACTCGCTAAATGGAGGAGCAAATGTCACTGCTTCAAATGGTCAGAGCTTTATTGCAGATGAAGGAGCAAACAATTTTGTGCTGTATTGTAATGATGGGGCAGGAAACACAGGAACAGATTCAGTTTCCTTTAACACAGACACAACACCTCCTGATCCAATTAACTTTGTTGTTGAAAAGGTTCCTGGGGAAACAAGTGTTGAGATTTCATGGCAGCAGAGTTCAGCATCTGACTTCAAAAGCTACAAGATTTACAGGTTAAATTCACAATTCAGTGATGTTTCAGCTGCAACACTCATAAAAACAGAGACTAACAAAGGAGTCATGTTATTTACAAATACAGGACTTGCAAGTGAAGCAACGTATCACTATGCTGTTACTGTAGATGACTTGCTTGGAAATGAGGATAAAGCAATAGTTTCAAAGAGTGCAACAATAGACGATACAATACCTCCAACAATAAGCATTATCTCACCACAGGACACAACATATTCTCAGGTTGAAATAGCTTTTGAGTACTTTGTTAGTGAGCCAGTTAATCTGTGCATTTATTCATTGAATGGTGCAGCTAATGTAACAATAAGCAGCAACACAACAATCGTTGGAATAGAGGGTGATAATGAGCTGAGGATTCGTTGTACGGATTTTGCAGACAATATTGGAATAAAGAATGTGGACTTCAGGGTAAACACACAAGCACCTGCACCAATCCAAGGACTATCTGTTCTTCCTGTTCCAGGTGAAAGAAAATTGAGTGTTACATGGCAAGCCAGCGCAGCAACTGATCTCTCGCATTACAATATTTACAGACATACAACTTCATTCAATGATACAACAGGAAAAACACTTATTGCAACTTCGCAATCAACAAGCTACATAGATTCAGATGTGCTTGATGGATACACATACTATTATGCAATTACTGCAGTAGACTCATTCGGTAATCAAGAAAACTCAGTAGTATCAAAAGGAGCAATTGTTCCAGACACAACACCGCCTGAGAAGATAACAGGATTGAATGTAGTTACAGTTCCAGGACAGACAAGACTAGATCTTTTGTGGGACGAGGAAACAGATGCAGCGAACTATAACATATTCAGATCAGATAGCGACTTTAGCTTTACTGGTTCAATGACTGCGATTGCATCAACAGCTGGAACCACGTATTCAGATGTTGGTCTTGAAAGCGGAGAAACATATTATTATGCAGTCAGTGGTATCGATGAATCAGGAAATGAAGATAAGAATGTGAATGCAGTGGCAGGAACTGTAGCAGATCTTACACAGCCAGGTGTGAATGTTTTGGCTGTTGGAAGCCCTTCCTCAGGAACGGTTACTATTTCAGCAGCTGTTTATGATGAACATGGCGGATTAGCTGAGACCTGTGAGGTTTGCGTGTACCAGGGAAGCTGCACAGAATGGATAACTGCAGACAGCAACTTTGAAGAGGGAGCAAAAAACGGAAGCTGCAGCTACAGATGGGACACAACAGAATCTGCTGAGGGAATATATGACTATAATTTCAGAGTAAAGGATTTAGATGATAACATTGAAACAGGATCAGCAAAGCAGACAGAGGTGATACATCTCTCAAGCGACATGGTTTTCAATATGAATCTAATGTCAGGCTGGAATCTGGTATCACTTCCTTTAGTTCCTATGGATAAGAATACTGAGAGCGTTCTCTCTTCAATTGGTGGAAGCTACAGTAAAGTGTACTATTATAATAGTGCAGCAAATGCATGGCAGGTATACAACCCATACAGAACTGTGTTTGACCAGCAGAATGACCTTCTTGAAATGGATATTGGAAGAGGCTACTGGATACAGGCATCAAGCGACACACTGCTGGAAATACAGGGAGCACAAGTACCTTCATATAACCTGGATCTTGCAGAGAACTGGAACTTTATTGGCTATCCATATACAACAGAAAAGCCAGTAGAAACAGCATTGGCATCTCTTGGAAACCAGTTCTATAAGCTTTATGCTTACAATATAACCGCAGATAAGTGGGATGTATACAGAACAGTGCCAAGTGTATACGAACCGAATACAATTACAACAATGAGGCCAGGAGAAGGCTACATGATTGACATGATCGAACAACGTACATGGAGTCCATAATATGAAAAAAGAGGTTTTATATTTAGTGTTATTAGTAGTTGTCAGCGCAGCTGTGTGTGCTTCTACACAGCCAGCGCTGCCAACAACCTTTTATGGAAAGGTAACGAACTCTGATAATTCTCTTGCAGAAGGAGTTAGTGTTATTGCAAACTGGATTGATAATAATGGAAATAGCCAGACAACCACAACCACAACACTAACCGCAGAGGAAGCAGATGCATTAGGTTCACCAAATCTTGTCGGCTACTACTTATTTAACAAAGGTTATGTAAAAGCAAAGTCAGGGACAGAAATAACAGTTACAGCAGCAGGAGCAGCAAATTCTGATACACTTAGTGCAGATCCTGGGGGAGATATTATGCAGGGAGTATTGATCATACCCACAGGAACAGATACAACGCCTCCTGAAATAAGCGCTGTAACAATACAATTAGCAGAGGACAAACCAATTGTCATAAGATGGACAACAAATGAACTGGCAGTAGGAGAGCTACGCTACTGGGATGATGAAATTGGTGTAATAAACACAGATAAAACAAACATGGGCACAAAGCACACGATTAACCCAAAGAAAATTCAGACTTACAAAAGATATCTTTTTGAGGTTGCTGCAAAGGATGCTGATGGAAATGAGGCAGTAGATGACAATAATGGAAACTATTACTCATTTGAAACAGGAGGTTATCTTACAACCGGTGCTTCAGGAGAGCCAACAGAGCCAACTGCTGGAAGTTCGGGTCAGCCAGGTGAACCTTCTGATATTCCAGAGGATTGGGAACCTTCGGAGCAAGGATCAGTATTTGAGGATCCAACACAATCTGTTTTTCCAACATCAATCTATGGAAGCGTTGTTGATGAAGCGGGCAACCCTATAGAGAATGCAGAGGTGACTGCAGAGTGGACAGACAGCGAAGGAGATGAACACGAAAAAACAGTAGAGACCTTAACAGAAGAAGAGGCAGTTGAGCTTGGAGATGAAGCATTAGCAGGGTATTATATGTTTAATGAAGGTGAAATAAAGGCTGAGCCAGACTCAACAATAAGCATAACAACACCTGAGCTTGATTCAGAAACAAAGCGTGTTAAGGCAAAGCCAGGAGAACCAATAAGGGTAACTGATAGTCAGGTTTTGTATGGTGAAAAGGGAACAGAAAAAGAAGAAGAAAAAAAGCCACCATTATTTAGCAGAGTAATTAACAGCACAGGGCTTTTTATGTCTGGATTGGGTGATAAAGCCAAAAGCAAAAAAAGCACCATTTACAGCATTATTGGATTAGTTGCAATACTGTTTGCATCATATGTGGTGTACAAAGGCATAAAAAGAAGGAGGGTTCTGATAGAGGAGGATTTCTACAAAACATTGCACAAGGCAACGCAACAGTATATCAAGGATTTTGAAACAAGAAAGCCAGTAAATATAGATTATAAGCAAACAATGAAGGATGTTGCAGCTGCACTCACGCAAAGAGATGTTGGCAGCGTTGTTATTACAAAAGCAGGATTTCCAATTGGCACCATTACAGAGAAGAATTTTGTTAATGACATGATAATAAAAAACAAGAAGCCAGAAGATGGTGTAACAGTTGCGAATTCATTGTCAGTTTTTGGACTAGAGATGTCTTCAACAATTTCTGAGGCGCACGAGCTGATGAGAAAAAATAATACAAGAAGTCTTGCGGTTCTGAAAAACAAAAAGGTTGAGGGGATACTTACGCAGACGCACGTTGCACGAGCCCTTAAGGAAATGGCATCCAATGTTGTAATTGAAGCAGAGAATACACCAAATGTAAGCACTATAATGACAAAGAATGTTGTTTGCATGCAAAAGAATGACAGTCTTATTGAAGCGAAAAAAAGGATGAATTCAAATGATGTAAGCTGTGTTGTTGTTATGGACAAAAATAAGCCGATTGGAATAGTCACAGACAGAGATATCCTGAATGAGATTGCAGCCAACCCTCTTTATGTCAAAAAACTTAAGATATGCAATGTGATGAAGTCACCAGTAGTCAGCATAGAAAAAAACCTCAATATTTTTGAGGCAAATGCGATCATGATTGAGAAAAAATTCAGAAGACTGCCAGTTTTACAAAACAAGGTTCTTGTTGGAATTGTTACGCAAACAGATGTTGTAGATGCAATATTCAAGTATGTTCATGATATAATGTCAAATGCAAAGGCAGGTAGAAAAAGGGATTTTGTTATAACGCGAGGAGGCAGGGATGAGAGCTAAACTGGCACTATTGATTGTTCTTGTATTAGCCTTTGTCAGTTTTGCAGCTGCAGCACCTATTGATACAGGAACATACTCTATATCTGAGAACAGCATTGACAAAGATATGAAGGCAGGAACCTTTGCAGAGCTTGAAATTCACATCACAAACAAGGCAAAGCAGCCAATGGAGGTTCTTTTTGAAGTTGATGGTGATGCAAAGCCAATGGTGAAGTTTGATAAGAGCAGCATGACAGTTGATCCTGAATCAACTGCAAATCTTTCAGTAACAATATTTGCAGAGGGTAAAGGAGACTATAACGGCTCGCTGCTTATTGTAGGAGATATAACACAGGAACTGCCAATTGATATTTCTGTTTCTGAAATCGTTGGCGTGCCTGTAGAAGCACTGCTAATAACATTAGAAGCAGATGCAACAACTGTGCAGATTGGAGATTCATTCAGGTATAAGATAGATGTCCAGAATCTTTTGACAGAGAGCAGCTATAATGTCACGATAAAGCATGGAATAGACAGCATGAGCAAGAACAAGAGTTACATAAAAGACAATCTGTTCATTTCAGAGACAGAAACCCTTGAGCTCAGAACATCCAGAACGTTGTTCAAGGAAGTTCCAATACCTGATATGATTAAGTCAGGTGATTATGTTCTTAATGTAGAAGCAGAGTACCTTGGTCTTAATTCTTCAGCAAGCATGAGGTTCTATGTTACTGAGTCAATTCTTGACTATAAAATCTTAGAGGTAATGCCGCTTCGTGTTCCGCTCCTTGCATTGATTATACTGACACTAGGACTCGCAGGATTTATTTTCTACAAGAAAAAGATTGCAAAGAAGAGAAGGTATGTGAGCAAGCTTGATTTGGGCAAGCTGCCGCAGGAGGGACCAAGAAGCGCAAATATCGGAAAGATAGCTGAACTGAAAAAGAATGCTTTCTTTGATATTGATCAGTTGCAAACACACACACTTATAGCAGGGTCAACAGGAGGAGGAAAAACAGTATCTGCAGAGGTTCTTGTAGAAGAAGCGCTGTTGAAGGGAGCAGCCATAGTTGTTTTTGATCCAACAGCCCAGTGGTCAGGATTCCTGAGAAAATGCCAGGAAAAGAAGATGCTTGAACTCTATCCGCAGTTTGGACTGAAGCCATCAGATGCAAAAGCCTTCAATGGAAACGTAAAAGAGATACTCAATGCGCGTGAAATACTTGATATCAAGAAATATATCAAGCCCGGTGAGATAAATGTTTTCGCAATCAACAAATTAGATCCAACAGATGCAGACATATTGGTTTCAAATACAATCAGAGAGATTTTCCATGCAGACCTGCCTGAAAGCAGAGAGTTAAAGCTTATCATAATCTTCGACGAGGTACACAGATTACTGCCAAAGTTCGGTGGAAGTGGTCAGGGATTCATACAGATAGAGAGAGGAGCAAGAGAGTTCAGAAAGTGGGGAGTAGGACTAATGCTGATCAGTCAAGTACTGAGCGACTTCGTAGGAGAGACTAAAGCTAATATCAATACAGAGCTGCAGATGAGAACCAGAGATCAAGGCGATTTGGACAGAATTAAAACAAAATATGGAGGGTATATGCTGCAGTCTTTGCTAAAGGCTTCAACAGGAGTAGGTATGCTGCAGAACTCTGCATACAATAATGGTGAGCCCTATTTTATTGCGTTCAGGCCGCTGCTGCACGAGCACGCAAGACTGACTGATGAGGAGCTTGAGAACTATAACAAGTACAACAATATGATAGATGATCTTGATTATCAGATAGAACAGCTTGAGAAGGAAGGACTTGATGTATTTGACCTTAAGCTTGAGCTGAAGATGGCGCTTGACAAGGTAAAGTCAGGAAGCTTTAACATGGTAAACATTTATCTTGACAGCTTAACTCCAAGGCTAAAGGAGCAGTGGAAGAAGCTGGGCAAAGAGCCTAAGAAGAAAGAGATAAGGCTTGTATCAGAAGAGGCTCTTAAGGAAGACTTTGAAAAGGCAAAGAAAGCGAGGGATGAGGAAGCAAAAGCTGCAGGAGGTGAAGCTCCTGCTGCTGGTGGCGGAGGAGGTGAGGAACCACCATTAAGACTCAAGAGCGGTCTTGTTGTTACAACTCCTACTGAACTTGCTGATTCACTTGGAGCCCTAAGTGATGAGGACTTTAAGTTCCATGTTAATGACCAGAAGAACGACTTTGCTGACTGGATGATGAAATTCAGTGAGAGCAAGGCAAAGGAAATTAAGGCAGCAAAGACAAAAGAAGAGATAGTAAAGATCCTTGAATCGTAAAATATATAAGTAGTCAGTATAGAGATGGTATTATGGTGCTTGAGTCCTTAGTGAATCCAGTGAAAGCAGAGCGAAGACCCTGGGAGATGTTCTTTGTAGGAACAGCTTATAGTTCTGCAGCAGTGCTTCTTAGCTTGTTTATATTTGGAGTTGACTCAAGCCTTGTAATGGTTTTTCTGACAGCACTTGCAGCAACACCTTTAATGTATGGTGCAATAAAGCTTGAAGAGAAAAAAGACCTTGAATTTCATGAGGAAAAGGTGCTTATCAAGGAACACGGAAGAGCGCTTTTGTTTTTCATGTTTCTTTTTACAGGATTTGTTATTTCCTTTGCTTTATGGTACACATTTTTGCCAGCAGACTCAACAGATGAGCTTTTTTCAATACAAACAAGAGAAATCGGGAAAGTGCAGTCAGCTGTGTCAGGTAATGTAGTTGCTGACTTTAATCTTGTGAATGTAATATTCTTCAATAACATGAAGGTGATGATGTTCTGCTTAATTTTCGCGTTCTTCTATGGAGTAGGAGCCATATTCATACTTGCTTGGAATGCATCTGTGATAGGCGCAGCAATAGGCGGCCTTATGCGAGATGCCCTTGGAGCAGGACAGCTATCAAATTTTTCATTGAGTGTAATCCACTTTGCGCCGCACGGCATACTGGAGATTCTTGCATATTTTATGGCAGGCCTAGCAGGTGGAATAATATCAATGGCAATCATAAAGCATGACTTTAATACGCGGGAGTATAAGCATATTCTTCTTGATTCCACTGATCTGGTTTTAGGAGCAATTCTTGTGTTGTTTTTCGCAGCACTGGTTGAGGTCTGGGGCACTCCTAACATATTAGCTTTCTTTGCTATGTTATTACAGATATGAGTTTCTGCTTTTTCTTCCCTATTATATACTGTTCTTCTTGACTTTGCACTACATACTTAATTACATATAAAGTATGTAGTAGTATGTAGTATATTCTTCCGGTATGGTTATTTGTATACTAAAGGTGGATTTTGGGAAAGCTTTATATATTACTGAGTATGTAGTAGCTCTGTGAAGGAACGCATTACAATAACATTGGATAATGACATTCTAGAGTGGATAGACTCTAAGGTAAAAGAGAGAGTTTTTGCCAGCAGAAGCCACGGATTTGAGTTCTTGATTAGAGAGGATTCTGTTGAAGAAAAACAGGCAGATGAAGACACGCATTACTATTACTTTGGACGCAGAACTTCTTAAGTGGCTTGACGAAAAAGTAGCTGAGAAGAAATTCGCAAATAGAAGCCATGGTCTAGATTTTATTACAAGAAAAAAGATTAGAGAGGAGAATGGAAAAAGAAGGCTCGATTAAAATAAGGTACATTGTACTGTTAGTGTTTTTGATAGTCCTTTCAATAGTCGCAGCTGTAGCAATAAACAAGTACATTGGATATGCTACTATGGTTGAATCAGAGGCAGGAACAATAACAGAACTTAGGATAACCAAAGGATGGCCAACATGGTACTGGGGTGGAATCTATGGCGTAGCTGTTATGGATCCACAATATGATGAGCAGCAATTTGAGGACATACAGCCAAGCGGGATAGAGGATGAAAACCTGATATTTGACTGCTTTGCGCCTTATATCGAACATGAGGTTTATGCAAGTACTGAAAGTAGTCTGGATTGGTCAACTATACTAGCAGCTCCAACATCAATGGTTGATGCATTCATGGGTGTGAATGCATCTAATTTGGATTCTGGAACAAGTACCTTCACAGGCGTCATGACTGTAGAGGTTGGACTGGACAATATCTCGAATGTTCCTGCAACACGCACAAAGAATGCAACAGGGGATAATGAAACATTTGACCTGGGCATACTTAATGTTTCAGGCAGCCTTGTATTTGTAACACACAGAGTGATTTACACATATGGTTTTTCAGGGAAAAAGACAAATTACCAATTGATGCTTCCAGTCCCTAATGCAACAACAAGGTTTTATTTCTACAGGGATCCGTTTGACGAATGCCCTGCAGGATATGGAATGGGTTTTGGTGGCGATAGTGAGATAAATGGATATGTGAAAGATAGTTCATCAGATGCATTTATTGTTAATGCTACTATATCTGTTTCAGGTATTACAAATTACTCTGGTGCAGATGGATATTATGTGCTTGTTGTACCAACTGGAAATCATACGCTTCTGGCAACAAAAGATGATTATGATGCATACATAACCAACATTACAACAGTTCTTGCATCCTCTACAACACACAATATTTCAATGGATCCAATCTATGGATTACTAAGAGGCCACATAGAGAATAATAATACTGGAGTGGCGCTTGAGAATGTCACAATAAGCATAAGAGGAGTTAATAATCTGAGCGAGGCAGATGGAAACTATACAGTAAAGGTTAAGGGTGGACCGCATAATCTGATCGCATTCAAGGATGGTTTTGATACATATTCATCCAATTCAACAATAATTCCTGGAAACGAAACAGAACACAATTTTAATATGTCTCCAGTACGAGATTTTGGTGTTGGAAACGGAACCGTAGCAGGATTTGTAACAGATAATATAACAGGTCTGCCAATAGAAGGAGCAAGTGTGAGTGCTGGCGGAGCCTCGGATGTAACAGATGAGAATGGAAGTTACACATTTAATCTTTCTTCTGGGCCGCATACCATTGTTTCACTTATTTCTGGCTATGAAAACTATATTGGTAATGTTACTATACTTAATGATGAGACAACAGACTACAACATAAGCATGATGCCAACGTCAGGAGTTGTGTGGGGATATGTTCTTGACAGCAATAGCTCGGTTCCAATTGCAAATGTTTCTGTAACAATAGGCAGTGTAACAAACACAACAGATGAGAATGGAACATATTTCATTTCACAGTCAACAGGAAACTACAGCATTATTGCAACAGTTTCAGGTTATAACAGCTATGTTGGAAATGTAAGTGTTCAGGTAGGAACCACATATATGAACCTAACACTTGAAAGCATAACTGGTGTAGTATATGGATTTGTTGTGGACAATTCAACAAAAGAGCGGTTAGCGGGTGTAAATGTTTCGCTTGCAGGAGCATCCACGCTTACAAATTCAACAGGAGGCTATGAGCTGAATGTTACTGTTGGAACTCACAATATTGTTGCAGATCTGGATGGCTTTAATGCACACATTGGCGAGATAAGAGTCAGAGCAGGATGGAATGTGAAGTATAACATATCGCTTGCTCCACTCAATGGAACACTCACTGGATTTATAATAGACTATTCAACATCAGATCCAATACCCAACGCAACAGTGCATGTCGGAGGAATGAACATAACCACAGATATCAATGGTTCGTATACTATCAATCTTTCAAAAGGACTGTACACTGTTTTAGGAACTGCACCTAACTTCTACACACACGTAGGTTATGCATCAATTGACTATGGTCAGACAACAATCTACAACATTAGCCTTGCACCAATGTATGGAATTGTTTATGGAACAGTGATGGCTGAGGGCGGTGCGCTGCTTGACAATGTAACAGTTAGCGCAGGTGGAAATTCTACAGTGACTGATGCAGTAGGAGACTATAGTTTCACAGTGCCTGTTGGAATTCATAACATTGTTGCAGTCAGAACAGGGTATAACAATTATGCAAATAATGTGACTGTTAATTCAGGAGAGTCAACGCTGCATAACATTGTGATGTCGCTCTATGTTGCAGCAGAGGCAGCTAATGGAACACTTTATGGACTGGTAACAGAAAATGGAACAGGTGATCTGATTTCAAATGCAACCATCAGCATAGCTGGTGTTATTGTGCAAAGCAATGGTTCAGGTTATTACAGCTTAAGTGCAACAGGAGGTGTGCATAACCTTGTTGCACTGAAAACAGGCTATCAAAACTATGCAGATGATGTAACAATTGTTGCAGGAAATAATACTGAATACAACATATCGCTGACAGAGCAACCTGAAGAGGAGGAAGAGATAATTGTAACAGATGGTCTTGGAGAGGGTGCAGGAGCAGGTGCTGGAGAGGGAACAGGAGTAACAACAGTGTCAACTCCAAGGCAGCCAATAGTTGAGACACCAACAGAGGTGGTTGAATATGAGCTTTCTGTTCAGCAGATAATCAAAAAGATGAGGCAGGGAACCTTTGTTGATGTTCCAATTATAATATCCAACCACAAAAAGTCAGCAATGAATATTGATTTTGAGGTTGAAGGAGAGATAGAGTCAATGATACGGCTCGATAAAACAGATCTGACAATCCCTGCTACTACAAGTGAAGGCATTGAGATGACAATACTCGCAAACAAAGAGGTAGGGGTATACAATGGCTCATTGAAAATAAAAGGGGATATTGAGGATGAGATTCCGATTTACATCCTTGTTTACAACAAGGAAAAGCTACCTGTAGAGGCACTGCTTGTAAAACTGGGCATACTAAACAAAAAGCTTTACCAGGGAAACACGCTGAAGTTCAGGGTTGATCTTCAGAATTTGTTGCTTGAGGAAGAGTATAAGGTTGGTATGAGGTATAACATAAAAGGTCTTGAAAATAATGTAAGCATACCTGTAGGAGAAGATAATGTTACTGTCCACACAGCATTTTCTGTGCTTAAGACATACAAATTACCTGAGGACTTGCCTCCTGGTGAGTATTTGCTTGAATTAGAAACAGATTACTTTGATGTAACATCCAAGTATACAAGCGCATTCATAGTGAAAGAATTATTCTATAAGTATGCGCTCTTTGGAATAATCCCTATATGGATACTCCTGATTGTCGCAGTTGTTCTTTCATCAGGAACAATGTCTGTTTTGGTGTACAAGCGGCAAAAGGCAAAGAAGAAGAGGTACAGGATTGCAGTTGATTACAGCCAGCTGCCGAAAGAGGGAGAGCGATCTGCATATGTTGGAACAATTGCAGAAACAGAACACCATACAAACTTTGATCTTGATAAGTTCCAGATACACACTATTGTTGCAGGAGCAAGCGGAAGTGGAAAAACAATAGCTGCGCAGGTTCTTGTTGAAGAGGCACTTATGAAAGGTGCGGCAGTTATTGTATTTGATCCAACGGGTCAGTGGACAGGATTCTTAAGAAAATGTCAGGACAAAAAGCTACTTGCAACTTATGGTAAGTTTGGAATGAAAACATCAGAAACAAAGAGTTTCAATGGAAACGTCTACCAAGTTACAGATGCATACGAACTTTTGGATATCAAGAAATTCATGAAGGCAGGAGAGATAAATGTATTTGTAACAAACAAGCTAAGCACACCGCAGGTTGAAATCTTTGTTGCAAACACAATCAGAGAGATTTTCCACGCAAACCTTCCTGAGGAAAAACAGCTCAAGTTTGTCATGGTATACGACGGTATTCATTCATTGCTTCCAAGGTTTGGAGGAAGCGGTAAGGTCTTTATCCAGGTTGAAAGGGCAACAAGAGAGTTCAGAAAATGGGGAGTAGGACTGATACTTGTAAGTCAAGTATTGAGCGACTTTACTGGAGAGGTAAAGGCAAACATCAACACAGAGATACAGCTGAGAACAAGGGATGAGGGAGATATTGCGAGAATAAAAGAGGAATATGGTGAAGATATACTGAAATCTGTTGTTAAGGCATCAGTTGGAACAGGAATGGTTGAGAACGCAGCATACAACCGCGGAAAGCCATACTTTGTTTCATTCAGACCAGTGTTCCACGGTGTGCAGAGGATTGGAGAAGAAGAACTGCAGAACTACAACAAGTTCAATGGAATAATTGATGAGATTGAATTCCAGATAGACCAGCTTGAGAAGCTGGGCATAGATACATTTGACCTCAAGCTTGAATTAAAGCTGGCAAAGGACAAGATAAAGTCAGGAAGCTTCAACATGGTAAACATCTATCTTGAGGGCTTAACACCAAGAATAGACGATCAATGGAAAAAGCTTGGAAAGAAGCCAAAGCAGATGGTGAAGAGAAGAGTAACAGAGGAAGAGCTTGCAGAAGAGGCAGTTGCTGCAAAAAAAGCGAAAAAGAAAGAGAAACCAAAAGAGGAAAAACCTGCTGAACCAAAAAAGGAAGCTCCAAACGAAGCTGATGTGCCTTCAAGGAATGAAATGGAGACTGTAGCAAAGATGATCGAAGAGGCGTATGGCTATATTGGAAAGGGTGACAAGCAAAAGGCAAAGGAGACATATTCAAAGGTCATGGGTTTATACAAAAACCTGTCAAAAGAGCAAAAGGCTCAGGTTGTGAGAGGTTGTGTTGAGCTGCAGTCAGCACTAACGCAAAAATGATGGATAAAGGAACAATAGAAATCTTGAATGCAGAGCTGAAAGAGATAAAGGATACTATAAGCCAGGCAAGAAAGGCTGGAGTAGATACAAAGATAGCAGAAATGCTTGTTATGAACATACCATCCAAGATTTTGATGGTCAAGGCAACAGGCGAAGCAAAAGATATTGAAAAAGTTCGTTTAATGTTGCAGGATGCCAATGCGGAAATGGGTGAGTATAAAAAAGAAAGCTTTAAAAATGCAGAAAACGAAGAAAGAACCAGTGGTAAAGGGGGATTTGAGCAGTTTCAGGCGCTCATAACTACGGCAACATCGCTTCTGGAATCAGGAAAAACAGCAGAAGCGCACGCAGTTTACACAGAAATACAGCAAGAATACACAAAGCTTCCTTCAGATATGAAAAAGCAAGTGTTTAGCGACTGTGTTGAGATCCAGAAGGGTCTAATGAAAAAGGGGTAGTGAATGTTCGGGAGAAAGAAAAAAGAGGAGAAGTCAGAGGAAGAAACTGAGCCACAGCAGGCAGAAGAACCTGAAAAAAGCCAAGACACCAGTAGTGGCAATAGTGGTGGGGATGACTTATCACTTGGGCAGGCAGTGGCTGATGTTGAAAAACTGAAAGCACAATTTACCTCATTCTATGAACTGCAAAAAGCAGCTACAGAACGCTTTACAAGAATAAATGAGCAGATTGGAGAGCTAAGAGCCATGATTATAGATCGTGATAGAGCTTCACAGCACATGGAAGCAAAAGCTACACAGGCAATAGACCTTGTCCAGACAATACAGCCTGACAAGCTGATGATAGAACTAAGAAAACAGGACGGAAAGGTTGAAGCACTGAGAGCAAACCTCGAGAGCAACGAGGCAATACTGAAGAATGCAATTGCAGAGCTCAAAGATATGCGTAACAAGATGACAACCTTCAAAGGCCTGGAAGAGGTTGTAAAGCTGAGCCAGGAAACAAAGAAGGAGCTGATGAGCATACAACAAGTCAAGGCAACTGTTGAAAGGCATGCTGACAAGGTTGAAACCATATTTTCTGAGATGCAAAAAGGACTAAGCGGACTTGCAAGATCACAGGACCTGATTATAGACCTGGATAAGACGTCAAAGATTCTGGTTTCTGATGTTGATTCTATTAAGATTAAGATGGGTGAGGTTGCAGAGAAAAAGGATGTTGAGAATCTTCTGATAAAAGTCAATGATTTTGAAGAACGCGCAGGAAATGTTGTCACACTCACGAATAAACGCTTTGAAAAGATGAAAGCTGAGTTTGATGATTATTCAAAAGAGAAATTTGACAGAATAAACAAACTTTTGGTTGGTTTTGAGATGCTGGCAAAGAAGACGCCGGATCTTGACAAATACTTCAACCTGTTGACAGCAGAGGCAAAGAAGCTTCCTGAGAAAAAGGTTGAGAAGCTTAAGGAGCCTGGTGAAGAGCCTAAGGAAGAACAGGTTGAGAAAAAGGGACTCTTTAGCAAATTCAAGAAGAAGTAATAATTCATGTTTATTTGATTAATTTGTTCAGATGAGAGCGTAACGAGCTGTATAAGCTTAGCGCAAATGCGATGAAAGAAGGAGTTTGGATAGTCAGCCTAATAGTGGCTGTAGCTATTATAGGGGTGAGTAGTGAGTTTGGTGTAGCGGATGCTCTTTATGATAGTCCAAACTGTATTGAAACAGATAAACAAAGTTACACAATAGGTGATGATGTACTGGTATCTGTTGGCCTGAAAAATGTTTCAGGAACAGAGCTCGCTATTTTTTCTGGAAATAATGTCTCCAAATATCTTGAAGTTCAAGGAAATTTAAGTTTTCAAACAAAAAAAGCAGGCAATTACACTGCGCAGCTGATTAATTCAACAAATGATACTATCATTTGTGCTGCTAATTTCACTGTAAATAAAAAAACCAGTTCTTTCTCAGTTTATACAGACAAAGAAAAATATGCATTTGGTGAAACAGTTCTGATTTACATAGATCCTGTTAATGAGAACTACAGAATTGTTGTTTCTGTAGAAAACAAGTCATACAATTTCCTTGGAAAACCAGCTATTCCTTTGGAGTTCAAGCCAAAGCTTGAAGGAAGCTATCTTGTTTCAGTAACAGATAGGCTGAATATTACAGAGACTGCAAGCTTCACTGTTGGCGGTGAGATAGAGAAGCCAAAAATGAATGCTTCATTAACAACAGACAAAAAGCAGTATGAAATAGGGGATCTAGTGGAGGTTTTGCTTGAAATTCCTGATGATGGCAACTACAGTCTTTTGATACTTTCTGAAAAAAGCTCTTACCAGTACCTTGGGCTTATTGAAAGCCCTATAATGTTAACAGTCAGTGAAGATGGTAACTACACAATATTGCTCAACAAGGAAGAGGAAACAGTTGCCACTTCTAGTTTTGTTGTTGGAAAGCTTGCGGAGCCAGAGCCGGTTGAGGAAGAGGAAGAAATTGAACATGTTTTCACTCTTTCAGAAGATGTTTCCTTTGATTTTGATTTCTCAGAAGATGTTGAAGGAACAAAGAATATTCTTGAAAAACTCTTTGGAATGTCTCCAATAGATGAAGTACGAGCTTATATTCTTGGACAGAAAGAAAACGACAATTTCCAGCTTATGATAGATCATATTGGAACTGACAGTTTTTCTGTTTTAGTGAAGAGCAATCCAAGAATAGAGCCAGACATATACACATTGTATGTTGAGGTAAAGGCAGATGACGAAATATTCAGCAAAACACAGGACTTTAAATGGGATGCAGTTGTTGATGTAATAAATGAAACAGAGGAAATAAACGAGACTATTGAGGAAATAAATATTTCTAATTATCTTGATTATTCTTTTGCACTGGAAGAACCGGTTCTTATAGAGGTTGACTTCACTGGAAAAATAGAGGGTGAAAGAGACATATTTGGACAGGCGCTTAAGCAATCAGTTGTAGAGCAGATAACCGCATATGTTGAAGGAGAAGAAGAAAATGAAAACTTCAATCTTACCATAGAATCAGTTGAATACGACAAATTCTTAGTGAGAATAAATGCAAATGAGAACATAGAGGCAGATGTGTATAATCTTGTTACGCTGGCTGCTGCAGGAGAGCAGATAGCAACTGATGAAACATTGTTCAACTGGGGACTTAGTGCAGCAGAGATTGTTGAAAAGGTTTTTGCAAGAAACATAACAGCGCCAGTTATTCCAACGAATGTCACAATTAATGTGACTGAGCCTGTGAATGTTACGCTTCCTGCAAATGTAACTATTAATGAAACTCTGCCTGTGAACGTAACGCTGAATGAAACACTTCCTGTTAATGTAACTCTTAACATAACAAATGAAACCAAGACAAGCGTATTTCTAAACATAAAAGACCACAGAAAACAGAAGTTGCACTCTATGGTTAGATTTTATAGGGATGATGTTCTTGTGAAAGAGATTCACGATGAAATGCCTAAAGATCTGCATGAAATGGGTATTGTGTCATTACCTAAACCAGAAGAGGTACCGATAGGAACCTATGATATTGAGATCATCCCAGAGGATGTTTCAATAAAAAGAATAAATTTCAGGGAATTAAACTTTTCAGGAAATATTGAGCTTGGTCTGAGTGATGTCAATGAAGCAACTGTTGATATTGAAAGCAAAAATATTGTGAATGCATATTCAGTTGACCCAACAGCTCTTAGTTTTACAAACGCGACAGTGAGTGTTGTTGCGCAGGGAACAGAGCTGTACAAATGTAAGGACTGGAATTTTGAACAGCAGATATGTACAGGGGAGTGGAAGAAAGTAATGGATATCACACCTGGACAGGAATATGATTTTGTTTTAACAGCAGAAGACCCTGGTTATGCTGAGACTGGTGTTGCAACAGTAAACACAAAAAAATCCATCTACAGGCCAAATGAAGCAGCAGAGATTGTAATGGTTGTTCTTGATACAGGAGGGCATCTTGTAGATGGAGCAGCTGTTGATCTGGAGATTACAATGCCTGATGGCCAGAAAAGACAATATTCAACATCATTGGGAAGTATTGTTGAGACAGATCGCGGCATATACGAAGCAACATTTTCAGAGACTGCTTTAGAAGGAAACTACAATTTGTTTGTAAAGGCAGTAGGAGATAATGTTGACAATGCAATGCAGTCATACTTTTCTGTAAAGAGCTACTATGAATTTGATATTCTAAGAACAACACCAGTTACAATGGATCCTGGGAAAGGACCCTTTGATTCATCAATACAGATTGTTTCTTTTACAAATTCATCTGTTTTTGATTTCAGCGAGGTTCTGCCTGCCAGCTTTACAATTTCAGATTTAGGAGGTGCTTCAGTTAGTGAAGTGGATGAAAAGAAAATACTGACATGGTCAAATCTGGAAAATAATTCAATTGTTAGTTATTCTGCTCAGCCACCGCAAGTAACACCAGAATTATATGAGCTTGGTCCTTCTTATGTAACTTACAATTCACAAACATTTACAGAAGCAAGGCCTTGGTTCTTGGCAATTGATCCTCCGTTTGAAGGCGGATTTATGATTTTCTTTGAAGCATCAGAAGCAACTCCAGACGGTTGGACATGTGTCTCATGCACTTCAGGAGATCCTTTTTACAACACGTACATACGAGGAAATGATACTTATGGAAATACAGGCGGAACAATGCACCACACTCACACAATGTCAATGACTGACATGCAAGCACCGGCTACAGTTATAAGGAATGCTGGCGGTCAAAACAAGGGTGGACCGACTCACACACACGCTATGCATAGTCCTTCTGTGTCTACTACAATGAACACGCCTCAATCCAGAGCCCTTAAGGTAATTGTGTATGATAATGGGATTCCTGACACAGTACCTGCGGGTGCAATAGCAATCTTCAATACATCAACACTGCCTGAAGGCTGGACAAGGTATTCAGACCAGGATGATTATTTCTTATTTGGAAATGGGTCTGCAGCAACCTTTGGTTCTAACAATGAAGCGCACTCATTTTCAGCATCATTTTCTGCAACAACTTCATATGCTGCATGTTCATGGTGGGGAAATCAATGTTCAAATCCAAATCACTTGCACACAGTATCAGGCACAACAAGCATAGAAGACCGAAGGCCGCCATATTTAGGTGTTGTTCTTGCAGAGGCAGATATTGAAACAATAATCCCTGGTGCACCAAATGGAATGATTGCAATGTTCAATGTAACACCTTCATCAACAACATGGGATGTTTTGTCTGATGAGGATGAGGATTTCTCAGGAAGATTCCTCTATGGAACTGATAGTTATGGTGACATGGGCGGGAGTGATTATCATCCTCATGATGATACAGATCATACAACTTCATCAGGAACTCTTCTTAACCCTGGTTGTTTAGCAGCTGGATCCAGATCTGTAGCTGCTCGGCCTCACACACACCAGGTAACAATGCACTTTACTACAGAAGAAGCAAAATATCTTCCTCCATTTATTGATGTTATATTTGCAGCTGCAATAGATGCAGGACCTCCATTGGTCACATTAGAAGATCCTGCAGAAGGGTATTGGAATGGCACATATGATCCTGCCATAGTAGATTTTAATTGTAGTGTTTTGGATACCAATGCAACAAATATTTCGCTTTATTTGACTGACAATGAAACTGAAAACTTTGCACTTAATGGCACTTGTCTTATTCCTCCGGAACAAAGGAGCGGCTCCTGCAACTGGACACGAAGTCTGTCAAATGGAAACTACACCTGGAATTGTCTGGCGTATGATCACCTAGGAAATTCATCCTGGGCAACAAACAGGACAGATCTTATAATAAACCATACTTTTCCACCTCCAGTTGTTAGCAAATTTGAGTGTGAGTTAGCTGGTGAAGGTTGGGTGGACTGTGAGGATATGTTATATTCAGACACGTTACTTGCTGTCAGAGTTGAGTGTACTGGTGGGGACTATATGCATAACATAAGTAATATGTCGTTTGAATTTTTTAATGTTCCGGATAATAAATATTATATTAATACCAATGCAACCCATAATGATACCAACTGGTGGGTTTATGATATCTCTGATGCTGTGATTAATGATTCTGGTGAGTATTGGTTGAACGTTACATGTTGGGATACTACATCAAAGGCTAGTTTTAATTCTTCCAACTGGACCATTGCATGGGGAAACCTTTCTTCAGCACTGGTTGATGCGTCGGATATTCCTGGGAATGTAAGTGTGGGTCAGATTTTCTCGTTTTCTTCGCAAGTGAATTGTACAGGTGGAGAGTGCGGATATATTAATGCATCTTTGGATCCTATTAACTGGTGGAATACATCGTGGTCAAGGAGAAAGGACATTAATGTAACAAGCGTTGCTTCTTCTGATTTAGAAAATTTTCCAGTTTTCTTGAATATTTCTCTTGAGCCTCGTATGCAGACTGACTTTGGTGATCTGAGGTTTTTGAATGCGAGCTGTAATAATGGTGGTGATGAGTTGTATTATGAGTTGGACAACTACACATCTTCATATGCATATCTTTGGGTTAATTTTCCTCATATGTCGCCTGGAGAAATAACAACAATCTGTATGTATTATGGCAATCCAACTGAAGCTTCAGGGCAGAACCGTACTGCGGTCTGGGACCCTAATTATGTTATGGTACAGCACCTTGATGACGCTGGAGCTGGTGATTCCTACATTAATGACAGTACAGCTTATGATAAGGATGGTGTAAAGAAAGGTAGTGGCTCGCCAGCGCAGGTAAATTCTTTATTAGGTCATGGACAGAATTTTGATGGAACTGATTTCATTAATATCTCTGATTCAACAGAGTTTGATGTTACTGAAGAGGTCACTTTGGAGGCATGGGTTAAGGGTGATGCATTCAAAGAAACATACAATGCTGATGAGATGTTTGTGATAAGGCCTATTGATGATTATGATATAAATATACCTGTTGTTATTGGAGAAACAAAGCATGCGCTTGCTGTTGATGAAGAAACAAAGGATAATGCTGTTACTCACCTAAGGCAGAATGATGGTGGTCTTACATGGTTATATGACTTATACCATCCAAATTTTAATACTACTGATTATCCTGGTGGAAGCATAGCAGAAGTACACATGAGAGGAGTTATTGTTTCGGGCATAGGTGCTACAAATGGTGGAAGGCCTGTTTTTTATGATAACGAAATGCATTATGGTACTGCATGGTGGATTACGACTGGATGGGGCGGTGGTGATGACGAACATACACAGGATATTACAACTTTCAGGGATTCGTGGGCTTGGAATGATTTGAGGGATTATTATTATGGCGTAGATCTGAAGCCTACTTTTTTGAATGTGATTTATTGTACTCAGCTGTTCCTTAATATGACTTACAATGTTTCTTCGACAATTGTTGGAAAGGGAGAGGGCTTTTATCAGTTGGGTATTTCAAATAATAATCAAACCTGGGGTTATGTTAATAATAATGCTGCGTATGGAGATGCTTATGACATTTATGGAGACAAATGGCATCATTTGGTTATGACCTATAACAGCACTCATGAAAGGCTGTATGTTGATGGTGTTTTGGCTACTGAGATCAATGTTGGCGAGTCTATTGCTACGAATGATAATAATTTGACACTTGGTGATTATTTTGATGGTATTATTGATGAAGTGCGTGTATCTAATGTATCGCGAAGCTCAGACTGGGTTAACCAGAGTTACACTTTGGTTGCAAATCAGTCACTTTATGTTTCCTTCAGCCCAGAACGATCAAAGGGCATAATACCTGAGGATTCAGGAGAACCATTCTTTACAACAGATCAGAATCCTAGAGATTATACTGGATCGCCTTGTTTGGGTAATATGCAGAATGGCAGTAGCTGTACTCAATCATGGGATGTTACTGTAACAGGCAATCCAGGTACAACATGGGACTTCTTTGTTATCTATGAGTCCATGAACTACACACCATATGGGATTTTTAATAATTCTCCTATGATAATGCTTACTATTTATAAGCCGGAAGGCCCAACGATTAATGATGTTCAGTGTGAATTAAATGATGCTTGGGTGGATTGTACTACTATGAAATATTGGGACAATCTGTCAGCTGTAAGGGTTAATTGTGTAAGTGAAGACATATTTAATATAGTGTCAAATGTATCTTTTAATCTATCTAACAGCCCTGACAACTTTTCTTATTTTAACGCCAACGCAACATCTAATGAAAGTGTATGGTGGATTTACGATAATTCTAATCTTACTATCAATGATTCTGGTTATTTCTCTTTAAATGTCACTTGTTGGGATAGTTATTCTTTAAGTGATAATTACTATTTTAATTGGTCTATTCCCTGGGGAAACCTGACATCTGCTGTAATTCTCCCAACAAAGAACCTTAATGTTTCTCAGGGTGAGTTATTCGAATTCATTTCAGAGATAAACTGTACAGGTGGAGAGTGCGGATATATTCAGGCAACCTTAGATCCATTGAACTGGTGGAATACATCGTGGTCTAGAAGAAAGAATATTAACATAACCAGTGTTGTATCATCAACTCTGACAAATTTCCCTGTTTTCTTGAACATCTCAATAGAGCCGATCATGCAGCATGATCTGCAGGATTTAAGATTCCTGGATGAGCCCTGTAACAACGGGGGAGATGAGATGGATTATGAAATAGGAAACTATACAACAGAACATGGAGAGGTTTGGATAAGGATTCCTACGCTGCCAGCAAATGAAAATGTTTCTATTTGTATGTACTATGCAAATCCAAACGAACCATCAGGAGAAAATGTTGAAGCTGTTTGGGATTTTACATACAAAATGGTTCAACACCTTGATGATGGACCAACTAATATTTCCATAGATGACAGTACATCTTATTTTAAGGATGGTCTGAAGAAGGATATTGGTGAGCCAGCGCAGATAGCTGGTCTAATGGGTGCTGGACAGAGCTTTGATGGCCTGGATGATCACATTAATATCTCTGATTCAAGTTTTATAGACTTTGATAAACAGGTAACACTAGAAGCCTGGGTTAAGGGAGATTCATATAAAGGAACATACAATGCTGATGAAAAGTATGTAATAAGGCCCCTTGATGATTATGTTACGAATATACCTGCTGAAACTCCTGGTGGGAGTAAGCACGCCTTGGTTCTTGATGAAGAGATATGTGATGAGGGTACTACCTATATAACGCAGAATGATGGTGATCTTACATGGTTGTATGATCTTTATTATCCTAATCTTACTTCCAGTGATTATCCTGGAGGTAGTGTGGCTAATGTTACTATGCATGCGGTTGTTGCAGCGTTTTTAGGTCCTACAAGTGGCGCAAGGCCTGTTTTTTATGATGGCTCTATGCATTATGGTACTGCATGGTCTATTCCTTGGACTTGGGTTGCTAGTGGTTATAAAACGCAGGATATTACAAGTTTCAGGGATTTGTGGACTTGGAATGATCTTAAGGATTATTATTATGGTATTGATTTGAAGCCTACTTTCTTGAATCCTGTTTATAGTTCTCAGATTTTCCTTAATATAACTTACAATGTTTCATCAACTCTTGTTGGAAAAGGAGAATCAGCGTATCATCTGGGTATTGGTGCAGGAAATTATACTTGGGGTTATATTAACAACAGAACTGTTTATGGAAAAGCACCAGGACTATATGATGGCGCATCATGGCATCATGTTGTTATGACATATAACGAAACACACGAAAGAATGTATATTGATGGTGTTATGACCGGTGAGAAATTTGTAAATATGTCTATTGTTACAAATAATGAGAATCTTACAATTGGTGATTTTGTTGATGGTGTTATTGATGAAGTGCGTGTTTCAAATGAGTCCAGGAGTGCTGACTGGATTAACCAGAGTTATCAGTTGGTTGCAAACCAGGCAAGATATGTTACATTCAGTCCTGAACTATCAAAGGGCGTTATTCCTCCTGGTGCAGGAGTGCCATTCTTTACAACAAACGGAAATCCTAGGAATTATTCTGAAACAAGTTGTTTGGGTGACATGGATGGTGGTGACAATTGTACTGTTTCCTGGACTGTTAATGCAACAGGTGACGTAGATTCTTTCTGGGATTTCTTTGCAATATATGAGTCTACTAATTACAGTAGCTATGTTGGCACTAACATAACAGATGACCGTACGATTGGAATCTATTTCATACTGAACATATCAGTACTTAATGGTACAAAAGGAGTATACTATAATTCATCAATTGATATTTATGATGGTGCTGGTTTACTTTCTGCTAAAACACTGAGTGATACAGAGGATTCACTTGAAATCTTTGTTGGTAAGTCTGGACCATACAATATCACAATCAATGCTCCAATGCAGGGCGAGAACCTGACTGCAAAGATATTTGATGCCAGGATTCCTGAAAAAGTATCATTTCTGACACAATTTGTGCAGAACTACTCAGGCTTTTTACAGTTCCTTCCAACAGAGTATAGAATGGATACTGTTACACCAATCTTCACTCTAAATGATTCCTTTGATTACGCAAGCGGTTATCTGAAGATTCCTAAAAAGGATATTGATGTTAGCAGGATATGTCACTGTGAAAACTGGGATTTCACTACAGTAAACTGTACAGAATGGACTTGTGTAAATCCTGCATCTTCAATGCCTAATTATGGAGAGGATGGTGATTCATTTTGGTTTGATGTAGAGGAATTCTCAGGATATGCTGGTGCAATCTATATTGGTTTGGAGATCTGGGATTCAACTGACCCTAAAGGAGGGAGTTATGACCTTGATCCGGGAGATAATGCGTTTTTCTATACAAATCTTTCAGAGTATAATGGAACACCAATCAGTGATGCAACATGTCTCTTTGACATGACAGATGGTGTTCCTGCGTACATGGACTATAATACTACTTCGAAGTTATACGAGACAAATCAGACTGCTGGCGGCTCTGGATACCAGAGCTGGAATGTAACATGCATTCCGCCTGGTTATACTGCTATATGGGCTACTGATTTTATTTTCCTTCAGCCAACATGGTATTCTTCAATCGGAGATATAATGGCAGACGGATGGGCGCGCCACAACCAGCTTGATGAAAACAACTGGAACCCGACGCAGCATGACGATGACATTTATGTAGGTGAGAATAGTGATGATGAATATTTGTCTATTGTTGGTTTTAATCTTACAGCAGTCCCGCAAAACATCAATGTAACATATTCTGTAATTGTTTTAAGAAGGCAGGAATTACAGGGAACTCCAGGAGAAATACACGTTTTCGTCCTGAATGGAACTGCCTGTGACTGGTTTGACAACAGTTCAACAGCAGATTATGATGATGTTGAGGCATGTCAGACTCGCCTGCAGACCGCAATACCATATGAGGATTACAATGAAAATGATGAGGTTGTGGTTGTTGATGTAGTTGATAATGACCTGACATTTGAAAACGAACTTGATGATGAGATCACCTTTAAGTTTGTAGACATCTCGTTTGAAAATGACAACAGAGTTAGTTGGGATACAAGTGTTGCTGATGGTGCTGACAGTGGTGCAACATATGATCCGCCACTATTAACCCTTGAATATCAGGTTCCACCACACTTTTATTATTGGACAATCAAGAACCCTGATAATGAGGTTATTGAGGATGGTTATAATGCAACAAGGGCTGAAAAGCTGCTGCTGGAAACACGCTGGTCTGAAAACCTCAGTTCAGCAAAGTTCGAACACAATGGAAATGGTTCTTTCTTTAATTACACTGATACTGATATTGGTATTGATTATGTAAACTATACACTAAATCTAAGCCTAGGAAATGAGTTTAAAGTTGGCATAGTCAATGTGACTGCGTTGCATGTTCAGGATGTTTATAATCTCTTTTCAAATACAACTCCTCCAACATATTTCTATGTGTATGGCTATGCAGTTATTCCTGAGCGTCTTTTGGTTCCATCAGTTATTCATAAGTACACAAACACAACGTTCTCATGTAGAGTCACTGACAGGCACTCAAACTTCGCAATACCAAATTACAATGTCACATTCTATATTGACGATACATACTTGGGTCATAATTATTCTAATTCAGATGGTTGGGCAATCTGGCACTATGATGACACAACAGATACTCCTGGAGAACCAACACAGTACACTTTCACATGTAATTTAACTGAGGATTTGCCAAATTATTATTTTCAGTCCTCAGAATATGAAAAAACAGAGGTACTTGATGTTTATCCTACTACTTTTGATATTGATCCACCTCTTATTAACGAGGTTAGCAATAATCCTCCGCAGATTATTGTAGGCAGATCAACTTTTTTCACAGCCAATGTAACTGATGACAGTGGAATAGGATCAGTGATACTTAACATTACAAATCCTAATGGAACAAACTATAGTTATCCAATGGAGTATTCATCCGGGGATCTATATACACATAATTTTACAGAGACAACTGTGAATGGAAGCTACTCATATTATGTGTGGGCTGATGATGCTGTTAGCGGTGTTTCAAACCAGACTGAGGTTGACACGTTCCAAGCAAGTTTCGCAAGCATGGTTATGAGTGTCCAGACAATAAAAGACAGCTATAAACAGGAAGAAAATGTTGAGTTGTTTCCTTATTCTTATCACTTCTCAGACGACTTGGAGAGTGGTTCCCAGTCCGTAGTGGTGATACCTGCGCATAATCTTAGTTTGTTTGCAGAAGATTTTGAGAGTGGAAACCTAAATCAATGGAAAACACTTGAGGACGTGTCTGTTGGTGGAGCTTATGCAAGAACAGGTTCTTTTGGTGCAAGACTCTATAACAATTGGTGGGTGGCTTTTGTTTCCTGGATGGAAAACACTACACTAACAACAGATTATTCAGATATATGGTTCAAATATTCAAGAAATCTTGTTAGTTGTGAAGACAACGACATGTTATATATTGAGTGGTATGACGGAGCAGACTGGAACTCTGTTGAAGAGCTGTACGCTTCTGGTGGGGGATGGTCTGATGAAGAAGTGCTATTGCCGGATGCTGCTGAGAATCTTGATGATTTCAGGGTAAGATTCAGGCTTCAGAGCGATACTGGTTTTGACTGGTGGGCTGATTATGCATATGTTGATGATATCAATGTCACAGCAACCATACCAGTACAGAAGGATTCTGATCCTATAAATTACTCTACAACTGGCAGTAATTTCACAAAGGTTGCTGATGTAGAAATAAAAGTAGAGACTACTCTTTATAATGCCACTGGCTCTGTAGGATTAGGTGCTGCATATCCTGATATTGTTGTCTCGATTTATGACGGAGTTGAATTTGGCTCTCAAACAAATTGTGAACTAAAGAGTGCTTATGGCACTGATGGAAACTTCTTGCATAATTGTTCCATAAAAATTTCAAACAAGACAATAATGCAGGCATGGAATAATTCAAATAACAGGAAAATACAGCTTAGGGCTATCGATTTGGAGGAGGATGATCAAATAGATTGGTCAGGAGTTTATATTCAGGTAAATACACCTTCAAAGGCTTCTAACTATAACCCTTATTTGGAGATGACCAACACCCTGCGTATTCAGATTATAAACTCAACTCATGATGTTGTTTCTACTTTCTATAATCAGGAGAAAACAATTGATTCTAACGATACCTTAAATCTTTCAACGCTCAACGCAATCTGGAATACTGGATCTCTTCCTTTGGGCACATATAAGGTCTATTCAGATATTTGGGATGGTGCAGGTCCTGTACAGAATGTAGACGAATCACATGTTAATGACAGCTATAACTTTGAAATTGATTATTTAAGATTGGCAGTTGAAAGCCCTATTAACAATTCTGTTGTTGATGCAACAAATTTCTGGGCAAATGTTTCCTTGAATTATGTTTCGTATCCAAGTGGAGGTTGGTGTGGTTATAGTCTTGATGGTGGTGCAAATGTTACAATGCAGAATGATTCTTCAGTTCATTTCTATGGATTCACTAGTAACACATCTGTATTTAACCACACCCTAATGTTCTTTTGTAATGACACAGACAATGATATATCAAATATCTCAACATCGTTCTATGCAACAGATCAGTCTGGCCCGCTAGTATATCTGATGGAGCCATTTGAAGGGGAAGACGGATTGCCGACCACTATCACGTTTAAGTATAATGTCACAGACATTGTTTCAAATATAACCAATTGTAGCATCTACATAGATAACAGTTTTGAGGACTCAGACAATGTGATTGAAGAAGAGACAGAGCAGAACTTTACAGTTGGTGGCTTTTCACTTGGAGTACACGACTGGAGGGTTGATTGTTATGATAATTCAACAGATGAAAACTTTGGCCAGTCAGCAACACAGGATTTCATGGTTGGTGCAGATGATATCGCACCTGAGATATTCCTTGGAGACCCGCAGAACAATACAGAGTCAACAAATAATGATGTTGTTTTCTTTTTCGGTGTTTATGATGAGTTATCAGCAATAGACAACTGTACATTGATTGTCAATGGAAAGATAAACCAGACAAAGAATGGTTCGGATATAGTAGAATCTTATAACAATGATGATAACAACATTACATTTTATGATATGCCAATTGGCCAGTATAACTGGACTCTTAACTGTACAGATGGTTCAAGTAATAAAAATGTTGGGGAATCGGAAACCAGGAATATTTCTATCATAGAAGACACGGATTATCCTCAGATAAACCTGATGTTCCCTGATTTTAGCGCCCAGTTCACAAGCGGAAATATTAATTTCAGATATAATGTGAGTGATGCATCTTCAGGCATTGCAAATTGTACTTTGCTGATTAATGATACAATAAAAGGATTCCATACAAACCCTGCTGAAGGTGCGACAAACACATTCAGTGTTACAGGACTTACAGATGGATACCAGATCTGGAATGTTACTTGTATTGATGATTCCTTCCAGGTAAACCAAAACATCTCTGAGACAAGGAACTTCACAGTGGTTGTACTGTCAGACCTAACAATAACTGTTGAGTCAGAACAGGTGTTTTATGAAAGGGGAACAAAGTACAACAAATCAATAAATATTTCAACTAAAGTTCTGGATGAGCTTACTGCTCCAGTTAATGTAAGTGTAACAACAGACATTATACAAGGAAACACAACGCTGCGATGGTGGAATAGTTCATGGACGCAAAGAAAGCCAATATACCTTAATGAAACATTTGGAACTACCAGAACTGATAGATCAATTGAGGTTAATGTGACAGGCCTTGCAGGCAATGTCACAACATGCCTGGATGAGATAAGGGTTGTAGAGAACAGTTCAATGGATCTTACTGAAATTCCGCTCTATGTTAGTGCTGGTGATGACTCAACTTTCTGTACAATTAAATTTGATGGGACAGTTACAGGAAGTGCTGTTCATGAAAACAATTATTTTGCATATTATGACAATCCGACTGCATCAGATCCTAGCTATAATTATGTGCCTAATACCACTGGTTTTTATCTGGCAACTGCCGGTGTTCTTACAGGAACTTATGATGATTCTAATGGTGTTTATACAGACACCTTTGTTGAAGACGACAATAACTGGGATGTTGGGGATAATAATTGGTGGTCAACAGTACACGCATATATGGAATTGACATATGATATAACAGCTATAGAGATATCAGAAGATGAAATAAATGACCTTACATTTAACCTGACTTACTGTCATAGCGGTGAAGGCGATGACCCTATAGAATGTGATGGAGGACAGCCTATTGAAGGCAGTTCACAGGGCAGCCAGGATGTTGAGGTTTATAACTATGACCTAACCCAATGGGATGACATTGGTAATCTAAGAACAAATGACAATGAAAATGCTGTAACAGACTCCTGGAGCGTGACTTCAGACTGGTCCCAATATATTGACGATTCAACAGACCAGATTCGTGTAAGGTATGAGATGTATTATACAAATAATATAGCTCAGCAAAGTTATCTTGCTTTGGATTATGCACCAATGACTGTCAACTTCAAGGCAGTTATCACCGCAGATAAGATTGGAGTAACATATGCCTTGTTGAACTCATCAAAGAATGACACAGCAGATGATGGTCTTTTCCAGTTTGACACAAGCAGCACAGGCCCGGATAAGGATTCCTACTCTGCTATTTCACGTATTGTATCAGACTCATACAACGATGGACTTGCTTATACTTTCTTCAGGCTTGAACCAGATGCTACAGGACCAGTAGTAAATTTAATGTTGCCTGAGGATGAAAATATAAGCCAGGTTAACAACATGACATTCTTCTATAATACTTCTGACACAGCATCATATGTTTCAAACTGTACACTTGTTATTAATCTAACATATAATCAAACAGATTATGACATAACAGAGGATACTGTTCTTAACTTTTCATTAACTGATTTGGAAAACACAAACTATGGATGGAATGTCAGATGTCTTGATGATTACCCTATTCCAAATGTTGGAACTGCTACTGAAAGGTCTTTCATGATTGCATTGGATGAGGATCCACCTACAATCGATTTGGTAACACCTGTAGATGGATATAATGAAACAGACGGTAATCTTACATTCTACTTTGAGCTTTGGGATGAGTACGCTACAACAGCAGATTGTGACTTTTACATAAATGGAGTATTGAATGATTCAAGAACAGGCTTGTATACTAACGCATCCACTTATGATTTTAATCTGAGTTTCATTGATGAAGGGGAATATGAGTGGTTTATCAACTGTACAGATGATTCAATAGCAGAAAATTCCAATGTGTCTAATACCTGGAACTTCACTGTTATTTATGATTTCGGTCTGCCGTCCTTTGAGCTAATAGGACCAATAGATTATTACCAAAGCACAACTGGAAATGTTTCGTTCACATTTAATGTGAGTGATGCGATTTCAGAGATAGCAAACTGTAGTCTGCTTATTAACGGAACAATGAATCAGACAAATACCAGTGTTGACAAGAATCACATGCAGAATTTCACTGTTACAGGCTTTGATCTCGGAGAATATTCATGGAATGTTACATGTACAGATAATTCTGACTATCACTGGAGCAATACATCTGAATCCAGAATATTTATTGTGGCTACTGACATAGGAGCACCGAATGTTAGTCTGATGTATCCTCCAAATGATGGGCAGCTGGTAAATCCAAACGTGTTATTCTGGTATAATGCAACTGATTTTGCATCTGAACTTAATAATTGTAGCCTGATTATCAATGGAACAATTAACCAGACAAATACCACTTATGTTCCTGAAAACACGGCTCTTAACTTCACAGTAGACGATATGGAGGACGGAGATTATACCTGGCAGGTTAATTGTAGTGATAATTCTGATAATGGAAACACTGGAGGTTCTGAAATCTGGAACCTGACTATTGGTCAGGATGAAACACCGCCTGAAATCTACTTGCAGTTCCCACCCGATGACTATTATGCAGACACTGATGGAAATGTAACATTCCGATTTTATGTTGATGACCTTGCAACAGACATAGCTAATTGTACTGTAATACTAGATGGTGTTCTTAACACGACTAACACTAGTTTCATTGAAGAGGGTGTTTCTGGGCAGGAGATTTTTGTTCCTGGTGTTTCAAACGGAACTCACACATGGAGTATGAATTGTACTGATACTGCATTCCCTCCAAATACAGGAAACAGTTCAACATGGACCTTTGAGGTGCACATTGATCAGGATCTTCCTGCAGTCAATCTGATTAATCCATCAAATAACACGGTCGAGACAGATGGGGTAAGGATGTTTGAATATGTTGTTTCGGATGTTATTTCTGACATAGCGAACTGTAGCTTAATCTTTGATGATGTGATACAACAGACAAATACTACAATAACAGAGGGTGAAACTCAAAACTTTACAGTAACAGGAATGACAAATGGTGTTTATGAATGGAAGGTCAATTGTACAGACGGATCTGATTATGAAAACATTAATTCATCTGAAACCTGGGTCTTGAATGTTTCTCTTGATTCTAATCCTCCGGCAATTTATCTAATGACACCTGAAAACAATTCAGTGGATACTGATGGAAACGTGATATTCAACTATAATGTAACTGACATTATCTCAAATATAACCAACTGTTCTTTGTTGTTTGATGGCGCGATACAAAAGACAAACTTTACTGTTGATAAGGATGTTGTTCAGAACTTTTCAGTAACAGGATTGTCTGCTGGAACATATAACTGGAGTGTAAGGTGTACTGATGATGCTGACAGTTTTAATGTGAATACCTCAGAGGTCAGGAACCTAACAGTTATGCTTGTTGATCAGCCGCCAGCAATAACACTTTATGTTCCTGAGAACAATTCACAGGACTTTGACGGAGGTGTGAATTTCACATTTTCTGTTATTTCATCACTTGACATAGCAAACTGTTCCTTGATAATAAACGGAACAATAAATGAAACAACATACTCGCCACCTTTGGGTGAACAAGTATCCTTTGAGATATTAGATATTTATACTGGGCATTATGACTGGAATGTGAATTGTACTGATACTTCAGAGGTTCCTTTACAGAACAGTTCTGAGATTCGATTCCTTGTAATTGGACCAGACACAGAAGGCCCTGTGATTGATCTCGAAAGCCCGGATGATGAACACTTAAGCACATCACCAGGTGTTGTTTTCAGTTACAGTGTTAATGATGTTGGAGGAGAAGTTGATAATTGTAGTTTTATTATCAATGGAACAATAAACCAGACAAATACTACAATAACAGAGGGCATTACACAGGTATTTCTAGTAACTGGCTTTGATAATGGCGGTTATCTCTGGGAAGTAAACTGTACTGACAATGCATCAACACCTAATTTAGCATCCTCTGATTCAAGAGTGCTTTATGTTGGAAGCGATGTAACACCACCACAGATTAACCTGATGCTGCCTGTGAACAATACTCGTTCGCTTTCACAGGATATGCAATTCTATTTCAATACAACAGATGTCACATCCAATGTTTCGAATTGTACACTCATGTTAAATGATGTAGCAAACCAAACATTACATGATATACCTGAAAGTGTACAGCTACTATTCGTTGTACCTCACCTCGATGAGGGACCTTATAACTGGAGCATTGAGTGTACTGACGATGCAGAGGAACCAAACACAGGTTCGAGTTATATCTTTAATTTATCTGTGAGACTTCCTGATAGAATGCTGCTCAATGTTTCAACAGGCAATCTGTCTTACCAGCAGGGATCGCTGATTGATATGACGTTAAATGCAACAACGGTTTCAGAACTACCATTAAATGCAACAGTTAGTTTAGATGTTGTAAGAGGAAACATCACGGTTCCATGGTGGAATGGTTCTTGGCGTTACAGGATTCCTGTTACTGTAAACAGCACAGATGCAGAAAGAACAAATAAGATTGTAGAGCAAGCTGTGAACTTCACAACAATATTGGGTATTGATCTTGGAGCAGGCGGAACAACTTTTGATTCAAATTCAGTTAGAGTGATAGAATGGTCGGATAACAGAACAATTGAGGTTGCTTCTCAGTTTAATCCTTCAGAAAGCTTTGATGCTACTGCTAATGCATATGGAGATGTAGTATGGCTTCTGAATTCTACAACTGCTGCGGATACTACCAGAGATTATTATATCTACTTTGAGACAACTGCAAGTTCAAAAAGTGCAGCAGGTTATGCAGAGCCAACCTATAATCTTATTGGATCTGCAAAGAGTGTTGAGCTTGATGGAAGCTCTACATCTGCTTCCAGGATGTTTGTTTCATTTGAGAATGAATCCTTTACTTTGAGTTTCAATGAAGGAAATGCGTTTAACAATTTCGATTATGTTAGTTATGCAGGTTCTGGTAGTATATGGAACATTACTATCAATGATAGCACTCTTACTAACCCTGATTCAGCTATTGCACCGTTTATTGTAAGGGCTGATGACTATATGTTTGCTAACAGCACAACGAAGGTTACAACTGGCCCTGTGATGACCAGAATAAACATGCCAGGAAACATTACAACTGTTGCAGATTCCAGGGCGGATATTAATTACACTATCTGGTTTGTTGATTCTGAAATAAGGGTTATGGCAGATCTTTATGCATACTTTGGTTCAGCTGAATCTGCTCCATCTGTTAAGTACATGAATGAGTGGTTTGCCTACATGTTGAGTAATAATAGCGACTGGACAAATTACATTAACAATGCACAATCTGCTGTTCAGAACAGGACACACCAATATAATAACAAGGTGCCAGCTGGAGCAAACAATGTTTACTCAAGTTCATGGTATAATGAATATAATGAAATGGGTTCAGTTAGTGTTTACGCAGAAGTCTTTAAGAAAAATGGCGCAGAGCAGAGCAAGGGAGTAATTATTTACAATGATGGATATGACACTCCTCCTGAATCTGATTCAGTTGGTTTTGATTTTGATGAGACAACAATTTCCGCTGGAACAAGTTATAATCTGAGAGTGTGGATGATTTTCTCTCCTAATAATAGCTCGCAGAAAATAACTGATATAATCAGTGAGGTAAGCGTACCGCTTAATGTGACTCTTGGATCAGTTCAAGAGTTGATGAATAAAAGTTCGGGTGTTACTGATGAAAATGGAACATTCTATGCAAACTGGAGTTCTGCTAACCAGGAAAGCGGTTGGTATTCCGCAATTGGTATTGCTAATAAATTTGAGTATTATAATGGAGTAGATTACTCATTCTTCAATGTGCTGCCTGATCTGATACCACCTGATGTGGCACTTGGTCCACCTGAGGGTTGGCTTAAAACAGAAGATATAACGTTCTATTATAATGTCTCTGAAAGCAATTCACTATCCAACTGTAGCCTGATAATAGACGGCAAGGTCAATGATACAGATCTTTCGCCAGTAAATAATGGTGAGAATACATTTACTGTGAATTCCTTTAGCGAGGGAACATACAACTGGACAGTAAATTGTATTGATCAATCAAGCAACATTGGAAATGCAACAGATAAGACCTTCTATGTTGACCTTACAAAACCATCTACAGAGTTGAGATCTCCTGCTAATGAGGTCATAATCAATTACACTACAGTTGACTTTAACTTTACTGCATTTGACAATATTGACACAAATATTACATGTAACCTCACAATAAATAGCATTGATAATGTTACATATATTGATTCTTTTAATGATACTTCAGTTAATGTTACTGTTAGTGATATGGCGCAAGGACGTTATTCCTGGAATGTAACCTGTTGGGATGATGCTTACAACACAAATATATCCGACACGTGGTCATTTATTATTGACTATTCTCCACCGACTGTAACACTTAATACACCTTCTAACAACAGTTGGGATGGTGATGGAAATGTTCTCTTTGTTTACACGCCTTTTGATTATTCTGGAGTTGATAACTGTAGTTTAATAATTGATGGTGTTATCAATCAGACAAACATAACTATTGATGGTGGTGAACAGAATAACTTTAGTGTTACAGGCATAGATGAGGGCATTATTAATTGGACAGTAAACTGTACAGACATAGGCGGTTTTACTGGAACAACAGCACCTTATACGCTTAATGTTGATAAAACAGTGCCATATGTTAATATATCTGCTCCAGCTGATGGAAATGTTTCAGATCGGTCAACTTTAGAGTTTATCTTTAATGCAACAGACAACATGGCAACATCTCTGTCATGTAATATTACGATAAATCAATCGATTAATAACACAAGTCCAATTTCTGTAACAGGCGGAATTGAAGAACCTTATGAAATATCTGGATTCAATGACGGCCTGTTCTCCTGGAATGTTACCTGTTGGGATACTGCAAACAATTCAAATGTATCTGAAACAAAGCAGTTTACTGTTGCAGAGATTCCTGTTGTTACTCTTGGAAATCCTCCAGATAATTACTGGACAAAAACAAGGGACCAGACATTCTATTTCACACCAACAGATAATTCTGGTTCACTAAGTAACTGTACGCTCATATTTAATGACGGGTTGAATGTTTCAAGCTCTTCTATAACCGAAGGACAAGAGAATTCTATTGTATCTCCGCAGCTTGCTGATGGTTTGTACAACTGGTCCATAAATTGTACTGATGGAGCAGGCCTTACAGGCGCAAGTCCGAATAAGAAATCAATATTTATTGATAATAAAGAGCCATTTATAGAGATTCACAACCCATGGCAGGGACAGAATTTCAGTGTTGATGATGTGGTTTTCAACTTTACTGCTACTGACAATCTTGCACCAAATCTGACATGTAACCTTACGCTTAACAATTTTATTAATGAGACTAATTTTATTGTACCCAATGGTTCTTCTTATAATCTGACAATAGATAACCTTGATCTAGGGAATCATTCATGGAATGTAACTTGTTGGGACAGCCTGAATAATACAAATATTTCTGAAACCATAGAGTTTATTGTCAATGCACCTGACTTAGTGCCATATGACATATCATTTAACACCTCTTATCCAACAGAAGACAGCAATGTTTCAATTAATGTTACTGTTACAAACATAGGAGGACTTATAGCTGAGAGTGTCATTGTAAGATTCTTTGACGGCAATCCTGCAACTGGTGGAACTCAGATAAAAGAAGACCGGATTATAGAAACAATTGGTGTGGGTGCTAGTGAATCCGCGAATGTAACATGGAAACCGTCTATTGGCAGCCATGTGATCTTTGTTGCAGTGGATCCTGATGGAGATATTCTTGAATTAAATGATTCAAACAACAATGCAAGCACAAATATTTCAGTTTCTTCCTGGCAGACTGTATTTGGAAATATTACAGGAGATCTTGTGATAATTGAAGCGACTTCAAACAAGACAGTGTTCAGCTGGAATGAGACAACACTTTCTGGAAGTGTGCTTGTTACGGATGCAGACAGCAGCGTAACATGGACAAACCTTACTGCAATTGGAATAACCGTTTCAGGCAGCAGAAGCATGGATGACTTTGAGGAAATAGACACAGCAATGTCAACAACAGTAAATAGTGATTCTGTCAATTTTACATATACTTCGAATAGTGTTCCAAGGAACATGACGTCCTTTGATGTATTCTTAACAACAATAAACAATGTTTCTGTTGCGAACTCTACAAACACATCAGAGTTTGTTACAGGAATTCTTTGGGACAACAGTGATACGGCAGGCACAGAATATGACGGAGACGAAGACCTTGTTTTCATAACAGACATACACAATGCAGTTGGCACGTATGGCATATACGATTTCGAAATGAGGATACCTGCAAGGCTTCGTGAATACGTTGCGCCGAACAACTACAATTATGTAACATTTTATCTGGAGCTCAAATGAGAAAAACAATAGCAATAGCAATGTTGATGTTTTTGCTAGTTGTAAATGTAGTTTCAGCTCTGGAAACAGATAAGAAAGCGTATGCTCTTGGCGAAACAGTCAATATCATTCTTGGAAATGTAAGCAGCGATACAGAGCTTATAGTCATATGTGATACTGGTATGTACAGGTACATGGGTGATCTTGAAGAAACAACACTCTTTGTACCAAGAGACTACGGAGAATATGAAGTAAAGCTTGTAATTGGTGAACAAAAGATAGATTCTTGTGAATTTTTAGTTAATGAGACGGGCGAGCCTGCAGAATGGGATGATAATTTTGAACTTGTCAAGCAAGTGCAGGAAAAAATTGTAATAAAGGAGAAGACAAAGAAAAAAGTTGGTGTAGACATAAAAGTTGGAAAGCAGTTCTTTAAGAAGCAGAGTGGAATGACCATCGCGGTTACGCAACCAAGGGTTGATGTTGAATTCTCGATAGAAGAACATCCAATTAAGAAAATAGCGTTTGAAAAACTGGACATATCAAAGAAGACAGAACTAAACATAGATGATGTACCTGAAAACATTCCTGCGCTGCGCGGAAAGAAATGGAAAGAGGTATTTGCAATAGATCCTGAAAAACTTGATTTTGAAAGTGCAATACTCACATCAGTTGCAAAGGGAACAGAGCTCTACAAGTGCGCTGAATGGATTTTCTCAGAACAGAGATGCAATGGCACATGGAAAAAGATACAGGACATTGTTCCTGGTAAACAATATAACATAACAATAAGTCAGTATGACCCTGCGTTTGCAGAGACAGGTCTGGCAACAATAAATACAAACAAGTCAATGTATCATATTGGAGAAGCAGCAGAGATGTTGATGGCTGTTCTTGATCTTGAGGGTTATCTTGTTGGAAATGCAAGTCTTGCGCTTAATGTCACAAGTCCTGCGGGAATTATCACAAGCTATTCAACAGAAGACAATAGTATACAAGAGATTGAGGAAGGAATCTACAGTGCAGGCTATGAAAACACGTCGCTTGAAGGAAATTACTCTATGACTGTTAGGTCAAAAGGCAGAGCAAACTATACAATGGAGTCCTATTTTGTTGTCAAGCGCTACTATGAGTTTGACATCATAAGGGATGCTCCTGTTAGCATTGATCCCTGGTCAGGGCCCTTTTATTCAGAACTAAGAATTGTTTCATATTCATCTGTTCCATTCACATTATCTGAAACAGTACCTGTTAACCTTAATATAACAAATAGCGGAGGAGCACAGGTAACAGAGAATGAAGATAATAGAGTTTTGACATGGAGTAATCTGATTAACAGATCTATTGTTGGCTATGAAGCACAGGCACCTCTTGTAAGTCCTGATTTATATGAGCTTGGAAAAGCCGAGATAAGTCATTCCGGAGGACTGTTCCAGGAAGCAAGGACTTGGTATATTGCTGTTGACCCTCCAACACCACACAACGTTCGCGGAAGAGTTCTTCACACAAATGGTTCTGGTGCTGAGAATGGGCTACATGTTTCAGTTAATAACACTATTGGCGGCGACTATGTTTTGACATATGTATATGCCCCACCAATTCCTCCATTAATGGGTTCTTATGCAACTACAATCAGTGGTGATGATGGTGATACAATATTTGTGACTGCATGGAACAGTAGCCATTATGTCAGGAATACAACAACTTTGCTAAGCACTACAACAACAATGAATCTTGTTCTTAACACAACAAGGCCAAGCGAGATACGCCTTAATATCACAACAATGATTAATCAGAGTGTGCAGAACACAAGCTCAAGTTTCAATGCAACATTCAATGCAACTCTTATAGGTGGTTCTTCTGGGACAAATTGTGAGGCAAGGTTAAGCTATAACAGATCAATTGTAAACATATCTGATGATACTGTATCGCTTGGTGATCTGGCGCTTGGTGAAAATGTTCTTGTAAGCTGGGAAATCACTGCATTAGACATTGGCTTTATTAACATAACAGCAAATGCAAGCTGTCAGTCTGATGGCGAGAACTTTGACAAAGAAAACGAGAAAATAATATACAACATTGAAATTGAGGACACATCTCCACCAGAGATTGTTCTCCTGACTCCCTTGAATGATAGCTTGGGCAGGCAGAATAATTTAACTTTGAACTATAATATAACAGATCATACTGGTTTTGAGAACTGTAGTCTTTATCTCAATGGATCACTAAACCAGACAAACATGAGTCCTGATTTTGGTGTTAATAATTTCTCTGTTGGACAGCTTATTGATGGAAATCATACATGGAATGTGACCTGCTATGATAATACTTCAGGAAACTATAGAGGAATAAGTAGCACTTTCATCTTCTGGGTGGATGTAACACCACCAAACATAACACTAATCCTGCCTGAGGAGAATTTTGTAAATGATTCAACAACAGTACGCTTTGTTTATAATGTAAGCGATGAATTTGGTTTTGGTAATTGTTCAATAATAGTAGACAACGAAGTAATATTCACTAACAAGACTATAAACCAGAGTGAAACACAGAACAAATCATTTAATCTAGAATATGGAAATCATAATTACAGCATAAACTGTACAGACTTGATAGGAAATGAAAGGGCTTCTGAAACAAGGAAATTCAACATATCTTACATTGATCTGCAGATTAACTCTTCACTCATTAATTTCAGCACAGCAACACCTGTAGAAGGCCACAACATAACAATAAATGCTACTATATATAATATAGGGGATAAGGCAGCTTATAATGTAACAGTACAATTCTTCGAGGATTTACCACAACAGGTTCAGATTGGAGAAAACATATCTGTAAATATATCTGGTTATAGTTATGAAACTGTAAATGTAACCTGGACTGTGCAAGTAGGCACGTTCAATATTTCTGTTCTTGCTGATCCGCCTCTTGATAATGGAACCCTGCAAGAGACAAATGAGTCAAACAACGAAGCGAACAAATCAATATACGTTCCTTTATGGCAGACCTTTTATGGAGACGTTGTTAAGAATATAATGCTTGAAGAATCAAGAAACATTAGTGTTTTCAGATGGTTGAATGTTTCAAACACAACAGGCAACATCTTCATGGTGGATGCAGACAGCTCAATAAGCTGGGCAAATCTTTATGCTCTTAGCAGGAACATTTCTTACAACTTAACTATGGATGACTTTGATGAAGCAGATCTCGCGCTTAATACAACAAATCGATCTGATTCCTTAAACACTACTTTTACTTTTGAAGGCAATGTACTCAAGACTGCAAATTTCACTATCTATGATAACTTTGTCAACGACACACCAATCACAAACTCAACAAACAGTTCTGACTTTGTAACCGGCTTATTATGGGATTCAAGTGATGCGCACTTTGGAGAATATGATGGAACGCAAGATCTTGTTTTCGTAACTGTCATTGAAGATAACAAACCAGGCGCATATGGAATTTACAATTACGAGATGCGCATTCCTGCAAATCTTCGCAGGTATGTAGAACCGAACACTCAGGACACCATTATGTTTTACGTGGAAATAACCTGATTTATGCTTTCATCGCATTTGCGCTCCCCCTCTGCTTGGAAACAGGTGGAGGGGGGTGCGCTTTTTATTATAAAAGATTAATTATGGCTTATAATTAATTAATTACTTAATTATGATTATTTACTCGAAAATTAAAACAAAACTATTTAAATTAAAAGAATGAAAGTTAAGTAAAAAGGGGGTTTTTGTTTAATGGTTAAGAAGTTGATTTCTGGTGTGCTAGGCAAGAAAGAGGACTCTAAAGAAGAGGCAAAGGACAGTGTTCCAGATGAACTGCCGTCCCTTGCAGAGGATTCAGCACCAGCTGCTCCTGCAGATGCAGCAAAACCAGAGGAAGCAGGTCCACCCGACGAGCTTCCTACAGTGGATGCACCAGTTGAAGAGTCAGCACAGCCAGTAGAAGCCGCATCACAAACCGCTCCAATGCCTGAGAGAAAAGGGGTTCTCAAGCCAGAGGAGCATGAAGGCTATTTCTCTAGTGTTTTAAAGATGGCTAAGGAGCATGGTGAAGCCAGGGAACGTGTTATTTCTGAGGATGTTTTCAGGAGGATGAAGGAGAGTTGGGATTCCTCAAAGAAGAAAAAAACTGAAGAGGGAACTCCTAGTCTGACATCCGGAGAGCTTGATGCAAAAATAAGAGATAAGGCAAGACAGCTCGAGCACCTTGAAACAACCTGGCGCATGCAAAAGCGAGTTTTAGAGGAGGATGAAAAACTTCTCGGGGATAAGGAAGATGAGATACAAAAAAATATCGACGAGTTTAAGGAGCTAATGAAAGAGATGAGGTTTGTGCAGAATGTTTCTCCAGACAAATTTTTGCTGCTAAAAAACGGCGCAGTAATAAAAAACCTCGATCAGATGGCGCATATTCTTAAGAAAATTGATCCTGTAACATTCAGATTTCATTGCAGTGGAAGAAAGAATGACTTCAGTAGCTGGGCTGCGCAGATAGATAGTAGCATAGCAATTAAGCTCAGGACTGCAAGGGATAAAAAGGATATGATTAGGATTTTGACTCAGGAAAGATGATGTTTCTCGACGGTAAAGTATGATTTCTGTTCTTTTAATGGCTCTATTTCTTAAAATAATGTTTTAATATGCTTTATAGTGTTAAATTTCGTTTATTTCTTCTTATTTTTTTTATTTAAGCTGTTTTATTTCTTTTAGTTTCTTTTAATGCTTTATTTGTTCTTTTTATATCTAATTATATCTATATTGTTCTTTCTATTCAGTTTTTTAAGCTTTTATAGCTTTATTCTGTCTTATTTGAAGTTCTTTTTACCCTTTATTTGATTATATCTAGCTAAATAACCTTTCTTTATTGATTTAAGGCTTTAATCTTACTATTTTTAAAACGAAAGCTTTATATATTAGTATAGACATTTGTATACTAATCGACGATAAGTTATATGAATGTAGTAAAGGTATACAAATCAATATTAGTATAGATTAAGTGAAGGAGAGCAAAAGAGAATGGACAGCAGAAGCGTATTTGAAGAGTTTTTAGGCCATGAGGTCAAAGCGCCGTACAAAGACGGAAATCAGTTCAAGATAGCGAGAGGCCGGTTAGATGACATAAGCAAGGGCTTTGTGAAAATAACCGGAAAACTGGGAACGATTGTGATCAACGAAAAAAACATAGAGAAAATGTCCAGAATTCGCCAGATGTAAGATCTTGGCATTTTCGAGGAAAAAAAAATGATAAAAAACGAAAGAGCAAATGGAGGTGTTGAGATGGAACGACCATCTTTAGGAATGTTTTTCTTAGTTTTCATAGTTATCGCAGGAGGCGTTGCTTGTCTCTTTGCTTCTACGTCCTATGTAGTTACAGCTGCGAATGCTACGCCAGTAGGTGCGGATGATATCATTACGGTTAATAGTACCAGAGGTATCATTGGAACATCTGGTGCGGTAATACCTGCAGAGGCAGGAAACGTAACCGAGCTGGACATAGATGCTATTGTTATTACTGAATCTTGGCAAGGTTATTTCGGAATAATCAACGGTACAGTCACTTTGGATGATGCAGACAACAATACAATGTATGATTGGGAGATGGCTGCACCACAGGGTGAGATATACGCATCAAACACATCAGGTGTTAACTGGGAAACAATAAACTGTATGAATGTTTCAAACTATGAAGCAGGCCCAGGCTTTGATACAATGTTTAATGTAACAATAATTGAAGAATTTTATGGAATAAACACAACTGATTATGATGGTGTTGACCAGACATTCAACGAAACATTTGGAGGAACTTTCCAGGTAGCAAACACAGAGTTTGATGCTATTAGTAAGTGTGCTCAGGCAAACACATATGTTGATCAGGTTTACCAGAGAGAAGACTTTGTAGAGCTATTGCTTACTGATAATGATAGCAGCCTGGTATTTGCAACAGTACTAAACAACAGTATTGACGGCTTTAAACAAAGTGATGAGCAATATGATTTCCAGCTGATGGTACTGGAAAACGGTCGTGCAGGATTTGAAGCAACAACTCCATATTACTTTTACGTAGAGTTGTCATAAGCGTATGAGGCGGTGTTTAAAACACCTGAGGCAAAATGAAAAGAGCGAAAACGAAATTTGCAAGCGTGAAGTTAGGGATGTTGATGTTAGTGGCATTAAGCCTCTTAGCAGCAGCGGTTTATTCTTTACCTTCAGGACCATCTATTGACCTTTTGGGCAATAGCACAAAAGCGGCTTCTGGAGGAGGAATGTTTAACCAGTCTACAAATGATTCTGCAGGCGGTTATATATTCTATGTTAATCTTTCTACAACTCAGCAGAACATGAGATGGAAGGCTTTTGTAGGAAACGTAACAGGTAAGCTGACCTTAGATGACGCAAATGACAAGACGATCTACGATTGGACACTAAGTTCACTTCAGGGAGAGGTATATGCAACAAGGGAGTCTGGTTCTATTAACTGGACAGGAATTGCATGCGCTCCAGTTAATGCTACAGAAGAAGAGAACACATTGATGAATCATTCAAGTCCTGATGATAACATAACAGCAACATTTGATGGAACAGATCATACTGGTTTTGAGGTAGGTACAGTATCTGTTTCAAGCTGCAGAACAACTAATGTCTATGTAAACGACTCGAAATCATTGGCAGATACCAAAGACGATTTCGAAGAGGTTCTTTTGTATGACAAGACTGCAGTCTTTGATACTACAACAGATGTCTATGGAAATCTCATTTATGCTTCATTGATTGAAGAGAATGAATATGACTATAGAAACGGATCATCAGACTTCCAGATGCTCGTAGCAGAGGGTTCTGGAGCATGGGCAGGTGGAGCAACTGCATATTACTTTTATGTAGAGCTCTCATAAACGCAAATGAAAAACGCAATAATTATCGGAAGCGTAGGAGTTTTAGTTCTTCTTGCAATAGTATGCGGAGTTGTTTTTACATCAGAGAGTGTTTCTGCAGGCTTAAATGCAAGTGTACGAACATATTTGAATGTTTCAAATACAAATCCAAGGGCTTATGATGTATCAGTTACTCCAGCATCACTCACTCTTACAGCTGGCGGAACAGCAACTGTTGTTTGCAATGCATCTGTATATGACTGGAACGGATGGGAGGACATCTTTTTTGCAAATGCTTCATTATACAGTCTGGACCACTCATCAATAGGAGATGATGATCATGGAAATATTCACTATACGAACACAAGCTGTGGCAGCTGCCAGCAGCTTGATGGAACAGAGTACAACGCAAGTTGCGCGTGCTCTTTTGCAGTGCAGTATTATGCAATAAACGGAACATGGAACTGTAATATAACAATAACAGATGGCAGGATGTTTAATTTAACGCCACAAGCAGTAAACCTAACTACATCTGCAAATGGAACAGTTGAGGTTCTTGACCTGATTGCAATTGGAATAGAGCAGCAAGAATTGTCTTTTGGAAACTTAAGCGTAACACAGACATCAGCAAGCGCTGAAAGTCTAAATTTCACAAACTATGGAAACAGGTTCATAAACGTTTCCATGAATACTTACGGCGGAAGCAATGTAACTAATCTCAGAGAAAGCAACGTTTCAATGGCTTGTGAAGAGGGAAACATAACAAATCAGTACCTGAGGTTTGGCTTTTCAGGGGACACTACTTATGATAACATGTTTGTTGCGGCAAACTATACTGAACCAACTGGAATGCGAATCATAGACATAACACAATTGAATTATTCAATTCCTATCCGAAGATGGGATGCTACAGATGCACTTGGTAATTCAACCAATGAAACTTTCTGGAGAATGAGTGTTCCACTGGATGTGGGTGGTTTGTGCAATGGAACTCTTGTTGCGTATGCATCAGAGCATGATCCTAAGGATGGCGATATTTACTAATTTTATTTTCTTTCATTGACTATTTTAACTTTTTTTTTGGTTTTTTGATACTTACATAGCGAGTAAAAACGAAAACGTCCATTGTTACTTACATAGCGAGAATGAAAAAAGAGGTTGTAAGCGGAAGAGATATTGATGAGTTTCTTAAAGAGAGGTCTGCAGGGCAAATACCTGATCAGGAAGAGCAGATCTTTGTTCCTATAACAATCTTTGACAATGACTGCCTGAGTTCTCTTGAGGCAATCACAAAATATCTCAAGGATGTTCTTGGTTTAAGATTTTTCGAGATAGCTAAGATTCTAAACAGGGATGACAGAACTGTTTGGGGCGCATATGATTCTGCAAGGAACAAGATGCCCCGTAGCTTTATTCCTGAGGAATCTGCAATGCAGATACCTCTTGGTCTTTTCCAAAACCGTTTGTTCAGTGTACTTGAGACACTGGCTGTGTTCCTCAAGGAGGAGCATAACCTGACTTACAGCAAGATAGGCACATTGCTAAACCGAAACCAGAGGACAGTCTGGACTGTGTATCAAAGAGCAAAGAGGAAGGCAAGAAATGCGATATAAGATACAGATGGAAGCAGTAGTTTTGGCGCTGATCCTGATAGTTTCAGCAATATCTGTACTTGCTTTGCCAGCTGGACCTGATTCAATGACTGTAGTTGGAAACTCAACAGCTTCGCCACGCAGCTCAATGCTGATGAACACATCAGGCGGTTCAATAACAACACTTTCAATCAATGGAACAACGCAGAACATGAGATGGAAGGCTTTTGTAGGAAACGTAACAGGTAAGCTGACCTTAGATGATACAAACAACAAGACAATCTATGATTGGTCTTACAGCGTTGTACAGGGTGAGGTATATACAACAAGGGCGACCAGTGTTGCGTGGAACTCAATAAACTGCTCAAACACAACGCATATTGTGAATGAAGAGAATGCGATGAATCACACAAATAATCCAAATGACAACATAACATCTACATTTGATGCAAGGCAGCACGATGAATTCTACATCGGAACTGTCGGCATAACGCAGGATAGTTGCTACTCGCTTCATACTTATGTAAATGATACAACGCAGAATTCGACTTTCCAGGAGATACTGCTGTATGATGATGTTACTATAGATACAGGAGGCAACATGGTCTATGCAACAATCCTGGAACAGGATGCATTTGGTTACAACAATGCGACCTTTGACTTCCAGATGATAGTTCCTGAGGTTGCCACAGGACAAACATCAACAGCCTATTACTTTTATGTGGAGCTTTCATAATGAATAAGGAACAAAAGAGGACAATTGCAGTGTTTCTTGTAGTTTTCGCTTTGTTGTTCATATCTATAAAGCTCGGGCCAGTTATTATTGGAGCAGCAAGTCAGGTGTTGATGTCAGTTTATACAACAGATCCTTTTAATGAGCCGCCTGTACTTGAGCCAGTAGGAAACCAGACAGCAGCATTCAATGTTACATTTACGCTACAGCTGAATGCGTCTGATCCAGATGGGCATACAGTCTATTATGGAGATGATGCATCATTCTTTGATGTTGATGTGAATACAGGATTGATATCCTTTGCGCATTTAATAGAGGCTGGAGGAACATATGTGATAAACATAACCGCGTGCGATTATGCGCTTTGTGATCATGAAATGATCAACTTCACTTTGCTTGAAAGACCTGAGTATTGCGGTGATGGCTCGTGTAATAATGGTGAGACCTGTGAAACATGTCCTGGAGATTGTGGAGTATGCCCAGTGCCGCCAGAGCCAGAGCCAGGAGCGGGAGGTGCAGGGGGCGGGGCAGCGGAATCAGGTTCTGTGCCAATATCAGGAATACTGCGCGGCAGTTATTTCTGTCTTGAGAACTGGAAGTGTTCTGAATGGTCAGAATGTACTATGGAAGGTATTCAGACAAGGGTTTGCGAGGATATCAATGATTGTGATACAGAAAAGCAGAAACCAACAGAAAAAAGGGCATGTAAATATGTTCCAACTTGCTTTGATGGTGTTCAGAATGGGGATGAGACTGGTGTTGATTGTGGTGGAAGCTGTCCATCATGTGAGATACCTGCATCATGCTTTGACGGAATACAAAATGGGGATGAGACTGGTGTTGATTGTGGTGGAAGCTGTCCAGAATGTGGTATAGAAGAGGTAGCAAAGCCGCCCTTTATTGAAATGCCTATTGTAGTTGTTCTTAAGCGCTACATACCCTGGTTGCTCTTGATAATTATGGCACTCATTATTCTGTTATCCGTAGGTGGAGATAGGGTATATGTTAAGCATATATCGAAAAAACCAACTGAGGACTACAGAGAAAAGATGAATAAATACAGGAAAATGAGAAATAGGCTGTATAAGCTTGTTATCAACATGGCTGTAATGACACTCATTGCAGCAGTATACCTCTATGCATTCAGTGATTGTGGAGAGTGCATAACGCGTTATGCGCTGATTCCTCTGATGATTGCACTTGTTGTACCATTCATTGTATCATTTGTAATGAAAAAATTGGAGTACCGTGAATACATGAAAAAGAAGCGCGAGAGACTGCTTGAGCAGACGCACAAGAAGCAGCTTTATCAGTTGATTAAGCTGGAGGATGAAGTGCTGCTTGAGATAGAAAAAAGAGCAGTGTCCAGGATAACAAGATGCACTGAAAAAGATGGCTTTGCAAGTGTGCCTCTGTTAAAAGAGAAGTTTGAGCCATTGAAAGAGAAGATCGATGAACTCAGAAAACTGCGCGAGCAGGACATGAAAAAGATACTTGAGGTTGATGAGGACGTACTTAATAGAATCAACCAGTTGTCTGCGAATGAAACTCTTAAAGAAATTTCAGAGGAATACACTGAGCTGAAGGTTATACTTGATGAACTTAATACTATACGCAAACGAAGCGCGAGGAGAGAGGATGTATCTGAAAGCGTCATGTCTCTCATTGATGATATTGATGCAATAACTGCAGACAACCATATAATGAGTGTAATAAACTCATTCCCTCAGCTTGTGCGTGCATACAACAGACTTGTTGACATATATGACTACTACAAGAATAAACAGCAGTATATTGATGCAGACAAGGAACGAATAAGGAACACTGAGAAGGTGTTCTGCAAAGGACTGCAGCCACTTATAATGGATACTAAGGTCCTGGATTTGGTTCAGAAGGAGGATCGGTTTGTACGTATATATAATAGTCTGATTGATCTGATGGATCACTACAAAAAGAAACAGATGCTTTTTGTCAGAGACTAGGAGGTATGAAAATGAAAAGAATAATTTTGGTTGTATTGTTTGTTGTTTTGATTGCTGGTTGTGGTGAGCCAAAACCAGATGTTCCACCGCCAGACAGGGAAAGCATGATACCTGCAGACAAGGTAAAGCTGACACCTGAGACAGACACATACCCTGTAACTTCAGAGACAGATGAATATGAAGATCCTGTTCCAATGCCATATCCAATTAATACAGCAGGGGCTGAGGATTCTGCATTCATGATGCCGGATGGAAACACACTTTATGTATGGTTTACTCCACTAACAAACTTTGATTTACAGTCACAGCTTGTTGATGGCGTAACAGGAATATATGTTTCACATAAAGTGAACAATGCATGGAGCAAACCAGAAAAAATAATGCTGCAGGATAAGGGAAAATTATCCCTTGATGGCTGTGAATTTGTCCTTGGTAACAAAATGTGGGTATGCTCTGCCCGAGAAGGGTACACAGGCCTTCATTGGGTAACAGTAGAATATGTTGATGGCAAATGGGACAACTGGAAAGTTGATGATTTCAATCCAGACTATGAGGTTGGTGAGCTGCACATAGTTGGAGATGAATTATATTTCCACTCTTCAAGAGCTGGTGGAAAAGGTGAATATGATATCTGGGTGTCAAAAATGGTTAATGGTGAATGGGCTGAACCAGAGAATATTGAGGCAGTAAACAGTGAATTTTCAGATGGATGGCCTTTTGTCACGCAGGATGGAAACGAACTATGGTTCACGCGAGGACCAGGAGCACCTAATCTTTTTAGGTCCAAGAAGGTTAATGGTGAATGGCAGGAGCCAGAGAAAATGTTCTCGCCATTTGCCGGTGAATCATCAATGGACAACGAAGGAAATGTCTACTTTACGCATCATTACTATAAGGATGATGTGATGCTCGAAGCAGACATCTATGTAGCGTATAAGAAATGAGGAATAAACAGCAATATTTATAAAGCGTATAATATCCCATAGAGAATAAATATTGCTTATATGATATAGGAGGTATCAAAAAATGAAAAAAAAGATACTGGCTGTTTTGTTGATCTTTTTGATGTGTTTACAGATAGTAGCTGTAAGTGCATTGACTGGAAGCGAAGCAAAACAAGCTTGGCAAGAGTCAAAAATTGTTAGTAAGGATAAACAGGCGGCGCACAGAGCTGCCAAAATAGCTTTTGTAGCAAACAGAACTGATTTAGATCTAAAGCAGGAATATATTGACACAGGAAAAGAGTCAATGCATGCTGCACTTGATGAAGTAGAAGCATGGCTTGTCTGGAAAAAGGTTGATGCAGAAGAGAACGTTGAAATTCCTGAAGACCTAAAAGACACCATAATTGCAGATGCAGATGCAAACATAGCAAAGGTTGACGACTTAAGAACAGATGTTGACGGTATTGATACTGAGCTTGAGATGGGTCTTGTATTCATCAAGATGGTTGTCAGTTACCTTGAACTTCTAACAGACGTTGCAAGAGACACTGGAAAGGTTCTTGTGTGGGTTGGAAATGAAAGGCTTGACACTTCTGATGCATACGAAGCAGAGCTTAGGGCTGTTGCAGAGGGAATGGATAACAATGAAGCAACCATTGCAAAGCTTGACACAGCAAAAGAAGACCTTGAGAAAGCAAGGGGCAATGTTGCAAATGCAGAAGATTCATATGATATGGTTGTAGTTGGAGGAACACCTTTGATTAAGTTTGGAGAAGGTAACAGCTACATGAGGACTGCAAGAGCAAATTTACTAAGCGCACACGCTAATTTGAATCAAGCGTTTGCACTTATATCGAGAGGTGGATAAAATGAGAAGACTATTGTTTATATTGGGAATACTGGCAATAACAGTAATGCTAACTGCTTGCGGACAGGAGCAGCCACCAGAAACACCACCAAACATGCCTATTGCAGATGATGATACTGTAACAGAGCCTTTGGAAGGAAATGACGACACAGAGCCTGTATCTCCTGAACTACCTGAACCTGATCCAGAACAAGAAGGAAATGATGACACTGACGACGACGCAGATGATGACACAGCAGACGACGATGCTAATGACGACTCTAGTGATGACGATGCAGACGACGATGCTGATGATGACGCTGGTGACGACGATGCTCCTGAACTAACATTAACTCAGGACGATCTTGACAAGCTTGGAGCAGGTATTGAAGGCATGGAAGCAGAAGACGTTGGCGGTTTGTCAGACGAGTAAGGTTTTTTTCTTTTTATTTTTTTTCTGTTAATATTTTTATCATTGAATCTCTTGTTTTTGCCTTCTTGAGTTTTTTTGCTGTTCCTTGGTCTATCAGTTCAGCAAATCTGCTGAAGTCATTCCTTCTTTTGTTCAGGTGATGCCTGAATGTTCTGTTGTCAATGCTTTTCAGAGCGTATAGAAGTTCTTCCAGATTCCTTATCCTTGTGCTATCCTTGAGAACAAGATGCTCATGCCTTGGAACGCTCTTCATGAATGTGAAGTTCTTGACCAGCCTGTTGAAATCTGAAACCTTTTTCTGTATATCCAACTCTGTATCAGCTACCTTTCTTTTATCTTCATCAACAGCAGCTCTTCTTGTTTCCCACTCTTCATTCATCTGATCTAATTCCTGGGCTTTTTCTTTTAGCTCAATATCCAGTTCATCCAGTTCTGAGAGCTTCTCTTCTTTCTTTTCAGAGTGATCCTCTTCTATTTGCTGGATCTTTGCACTCATTTGCTCTTCAAAGATCTTTTCTGCTGCAATTTTTTCAGATTCTTTTTTCAGCTGTTTGAGTTGTTTTTTTGTAATTGTTTTTTCTTTTCTTGGTCTGCTGTTCACCCATCTGATTAACACTACTGTGAGTACAACAGTAATCAACACTGCGAAGAAAATTGCTAAATACAACAGTATATTGAATCCTTTTTCAACAACCTCAAACAATTCACTAGAGGTTGCTGTTTGATTATTGTATGTGACTTTTGTGTACAGCAGGTATTTTCCTGGCTTTAGATATGAAGGAACCTTCATACCTCTTGTTATGTTCAGAGTATCTTCAACAGCCATTGTCTCATGCTTGGACTCTATTGTGTTGCCTTCAAGATCCCGTATTTCATAATCAATCTCAACGTCTACAGGCATTAAATCCCCAAAATTGAAAATACTGATCTCTGCCAACACATAACTGCCTGTCTTTACAGCTTTGTGTTCTTCAGGGATAGACACTGCAACATCAAAGAGCGCATATTTTTCCTTTACCTCTACAATAATTGCTAGGGTCTTTTCTATGCCTTCGCCTTTGATGTATATTTTTCCAGTGTATACCTCTGGGAGTTCGTCATCCTTTGAGAATATTGCAATCTCTATTTCCCTTGTTTCTCCTGCAGCCAAGGTTATTTCTGTTTCCTTAACATACACAAAGTCAGAGAAATCGCTGTAGTCAATTGTAATGGTTATTTCTTGATTGCCTGTGTTTGTAATGAATATCTTTTCATTTTTTAGTTTTCCTGCAATAATCTGTGTTTTGAATATTGTCTCTTCTTCAAATGTGAAAGCGGTGAAGTCATATTTTTCAACAGCTTTTGGCTCTTCTAGTTTTGGTTCCTTTGGTTTTAATATTCCGCCGATAAGTCCACCAAAACCTCCTCCGCTGGATTGTGCTTGTTCTTCAGGACTGGGAGGATCACTTCCTTCTGTGCTTCCTGTTGTATAAAAGAAACCAATCTGGGCATTGTAATTACTGGAACTGCTCTCTCCAACCACGGATTGTGATACTGCTGATTCTGTTGAATAACTGTTTCCAGTTGAATTACTGCTGCCGCTGTTTGTTGAAATTCTGTCTGAGCTGTAGCTTGTTCCTGAAGTGCTTTGCGCATTCACAGAACAGGCTAACATGAAAACTAGTGTTACAGCTAATAAAAACTTCCAGGTTAGCTTTAATTTTTTATTTAACACTTAGTTTCACATCTTCCAGGCTTCAATTGCATCTGTTCCACTGTTGCATGGCTCTAAGGCCTTTGCAAATACAGTTCCTATATTCTTTTCAAAGTCCTCTTGTGATTCAAACTTCCTTGCATATCCTCCAATGCTGGATGTTGCAAGCAAATCACCAACCTCAATAGGCACAGAACAGTCAACCTTTAGAGGTCCTTTTCCTGAAAGAATAACAGGATATATTCCGTTCTCACCAATTATCAAGGATGGATTTGATGAGACCCAACTCATTACCTTGTTGTCATAGGAATCTTCGCACTTCTTGATGTATGGTGCATTGTCTTTGTCAATGCAAACAACGTCTCCTGGCTCTAAGTCTGGACTGAAACTGCTTTCAAGTTCACAGCTTTCAAATGAAACAGTATATTCTTCCTCAATTATTGGCCTTTCATTGTTTGGATTGCACTCTTTATCACAGTTTTTCTGGCCTATCCATTCAAACTCAGAAAGACATGTGTCAATACAAGCAGCATTATCTTCGCACTTCTTCTCACAGTTCTTTTGGTTATACACTGCAAATTTGTTGTTTAGGTTGCAGGAGCTTAGGCATTCAGCAGGAAATGCAGGATTTTCAATATCCCTGTATATCACTTCTTCTGATTCTTCGCACTTCATTGCAGAGAAGGAATTGAATGTATGATATAGTTCTGCTACGTCTGCTCCTTTTTCAATAACAGCCCCTTCTGTTGTTATGTTTCCGTCAACAAACAAATCACCATTAATGCCTGCATCATCATCAACATAAAGGTCTCCCTTGCCATCCATTACAAAAGATGAATTTGCTATTCCTTCGGTTGTTGAACCAATATACAATCCTTCTGCAATGTAAGCCCTGTCAAGATTATAGGAGCCCCACCATGATGTGTTGCTTAGATTCTGTATGTAGACACCATATCGTGTTCCCTGCATCTCGCTGTTATCCTGGAAACTAATTGCCCATACAGAGAAATCATAAAGATTTCCTGTAATTACACCATCAGAACTCATTTGAGCTCCATCAGACTTGAAGCCGTGTATTGTGTCTACTTGAGTTGTTCCGCCAATCTGCAGGGTGTTTGAGAATGGAACTACTGATGAAATCTCAGCATCATTAGCTGATGGCATGAATACATTCATTCCCTGCACAGTTCCCCATTCACCATAGTTAGGGTTAATAGTTACTGCATAAGCAGAAGCACTATTAACTGTTCCGTTATACATTGGGTCTGATGGGTCTGTTCCAACAGCAACATACATTGCAACAGCAGAGCCTGTAAATGTTTGGTTTCCGTAAATTTTTAGCGACATATCACCTGAGAAACAGTTAACCTGTGCTGAAGACACATCTGATGGCTGATTAGTAAGGTCCAAAAGAGTTGTTGCCCATACTGCTGCTCCCTGAATATTCGGACTTGAACCAGCATCTGGCCTGATTGTCTGGTATGCATTGACAGTCATTCTTTGGGAGAATGTAGGCCAAGAGCCTGTAAAGACCTCATTTACATTGAGGGTTTTTGTTGAGTCAACACTTGAACCACTGCCAACAGAAAGGTGCCCAACAATCTGTAGGTCATCCTGGATTTGAGAATCATGAGAACCGCCTGCATATAGTCTTCCTGTTGTTGTTGATATGTTTCCTGTTACAGAAACACCACCATTTGAAGAGATAAAGTTTCCGCTTCCAGTTGTTATGCTTCCTATTGTTGTTGAAATACCACTTGCTGCTGATATTCCCTGGGTTGCTGTGATTGTTCCTGCTGTAATATTTCCATTTGTGTTTATATTTCCGGTTCCATTGTATATTGTTATTCCTGCATTAGGATATGCATTGAATGTTGCTGGATCTGTATAACCTGAAACAATTGATTTGCTGTCTGTGTTGTTTAGCTGATAGCTGCTGCTTGCTCCTTGTGCAACCCAGTAGCTCTCTGTGTAATACAGTGTAGAACTTGGAGAACCTCCAATACTATCAAGCCAGTCTGAGATATCAGTTGCATTGTCAAAATCGCTGTCTAGGAATACCATTGTTATGTTTCTTGCACCACCTGCACCAGCAAGGCAGGCTATTCCCAAACTGTTGTTTCCAAACGCAGTGGTTGCTGTAAGCGGTTCAGTTGCTGCCTTGATAACCTGTATTGCAGGAGGGCTTCTTGTTGCAATAAGATACATTGTGTCATGATCACCAGTATCAAAGTTCTGGTCATAATCAATACCATTATGCGATAAAGGCGATGCTGATGCTTTGAAGGTATATGTGTTTCCTGCAAGAATAAACGGTCCTTCGTTGTTGTGGTTCAAGTAACTTACTTCTGGGCAGTTTCCTGCTGTTGAGCAGTTTCCATAATAGTCACGGTGTGCATAAGGAACAGAAGTGAGGTTGATTCGGGGAGTCATCTCTCCTTCCGAATCAACCTCTATCCCGACGAAATAGGCTTCGCTAAAGTCGAGATTTAGTGGGGTAATTGTGCCTAGAATTGAATTATAAACACCGCTGCTTATGCTTGTATCATGGGATTCCTCCCAGAGAGCAGAGCTACCGCTATATTCATCGTAGATCCTGAAGGTGAGGTTATAATCCCCGGTCACGGGATTGCTACTTGCGTCATTAAGTCTGCCCTGAATGTTTAGTGTGTTAGGGACAGCGCTTGTTGACGCTAAGAGTACCAGAATTAAAGCTGGCACTAACGCTAACAGAACACTCTTCGCATTCATTTTACCCCACCTCTCGTTTTATTCTTTAAGCCAAGCATCCCACGCTGGTTTTGCGCTTCCGTCACTGCGGCGCAGGCCCATGCTTCTAAATGGCTCCATTCCGTCAAGATCGTACATAAAACTCCAAATAGTTATTTTTACGTTTAGATCTTTTGTAAGTGTAAAGAATTTTTCAATGAATTCTGCTTGCTCTGCATCACTGCTCTCCCAGCCCTGTGGACTTGCTTCACTATGCCATCCGATTTCTGTGAAGCCAATAGGTTTTGTTGTGTGCTTAGTGATTTCAGTATAATGATCATTAGGAATATCTGAAGGATCCATGTAAAATATCCCTGGGTATGTTGTAAAGACTATGAGGTCTGTTTTAAAGCGGTCAATTAATTCCCAATGAGCTTCAGTTTCTTCTATATCCCAAAGTTTAAGTCCTTTCATTCTCTCAAGCTGGAAAACAGTGAATACCTTTGTTTCAGGAGAAACAACCTTTACTGCATCATATATTTCGTTGTACAAAAGAACAAACTTCTCAAAATCCTCTGGATTTTCAATATAAACATTGTTTACTTCAATGCCTAGTGCAAGATATGCTGGCTTATTTTTTTCAGCGAATGCAACTGCACTATCTTTATAGAGTTTTTTTGTTGCATCGTTCAAAGGTCTTAAAAGATTTCCATTGTCATGAAATGTGCCTTCAATCAAAGGAACATAATCATATACATCTGCAAGTCCTGTGACTGTTTTTGGAGCGCTTTCTTCTTTTCCTAACTCCATCCAGTCGCCTGCCCACATCACTGTGTTGCCTGTCTGCTTTGCTTCTTCAAAGAAATCTGTGAAATCAGTCCCTTCAAAACTTCTTGGAGATAAGCTTACTCCTTTAAGTGTGTCAGGTGTTGCTTTTACAGGCGGTTCTTCCTGAGCGCAACCTACGAAAAACACTGCTAAGATTACAAGTATAACCAATAATTTCATTCTATCCAGCTCGCTCCGTTAGTCCCAATAGGAAAAACATCATTCTCTGGCTCCAGATTTTTAAAAACTCCGTCTTTATAGACATACATGCCCTCCTTCCTTTCCATCACACTACTCATTGATCCACTTTGCCTGATAAATATAATTCCTTGTTCTTTCCATTCAGGTATCATGTTTGCATAACTGGAATCTAATTTAGTTATCTCTTTTGTGTTGACATCAACAACAGTTAATTCATAAACTCCAAACGGCGGGTTTTCTTTTCCTGTTTTTAGCCTTGAGAAAACAATTTTTTGGTTGTCAGGGCTAAAGTCAGGGTCAGCATCAATCCCAATTGGATATGGGCCATGTGGCCCTTCATCATTAGGGTTAGGTCCGCTGTCTGTCATCTTTTCCTGGTTGCTTCCATCTGCATCCGTTATCCAGACTTCTGAAGGCTTTGAAAGAAAGGGCATAGGAAGGCTGCTAAATACAATTTTTTCTCCATCTTCTGACCACGAGCAGTCAAAATCCATATATTCCTCATTGTTTGTTATCTGTTTCAGGTTCTTGTCTAAATCCAATGTGAACAAATAATTATGGAACTTATCCTTTCTCTGTGCTGAGAAAACAATTTTTTTATTAGCTATAGAATAATCTGGGTTGTTTATTGATCTAAGGCCCAGCTCACAGGTTAAGCAATCTGTACTTTTTTCTGCTAAATCTACTAAATAAATCTCTGGCTTATCATTGGTGCTCATAATTCCATCTCCATCAGTATCAGAACACATGCCTATTGCCATTATCCTTGTAGAATCAATTGTCTTTGAGCTTGAAAAATCACAGTCAATATTTGTCAGCTGAATAACATCACCAGTTTCAACATCCAAAGAATATAACTGTCTCGGAGATGCAAGCACATTTGATTCAGCATTATAGATTATCTTGTTGCAATCAGCATCATTAAGAAAGCTTTTTTTTATGTTGTATTTTTCGTCCAGACAAGCAACGTCATTTAAGACATATCTCATAGAAACAAAGAGAACATCTGCGTTAGCGGGTATTTCATCAACCAAGATTCCTTTTGGAATAGGTGTTGGCGGCTCTTTTGGTGTTTCCTGAGTACAACCGCTAATCAACAGAACCAATGCTGCCAGTAATAATATACAGATTATCAAGAGTTCTTTAACCCAAGCCATACATCATACACCTCTTTTTTAGAACCATCCCGGTTTTTCAAGGAGATTGTTGCTGTTTCTGGCTTTGTAACAGAAGCAACAATACCTTCTAGTTTTGGCTCATGTAAGAATAACCAGTGAATCATTTCTACATCCATTCCTTCTGTAAGCTCAATGAATCTTGTTAGAAATGCAGCCTGTTCGCTTTCTGAGCTTTTGCTTTCTGCATTTGATACCCATCCAATCTCTGTGAATGCAATTGGCTTTGTTGTGTAACTGTTGAGCTTTGTATAATAATCAGCTGTGATGTTTTCTGGACTTTCAAAGTGCTTCCACGGATATGTTGTTAGCCCAATCAAGTCAACACGGTCATTGAATGTATCCAATAGCTCCCATTGATTATTGGCTATTAAGTGAGTGTATGAGAAAACAACAAAAACCTTTGTTTTTGGAGAGACCTTTTTTATTTCTGCGTATGCTTCATCGTATAAAGAAAGATAATCATCAAGTTCATCCGGGTTTAAGTAGAAGTAATCATTGATTTCATTGCCTAAAGAAAGATATTCTGGCTCAAATTCCTGTGCAAGGCTCCTGGCTTCATCAACCCACAGTTTTCTGAATTCAATATTGGAGAGGTCTGCAGTTGCTCCTTCTGGAGCGTCAATAACATACTGCAGACCAACCCCTTGAACCTCTTTTATCGTGGCAAAGTTGAGTGTTAGTACGGGTTTAAGGCCGTAAACACCAAGACCTGTAAGTGTTCTGCTTTGCTTAAGTTTTTCAGTCTGGCCAATGTTTGTCCCTGTCCAGACCATTGTGACTTCTGCAATCTGTCCTGTTTCTTCGTATGCAGCAGTCAGATCATCAAATGTTGTCTCAGGAATTGTTTTAGGGCTTGGAACAACGCCCATTAAAAAATCTCTTTCGCTTTCTGGCGTTTCTGGAACTGTTTTGCCGCAGCCAAATAAAAGGACAACTAAAAAAACTGCTAAAATAACCCCGTTTTTCATATATGCTACTCTGACAAACGCATTATATAAACATTTCTAATTATGTCTGAAAAAATCTTTTATTGGAACAAATAGTGCTATGAGTAATAAAAGTAAGGTTATTGCAACAACCCACTTCGCAAGTGCCCCAACATAGATGGTCATTGCTAGCAGAGGAACCAAAACAATGATAGATCCTGAGAAGGTTACAATCCAGGACCATTTTTCTGCTTTTCTGAACGGCTCGAAAGCAATTCCTGCAACAATGATGCCTAATCCAATAAAGCATGTTCCTGCTAGTTTAATAAAAATCATCAGCAATTCAGCTAGCTGCGGGTTAAATTCTTGTATTTCCTCAAAGCTGATACCCATGAAGTCAAGATGATAAGGAAGAGGTTTTGGCGTGAAGCAGTAAAAAACACCAAAAATAATCACAACTATTGCCACTATTAATAGTAGACTTGAACAAAACTTAAGACGTTTTCCTGATTTAGACATTCACATACCCCCTTGGTGGTTTATTTTCTTTTTGAATTATAAAAAATTTGTTCTTTTATCATATGCATTCAGCAAAGGTTTATAAAGAAAAATGGATTATTTAATAGAATGAAACAAATAATTATGGTGTTGGCTTTGTTTTCTTTGTTAGTCCTATCAGGATGCGGTCAGACTGTAGCTGAGATTAAAAGTGCAGATTATGAAGGAAAGACTGTATCAGTATCAGGAACTGCAGAGAACTCAATTAAGATAGGGCAATTGTCTGGCTATACTCTTGTAGATAGTAATGGAGATAAAATAGCGGTTTCAACTACAGCTTTGCCTTCTGAAGGAGATAAAGTAACAGCCAAAGGAACACTGATAAAGGATACCATATTTGGGTATTATATCAAAGTGAATTAGTTATTTTTTTATTTTTTTTCTATGAATCATAGGTTGTAACGGTGTGTTCAACAACCTTATGATAGCTTTGTGCTACTCTTTCTGCTGTAATACCTAATGTTTCTGCAGCTTCTTTGAATGCAAAAGGAAGAACCGCGTTAATTCTAGCTTCCATTGTTTTTCCACTATCTCCTGCTTGAAATTTACCTTTATTATGTTCGTTTACATACAGGTTAACATAAGTATTTATAATATGATCATCTTCAGTGATATTTCCATTTTCAATATGTTTTTTCACATTTGTATCATAAAGTGCAGACTCTATTGAAAAATTCCATGCTTCTTTGAAGCGTTCTTTTTTTATTGGATCTTCACTTAGAACAAATTTTAAAAACTTCTCTACTATCCGTGTTGGTTCTTGTTCTTCTGTCATAGTTTGTTATAACTACTTAGTAGTATATAAACTTTTCGGTCGGTAAAGCCTTATTTACCCTTTTTAAGCATTTCTAAAAGTCATAAAAGTCATAAAAAAGAGTAAACTATTTATATAACCTCCATCATAGAAGTGTACTATAGTAATAAGTATACTGGTATAATGTTGGTGTCACCTTGGCAAAGCGTG
>JAAGZO010000386.1 GCA_024206195.1 bacterium | reverse complement strand
GGAGTAATTAAACCCAGGCTAAGGAATGGTTTCTCTGATGGCGGCTTCGCCGCCATCGGAAACCACCCCTTAGCCCAGGCTTACCCACACAGAGACTATCGGCCTTCGGCCGGCAGAAAAAACTTTCTTCATGCATTCCTAAGCAAAGCAGAAGTTTTTTTAAAAAGACCAAGGGACCAGAACGATCACCGACTTGCTGTTGGTGAGGTTGTAGGCGTCAACTGCATAGTAGGGAGCAGGAGTAGAATATGCACTCCTTTACAGATAGAAATGAAGTATAGTTGGCATATAGTTTCTAGATAAATTATCAGATAATTATGGTCAGGTTATAACCTTATGACATTATAAGTTTAGGTATAATTGTATCACGTTATAAGTTCCATTTGTCTACATTATAAGGTTATAAGTTGGGACCATTGTAAAGGTTATAAATTGTAAGGTTATCAGGTTATAAGAAAGTCATAAGGTTATAAGCTAGATGTTATAAGCCAGCAGTGGACCAATGAAACTTGCTCGCCTGCAAAGAACAGTTCATAACTTACAGTCCACATTCATCATACAATAACATTCGCTTCTTCATCCCTCCAACTTTTAAGCAACGTATTTTTCCAAAAATTTATCCTCCCATCCATTTCCACTTAACGTTTCTGTCATAAACATAACTAACCGAGCGCGTTCACTACAACTCCTACGCCCATTACTAAATACCACGGAACATGACCCACGGAAACTTATATCCTTATACTGTACATTATAACAGTCACTTATATTGTGAGTGGCCCGACGTAAAAGGGGAACGGTTGCGCGAAGTGACAAAGAAGACAAGAAGGAGAACTGCTTCTGGAGGGCATACGTCCAAAACAATGCTCATATTGTGTAACGTGTACTGTTGTTACTGTTGTTGTGTTACTACTGTTGTGTTGTGTTGTTGTTACTACTGTTGTTACTGTACTGTTGTTCCTGAACCAAAATTTACATAGTCAGTATTTTACAATGCCCAAGCTATCAATTGCTTGGTCTCTTTTCACTTGTCAGTTCAATGGTAAATAAAAGCGACCAAGCAATAAATGGCTTGGTCAGAAAATTGCTTGGTCAGTTTTTTAAATCACATTTTAAAACATGTATAATAAATCACATAATTGATGAAAATTTTCAAAACTTGAGAAACTAACATAATTTCACATAAGGAATACTTTCAACACAAACCCCTATTATTTTTCCCAGCAAACAAATTGCTTGGGCACTTCACTTTGCTTGGTCACTAATTGGCCGCCAACTTTGCGGACACCCGGGGACCAGATGTGACATGGTGGGGAAGTAATCACCGTGGGCTCGAATGCGACGCACCAACTGTGGCCTTGCGCTCCGCTACCAATGCCCTACACCTATTACCCTGCTGATGCTTCGTCTTCATTCGACTATTTCTGTTGTCTAACTGAATTTCTCAGTCGTTTATTTAGCGAACACGTGCATACATACAATGCGATATTTGAACACTGGTCACTGGCATTGTTTTGCCACCGAAATAGCGTACAAATTGTGACATGTGATGACGGCTGTACGGTAGCTTATTATCGTTCTCTATTAGTAGCTTATTATCGTTCTCTAGTATTACTCGTTCTCTGTATTATTCCGTACGTACCTAAGCTGCTTTGGTCCCGTTGAGATTGCTTGATAGGTACGATGGTCTGTTCATGTAATTCAAACCTAGCTTCCATACATGTGGCACTGTTCTTGCAGAGAATTATTTGAATTTGCTGTTTCCTTTTTTCCCGAAAGTCGGTGTTTTCTGCCATGTGTAACGGTTCTCTCATCTGTAAGAGCTTCCTTCAGTTGAG
>JAAGZO010000385.1 GCA_024206195.1 bacterium | reverse complement strand
CGTTTGCTTTTGCAACCAGAATATCCTCGCAATAGATGTTTGATTCCATGTTTGCAACTGATTTACCCCTGTTGATTACCTCGGTAATACATGTAATCGTTCCAGTTGTTACAGGACGATAGTAGTTGATCTTAATTTCTATTGTTGCACAGATTTCATCTTTCTTTAAGCTTGGGTATAGTGCAGCTCCCATTCCTGAATCTGCAAGTCCATAGATAATCGCTCCGTGTATTACACCGTGAGGATTGAAAAAATCTTCACGAACCTCTAAAGAGCACTTACTGTAACCATTTTCCATCTCTTCGACTCTGAGACCGATCAAATCGCCATAAGGGTGATTCATTTCTATGAATTCTCCGTAAACCTAACAATTAACATATGGATGCGTGTTGCACAGTCAGGTTTCCACTATCCTACACAAGGAACTAAGATGTAGTCAAGGAGAAACGGGATAACTTGAGGGGATTATTACCGAAGGGAACAAAATTACCAGGTTTTCTCCACCTACGAACCAGCTTCGCTTTGACAATTAGTTTAATTGCATTCTGCACGGACAGAGGTTAGTATCGGGGATGAGTTAAGGTTTTAGAAAAGAAGGAGGTTGTAATAATGGTTGAAACCAATCGAATTCAGGAAATAGTTGATCATCTCGAAATACAAGACCTTCTTATAAGTTATTGTACTGCGATAGAT
>JAAGZO010000384.1 GCA_024206195.1 bacterium | reverse complement strand
GAAACAATGCAAGGTGAGCCAAGGTGAGCCGAGGCGAAGCGAAGCAAAACTCTACTCAGCTCCGCTCGGCTCCGCTCGGCTCCTGCTCATGGATTGTGATGACACCTTTCATCCCGTAGAGAACATAAGAAGTTGACATCCCTGAATGTCTATATCCTACTGTAGATTTTTTCAGGGCAGCTCCGGATGTAACATTTAAAAACATAACTTCTTCCTTCGAGAAACATGTTATATTCTGTTGATTTAGACAATGGGCGACCGGTGTGGTGAAATATTGTATAACCTCGGCTCCGCGGCAACCGAACACACAGACCACTCAACACTTCAACTGCTCAACACTTCACCCCCTCACCACATCAACCCCACATCAACAGAGCATGGACAGACAAACAGACGTTCAGGGATATCAAACTTACTAAAAACTAGGCAACTAGGGACCCCCAACCCCCCTCCCCACACCCAGGGGAAAGAAACGACCCAGATAGCTCAAATTTTATTTGGTCTAATGGTCTTATGATCTACAAAGCACTTAATGCATTAAATTTTATGATGTCACAATAATATGTTGGTTAGAAACATATAAATAAACAAATGTAACGTTTTAAAAAATTAAACTTCTTCCTTCGAGAAACGGTTCCTGCATTCATACAATTAATAATGCGAAGATGCTACTAGACAACCACGTTATAATAAAAATGAAAACTTGCAATGTAAACCAAACATCAAATCGAACCGAATTGCCGACTCGCCTCCGAACCTGATAAGTTTTGTTCTTTTACTCACAATGTTCACAATATACACATTCAGATACTACACACAATATGCAAAATGTATAATATGTATGTATTCTACTTGTGAGTTTCTGTTCTGTTTAAGACTGTATGACCCTTTCTTACCCGGTGTCAACACGCTGGGCTTTCCCTCGCAGATCCTCCCTTAGGACGAGTTGATCTGCTTGAGGGTTGAAG
>JAAGZO010000383.1 GCA_024206195.1 bacterium | reverse complement strand
TAACTCACCAGTAGGACCTTTTGGTGGAAGTGAGATGTATGACGTCCATCCCGATGGAACTGAAGTTGCACTTTCAGGAGCTGATAGAACGAGAGATGAGGCTTGGAATACTGGATGGAAAATTTACGTCGCTGCCGTTGGAGATGCTTCTGCTCCAGCAGTGCACTTAACTACACAAATTAAGGCTAGAACTACTCAGCCTAGGTACTCTATTGATGGAAGCTTTTTAGCCTTTCTTGCTATGGATAGAGTAGGAATTGAGTCTGATAAATTACATATAGATATTTATGATAGAACTGCAAAAACTTTCAAAAACATTACTGGATCCTATGATAGATCTGTAAACGATTATACTTGGTTAAATAACGAATCTATGCTCTTTATAGGTACTGACTATGGACAAAATAATATTTTCAGAGTTAACCTTCTCTCTAGTAATCTAAAAGGTGAAAATGTCTCGAAGCTACTTAAAGTTGCTAATTTCTATGGAAATAGCACCCCTAAACATATCCCAGGCACTAATACATACTTCGTTGAAAGAAGCTCTTATCAAAGAGCTAAAGATGTCTGGGTACTTGACTACGATAGCTTAGATATAACCCAAATTACAAATGTCAACCCTCAACTATCTTCC
>JAAGZO010000382.1 GCA_024206195.1 bacterium | reverse complement strand
TGAAGACGATTACCTTGATGATGATGAGGCGATGAGACTAAAGAAGATGTTGAAGGCTACACTCAGAGACATTAATAATTAAAACAGAACAATGGCATTCAGTCGGACCCTCGTACCTCGGGCCGCTGATGCCAAGCGTTACATGAAAAACTATATTTAGACGGAGAAACTATGCCAACATTAGGAAAAGTACAACAAATGGTTAAGGATCTCGGTAAAGAAGCTGATATATTTGGAACCAAAAAAGAGATTAAACACCTACCAGGTATTTTACAACATGATGAAAAGATTGTTGCGCTCACATCAGGAATGATGGACAACAATACTTGGCTGGTAACTTGTACAAATAAGCGGGTTATATTTCTAGATAAGGGTATGTTTTACGGATTAAAACAGCTTGAGACGCCATTGGAAAAAATCAATTCTATCGAACAAAAAACAGGATTACTTCTTGGTGAGATATCTATTTGGGATGGTTCGAGTAAAATGACAATTAAGAGTATCCCAAAACAAACAGTTAAGCCGTTTGTTGTCAATACTAACAAAGCCATCCAAGATTTAAAGCAGACAAAGAATCAATCAAGTAATAACAGTAGGAACCAAGAAGACTTAGTAAGTCAACTTGAAAAATTAGCAGCTCTAGTTGATAAAGGCATTCTAACTGATGATGAGTTCCAAGCTAAAAAGAAACAACTACTTGAAATCGCTTAACAAGGCCACTCAAACCGACCGCTTACCCTTCTGCTGCGCTCCAGGGCAAGCGGCGGGTTAGCGGCAACGTTTGTTAGGGTGATAAAGGAATGTATGTTTCATTTGATGATTTATTGGAATTAGCCCACGAAGATAAACAATGGGCAATACTCGAAGTTGCTTTGAAATTTGCTAAAGGTGATGGTGTTGATAGAAATGATGACCTGGCTTGTGAATGGATAAAGAAATTT
>JAAGZO010000381.1 GCA_024206195.1 bacterium | reverse complement strand
ACTGGTGCTGCCTGGACAATATCTGTTGAGTTTACTTTTTATCTGATATTTCCATTTTTGGCAGTGTTTATGAAAGAGAGAGGAGCGCTGTACGTTCTTAAACTTCTACTCCTGATACTGATGATCAAACTGGCAAGCTTCAATGTCAGCGAAAACTCTAACCATATGTTTTACAGCACATTGGTTGGCAGGATCGACCAATTCATCATAGGGATGTTATTTGCCTATATTTATTCTGAGTATCACAAGACTCTACAGACTAAGGGAATGTTTCTTTTCGTAGCCGCAGCGTGTGTTGTTTATCTCAACAGCTACATTCAAGCCAAGTATGCGAGCTATTTTCTTGATGATCCTAAGCAGGTGTTTTGGATTACCTGGTCACTTCAAGAAGCTGTAGGCTGGGGTATGTTTATACTGGGTTATATGTTGATGCCCTTCAAAATTCCAAACTTGCTCGACAAGTTTATGTGCCGAATAGGTGAGGTTAGCTACTCTTTCTATCTGTTCCACGGAATGGTTATCTACCTATTCTCCACTTACATTGGCGTCATCGAACCTTTCTCGATTGATATGATTAATATCATCCTCAATACAACCGTGATTTTCTGCTTGGTTTGGTTTGTTGCTACCCTGAGCTATCAAACAATTGAGCAGCCGTTCTTAGCGATGCGGAAGCGTTACACCTCACCTTCAACTTCTAGTTGAGAAGTGACAGTCTGCAAAACTGATAAGATACCTTTAAGCTAGCTTTTGCTTAAAGGTATCGTTTAGTTGGAAGTAGACTTCTTCCGCTTTCTTTAAGAGCTTGGCATCTACTGCCATTTCGGTAGGAGTGGAGGAAAGCGAGAGTTTAGGATAAGTTGAAGTTACAAGGTTGAGCTTGTTCAGTAGTTGTGGCCAATAAATCTCGGTCTCTTCACAGAGTAATTCATAACTTATTGGCAAGATTGACCCATGGTGGTCAGATATATCAAGAATATAACTATAAACAGCAATCCACTCTTCCAGCCAGTAGTTCAGATCTTCCTTGTCTTCATAACTGAAGGCAACCCCTTCGGGATTCATGCGCTTCTTGTCTAAGCCAAATTCGCTGTGAGAGAGCCATTTCATATATTTTCTAACGAAAGGATCTTCAGCTTGAGAACTGCTTAGTAAGCTATGCTGTCGTTTTAGAGATAAGGCTTGTTGAATGGGGGAGCGGAATGGTACGAGAAAAACAGCACTATCGAAGTGGGATGCCAGAGCTTCCAAGCGTAAAGTATTATTATTATTTTTCGATAGATAGCGTGCATTTTTGTGGCAGAGCTTAATCAATGCTATATATTCAGCGAAACTCTGGAGCGTAGAAGGTTCCACAACATCTTTAGTTAAGACGTGCTTTGCTTCATTTCTATCACTGTTGAAGGTGCGCCAGTATACTTCCTCAAGTGCTTCAGGGGAGTCGTAATTCTCCAGAATTCCATCGCCATGATGGCGCTCTTTAAACTCACCTTTTTCTGTTTTTCCGCGTAGCTTCTGCCAGAGGTTTGGTGCTAAAACGAAGGGCATATCGTTATAAGTAAGCGATGAAAACTGACCCGAATTATAAATTTCCCTCATCAGTATTGTAGTGCCTGCCCTGGCTAGGCCCGAAACAAAAACATGTTGTTTATCTTGTTGTTCGGCGGCTTGTTTCTTATTGAAATTAGATTCTATTTCAAACAGCAACTGACCAATGGCCGGGTGCGATAAAACGAGTTGGTGCAGTAACTTGCTGGCAGAGGAGTAACCTTGTGTTGAAGGCTGCTTACAAAAGTAGGTCAGTGAGGTAAAGGTTAGTAGAGCAGATAGAGTAGAAACGGCCATCCCTTCCAAGGTCAGACTTTTTGATACGAGATCAAACTCCGAACTCTGAAAAAACAGAGCCAAAGCTCCAAATGGAATAAATAGCGTACAAAAAGCAGCTAAGAGTTTAAAACTAGAGGCCAGAATGATGATGGAGTATGACGGTAGGCAGCGTTCCTTCCAATGGTCGCTGATCTTATTGCTGGTAATGACATGTACAGACTTTTTTATGCCAGT
>JAAGZO010000380.1 GCA_024206195.1 bacterium | reverse complement strand
TGCTATTAAGTTCACTCGCAAGGTCATGGAATATATCGTGTACCTTATCATGCCACTCATCCATTACTGACTTGACTATCTCTTGTCCATCGAATGATGGTGTCTCGGTCTTTGATTCCTCAATCTGATTGATGAGGTTGAGTACATCTTCCTTGGAATAGATTGAGCCTATTCCTTTGTTTACTAATTCAATTGCTTCTTGCTTCTTCATAACGATTGGTACACTTAGGGTAGTACCGACTCCCCTTTTTATTGGTTAATTATTAAAGTGTTTTATAAAGTTCGTCATTGATTGTATCTAACACCCCTCGTGCCTTGTTCAGAACCTCTCGGCTTTCGGGATTAGTAGAGTAATCTTTGATGTGTTCCATTAATTCTACAATTATATCGTAGCCATCATCCATTGCTTGTTTTGTTTCTTCATTCATAACTTTTATTTTATTAATTTATACTCGGAACAAGTAGTGCAAACATCGTGCCAAACTTGTTCATTACTTGTTTATATCTATTAGTCTACCATCCCACTTCTCTCCGTTCAGATACCATGTCCAATTCTTTTGGTGTATGCTTACATTAGGTATGCCGTTCAGCCTTTCCTTTGTTGTTAATGATTGCCAACCTGCATTGGTAATGCTCAATGTCCTCTCGGGGTCATTGTATCTGTATGCAATCTTGTTGCCATGTAGCTTTAGGATTGTTACGTTAGGCAGTACCTCTACCTCCATATTTGCCTTCTTAAATTCTCTTGCATTCATAAATGCATCTACTGATTCTTGTGTTATCTTTCTCATAGCTCTATTTGTTTATTAGTTAAACCTTTTATCAGTGCCTCATAGTTGCACTCGTCTGCTCTCTTCAGTGCCTCAAGTAAATCCCCTCGCAATACTGCAGATAGGAATCCACCCTCGCCAATTTTCATTGACCTCTTACGCTCAATGTCTACATCCTCATCAATGTACATCATTGACCTTGCTTGTATCATCTCATTCTCTGAATACATTCCCAACACATTAAGCATTGTGAATCCTTTGAAGTTCGTAATGAACTTCGTGTTTCCGTTCTCATCTTTATACCCCATATTATTTTGAGGGTATGTCGGTGGTATGTTCCATGTTCCCATAACTATTTGTTTTAATTAGAGGTCTACATATGTAGACCTCGTTTGTTTATAAACACTATCCGACTATCAGATAGTTTGTAATGTAGTATCCACCAAAGCCCACCAATAATGGCGATGCGAATAGTAGATAGTCAATAAAATCTAATTTGTTTCTCATAACGAATTGATTTATGTGTGTGCCTACTCTGTAAAGTTTTCGGCTTCCCTTGTTCATACTCTGTTTAACATCAGTGCAAAGACCATGCCAAACTATTTTATATCATAACATACCTCATCCAAGAAGCATCCCTTTGTTCTACATACCTTGTTGATATAGTTATCAACGTGTTGCTTGTTTGCAAACACCTTGTTGACGTACCAATCGGTTGCGTCTTTCATTCTGAACTTAATCAATGCTTTCATACTTATTGTATTGGTTTATAAATTCTACTACTGCATCATACGTTGCATCTCTTTTGCTTCTACTTGTTAAGTCAATGATTGTTTCTATTGAATGGTCTGTGTTATGTGACACCTCGACTCTATTTTCCACGATAAAAAATTCATATCCTAAATTCTCAATCTTCTCCACTACGGGCATCAACCAATCCCAAGACTCGTAGAATTGTAGTTCGTCAAATGTATTATTTTGTAGTTGCAATGTTTCTTCATTGTCATACCAACCAATGTCAGTATGTTGCATCCCCATAAATTCTGCGATTAACTTATTGTTTTCTTGTGTGTTCATAACTCTATTTGTTTTTATTGTATTGGTTTATAAATTCTACTACTGCATCATACGTTGCACCTCTCCTATTTTTACCAATGATTTCTACATAGTAATCATTTCCCGATATAGTACACTCTCCGTTGGTAATCACTACCTCGCATCCCATATCTTCAATCTTATCCACTACGGGCATCAACCAATTCCAAGAGGAATGATAATTTGATTCGTGATAGTGTTGATAAATTTCTTTGCCCATAAATTCTGCGATTAACTTATTGTTCTCTTTCATCTCTATTTGTTTTTATT
>JAAGZO010000379.1 GCA_024206195.1 bacterium | reverse complement strand
ACAGAAGCTCTATTTGATACCCACTACAGAACCGTCCGTAAAAAGGTTGGTGCCCATGTTGTAAAATCACTGCTCTCAAAATTTCTGGAAATCCCAGATGAAGATATTAATGAAAGAGTATTTTCTCCTGAAAGATCCAAAAACTCCAGTACGTACGACCTTTTTAATGAAGTCACGTGGCGTGCCAAGGGAGTAAAAAATGAAGATAAAGCCCAGCATGCTGCTGGGGATGTAATGTCAGGATATCTTAAAGCTGCTTAATAGCAATAAAACGTTAACGACTGTTTCATACGCATAGCGGGGAGAGGTTCTCCCCGCTAGTCGTAAAAGAGTGGAGCATGCTGTACCTGTTCTATAGATTAATTAAAGGAGAAATAAATAAAATGTTACCGATCGGACACCCTCAAAATTCAAAATTGATCTGTGAAGCGTAAAAATGTCGGTCCCATAACTGAAAGTCAGTCTAAAGTGATCAATAAAATTGGACTGGTACTACCTACGACTAAACGAGGAGCACAGATTCTCCTATCTTACATATTTGATGACAAGGACAAAACCACTGAGAGGATTGTCATTGGCAGAACTTTGAGTAAAAAATATCTAGGAAAGCAAGTTAGTTTCTATAAATATCCTGGTAATATAAAAGTGTATGGAACTGTAAAATGGTTAAGACCTCCCTCGAAAGAAGAATTGTGTGACGTCAGAAAGAAAAATCTGGACTTTAAGTTTAAATGGATGTTACAAATAAAAATTGAAGGTGGAGAGCATTCTCTTCGTCCAATTTACAAAACTCACCTGGAGGTGTAATGGAAGATACATCAATTACAGAAGAAGTAAGCTTTAGTGTAAGTGGAGAATTCATTACTGATCATTTTAGAGGTCGAGTTCTCGAAGGTTGCTGGAGACATGCTCTTAAAGGACTGATGGAATCTTTAAAAACTGAGGATGAAGATGGAAAAGCTGTAGAATGTTCGTACGACGTTGCTATCCGTATTCTTCGTGGTGAGAAGAAACTCGTTGGTGTTAATGACTTAGACTACGTCGACGAAGACCTCGAAGTAAAAGTTGAATACCAGTCCCAGGTTGATTGGTTATACGCAGGCTACTATTACGACACAATTCATGACTTAATATATACTCCATACGCAATGGTAACAAACTATGGACAACATGACGTGCAAGTTAGAGGTATTTCTGATATGCTTCCTAACGATCCTCGATGGCACATAGAACGTGCCAAGCATTATTGTGATGATTATCAAAGAGATTTTCTGATAATCGTAGATAATCCGCTTAAAAAGAAACTGGTGGAATTTCCTACCTCAGTTGTAGCATTGTTCAAACGAGTGACGATTCCTCCACCACTTTGGATCATGCCACTTCAAGATCCTCATAAAGCACTCGACCAATATCTTGATGATCATATACTACAAGAACGTGGTCACCAACAGATCTACGGTCGTAGCGAATCTATTTATACTAAAAACAAACGTGGCGACCATAGTGCAGGAACCGTTCATACTTGTGGGATGACTTGGTCTGAAGGAGAGTATAAGGAAGATATT
>JAAGZO010000378.1 GCA_024206195.1 bacterium | reverse complement strand
GGCACATGGTGGATTGACCTTGACATAGATAAGGAAGGCTGTAACCCTGCCTGTGTTGTGTATATTGATGATAAGACTGCAGAGATCAACTGGCGGTGTACGGGGGTTATACCAGAATAGTAAGGGAGGACAATATGAGCAATATAGAACCTCAATTTAAGGGGAATATAGGGATGTTTTTGGTTTGTGCAGAGCTTTCCAAACGAAACCTGATTGCCATGCCTACTTCGAGGAATACCAAAGGTTATGACATAGTTGCTTTGAATCCAGAAACCAACATATCGACAGCTATTCAGGTAAAATGTACAGACAAAAAGGATTTTCCCATATTGAACTCACACTGGCGGGATTATCAACAAAAAATTGAGGGGAAAACCCTGTGCGACTTTGTATTCGTTGATATCTCAAACCTTGATAGTCCCAACTATTTTATTGTCTCCGACACTGAAATTAGAGGGATGCTGTTATCTCAAGTAGAAGAGTATGGACGTCAATATCAGACAAAGCATGAGTTGACTTGGGAACAGGTACTGGAGAAAGAAAAAACTGAAAAAAGGAAACCCCATCTATGGGCAATTAAACTGGGCTTGATTGATAATGATAAATACAAAGACAAATGGGAAACCATCACCAACAATCTCCAGATCAGAACAAGTTGACGTAGCTCATTTAAAAATAGGTGATAATCATGATAACTCCATACGACTTATTAGTAATCATCATTGCTGGATTGATTGGGGCTATAGTAGCAAGGTTGTTATCGTAGTCAGGTGATTTATGAGTGTAGCTGAAGTAATAGGGTAGGCAGTGGTAAAAAAGCGTGGGAATATATAACAATGATCATTGACGATGCATTAAATATATATACAGACGGATCGTCATTTTCTGGTCCACGCAAAGGTGGTATAGGAATAAGATTTATTACTATAGATGATAATGGTAATGAGGTATGTCACGATATTGAACAATCGGGATACAAAGGTGCAACCAATAATCAAATGGAACTGTACGCTTGCATGCAGGCATTGAAGGAAGCACGCAGAATATACGATCTAAGTTCTTTCAATAAAATTGTTATAAATTCGGATTCCAGATATGTTGTAGATAACCATACAAGGGCATTGTTCAATTGGTCTAAAAACAAATGGAGAAATCGCGAAGGTAGACCTGTTGAAAACGCAGGGATTTGGAGAGAACTTTTAAAAGCTATAAAGAGAACAAACAGAATTGTTGAATTCAACTGGGTGCAAAGCCATTCAAAAGATGAGCATAATAAAGCAGTAGACAAACTGGCAAAAGGCTCAGCAAGAAGTGCAACGAATAAACCGCTTACTGTTGTATCTGTTAGAAAAAAGAAGACAGATAAAGCTGTTGAAATTGGTAGTGTAAAAATGCAAGGGCAAAGGTTGTTAGTCCATATAATTACTACTGAATATTTAAGGCCTCAAAGTATATATAAATACAAATATGAAGTTATCTCAAGAAAGAGCAAGTATTACGGTTATGTCGATCTTATATTTTCCAAATTATCAATAAGAGATGGTCATTGTTACTGTGTAAGCCTTAATAAAAACACTGGTAATCCAATGATTGTTAATATCCTTGCAGAAATCGACTGTAAAACAGGCGAACGCATTAGTTGATTGTTACATGGATCTAACACCTTCACACACCCGACTGCAATGAATAGAATACGGAGAACATTATATGCACCGATCCATTGAAAAGTATAACCATTATGAGTATATGTAGAGAGCTTATATCAAACGAAAATATTGGGAACGAAGTTGATCTCCAGCGTTACCCGTATTTACACCGTGACGGAAGGCGACTTGTTTCAAATTGGTTCCGACGTGCTTGGAAAGAACGAGACTGTGAACCGGCACATAGCTTTGAACCGTTCATATTTACTTGGATCGCCTTCAATGGTTGGGCTGCCTGTGTTACCGGTTTTGATACAGATCGCAAATGGAGAGAAGCTCTATCCGCAAAACCGGAAGTCTGCAGCGATTTTGACAGGTTGATCAATGACATCAGTTCACCTGTGTCCGAACCAGCACACGCATTCTATGAATACTGGCCAGTATTTAAGGCACAAGAAATTAGACGTAAGAATGCTCAACTATGGCACCCTACGAATCGTCAGGATACGATAGCACACTACATCAGAGCTGGGATTGAAGAATATGAACCCAGATGTTGGATAAAACATAGGGAGAATCAAGAGCCAGTTCCATTAGACTGGCCTCATACACTTTCAGCGTTATACCGTGTAAGGTGTAACCTCTTTCATGGAGAGAAGGGAATCGACTCTGAAATGGACCAGAGGATTGTGCATAGTGCTTTTCAGGTACTCGTCCATTTCATCGAAGCGGTTGGTTATATAAAACCATACCAATAAATGCGTATAACAAACGCACGCATCCGAATTCAAAGTTCAAAGTCGGGTCTGGCTTCCAAAGGTCATCCAATTTCAGCTTGACGACATTAGGGAGAAAGGGATAATCAGAAGTTTTCTTTTATAATGCGAGTCAAAGCTGGTATACCGCACTTAATAAGATGTTATCAAACTCAGCATATAAGAATAATGGATTTGAGAAACCAATACTCCGGTGGGCTGGAGGAAAAACTTGGTTATTGAAGAAGTTACACCTGTTCTTACCATCAAAATTCAGCAATTACCATGAACCCTTTGTCGGTGGCGGATCCGTATTTTTCAATCTGCAACCAAAAAACAAATCCTACCTCTCAGATAGCAATTCGGATTTAATCAATGCCTATACTCAGATACGAGATGAGTTCGATTACCTCATTCAACTGTTGAATCAATTTCATAATACAGAGGAAGAGTATTATCGTGTAAGAGACTATAGATTCACTTCATCTGTTGAGAAAGCTGCCCAATTCATATATTTGAATAGGACATGTTTCAATGGATTATACAGAGTCAATCTAAAAGGTGAATTTAATGTTCCGTATGGATTCAAGAGTTATAAAAGGTTATTTGATTTCGACCGATTGAAACGGTTTAGTGAGCTCTTAAAACCTGCGATTGTCACATGCTGTGATTTTGAGGAATCGCTCCAGCACATTAAAAAAGATGACTTAGTGTTTCTAGATCCTCCTTATACTGTTACACATATCAAGAATGGATTCATCAAGTATAATGAACGACTATTTTCATGGGATGATCAGGAGCGATTAGCAATATTCATTGAGAAGATCCGTAGTAGAGGTGCGTACTATATCCTGACGAACGCAAAACATGATTCCATTGAATCATTGTTTGGGAGAATGGATGCTCCGGTTAGTGTTACGAGAGCAAGCTTAATTGGTGGTAAGAAGGCTAGGCGGGGATTTATCGAAGAATATGTTTTTACCAATGTTTTGAGGAGGTAAATGACATGAAAACCGAAGATTTAGTGAAGTCAGAGAACATCTCAACATGGACGATTAACAATAAAAGATCAGCTTTTGATTTCTGTACAGTAAAGCCTTCAAAAAAGCTGGGACTGGAGAATGATGGATGGGAGTTTGTTCCGTCGAAACATAAGAAAAGCATACGGATGAAAAAAGAGAAGCCCCATTGGAAAGCATATCAAGATCGTGTGTGGGCACTTTTTGCAAAAATGGAATTTCATCATATGAATCTGGATGATCAGTTCAAAGTTGAGTATGCCTCTGGTCTCACTAAAAAGGTCGATGTATTTGCAGCTGATGAAGAAGCCATCATATTTGTAGAGTGTAAGTCATGTGCCACAAGAAAAAAGGAAAGTTATCAGAAAGACATCAATGAAATAATCGCAATAAAAGACGGGCTACGCCAAGCTGCTCAGAACATGGTTACCGGTAAACCACGAGTTGCCTTTATTTTTGCTACCAACAATTCCATTTTGAGTGAGAATGATAGAAAAAGGCTTGAAGAGGGCTCAATCTTTTATTTCAATGAGGCCAATATCGAATATTGGGAGCAGCTGACGGATCACTTGGGCCATGCAGCCAAATATCAGCTTTTTGGCAAGTTGTTTGCAGGTCAGGATATACCCAAATTGCCAAATAGAGTACCAGCTATAAAAGGGAAAATGTCTGCTGGGCATACTTTTTACTCCTTCAGCATCGATCCAAAATCCCTCCTAAAAATGTCTTTCGTTCTTCATAGAACTGAGAGTGATGTTGAAGCTTCGGAAGCATATCAACGATTAGTAAGTAAGAGTAGACTTGGTGAAATTGGGAAATATGTTGATGGTGGTGGTTATTTTCCTAATTCAGTCATAGTCAACATAGAGACCAAGAAAAAGAATGAGCTTAAGTTTGATCAGGCAAGTGTAATTGACCATGATTCCGAGACAAGCTTTGGAGTGCTGCATTTGCCAAAGGTGTACAGATCAGCATTTGTTATTGATGGGCAACACAGGTTGTATGGGTATTCTAGGGCAAAATCGAAGTCCAATCATACTATACCGGTAGTTGCATTTCACAATTTGCCCCAGATGGAACAAGCCAAAATTTTTGTTGATATAAACCATCACCAAAAATCCGTCCCTACTAATCTATTACGATCCATCATGGCGGATTTTAACTGGAAATCAGATGACGCTGGACAAGCACTATTAGCTTTGAAGACTCGCCTACTCACGCATTTAAACTTTGATGATAGCAGTCCCTTCTATAAGAGGATTGTTCTTGCTGAAGAAAAAAAGACAGAAACAAGATGTCTTACTCTGGAAACCATTTCAAATTGGGGATTAAGTAACAAGATGGGTTTCTTTGGGAAGATAAAGGGCAAGAAGCTTATTAAAAGTGGTTATCTCACTGATGTGGGGTATGATGAAACGCTCAACAAATCTATAGCCTTTTTTAAAAAGTGTTTCGGATATATAGAAGATGAATTGCAGGATCAGTGGAGAACTGGGAGTGGTGAAGGTGGTTTCATTGCTATGAACATCGGGATTGCTGCAACAATGAGGGTATTAGATCATATCTTGGATCACTTGGTTAAGTTCGATAATCTTAATCCGGAAGATTTGTCAGGAGAGGAATTGGCTGATCAAGTGATACCATACCTTGTCCCTGTTATAGATTTCGTAGAGGAATTAGATAGCGAGGGCCTCAAAAAACTCAGGAGTTATTTTGGCAGTGGTGCACCAGAGAAGGTAACAATGGAGTTTCTATATGCGATTCACAAGGAATTTACTGAGTTTAGTCCTGAAGGCTTGGAACAATGGATAAAGGAACATAGTGGAGTGTTCAACAAGCCTGCATGGGAGGTTGGGCATAATAACATTGAACCGTTAATCCATGATTTTATTGTACAGATGTTGAAAAAAGAACTTGGTGAGAAGAAGTGGTGGATTGAAGGAGTCCCAAAAGAGATCCAGAAGTCCTGTTCTGATGCTAGTATTGACGAAGGTTCCGATGAGCCACATTGGCATTTTCTAAACACAATTCATTACAATTCCATAATTCTTAAGCATTGGGGAATATTAGGTGAATACTTTACTCCTCATGGTATGGAAACAGTGAAAAAAGAGAAGAAGCTTTCGTGGTTGGCAAAGTTTAACTCAGTGCGAAAAAAATACTCACATCCTCAGCGGGAAGTAATAACCGAAGATGAATACAATTTCCTAGAGGAGACTTATAACTGGCTTCAGTGGAAATTAATGTTTTAGCTGCTACCCAACCGTGTAAGTCCCCGTCCCTACCGCTATTAGCTTGTCTTCTTCATTCCACAGTTCCATACGGCTGACCGCTACCTTTCTACCGGTTCGCAAAATCTTGCCTCTCGCTGTGAATTGCTTCCCGGTTCCAGGCCGCAGATAGTCTATCCGTAGGTCGATGGAACCGATTTTACTGATCCGTTTGGTTTGCTTTTCCAGTGGTTGCCCTTCGATTTGCTTGTAGACACTAAGAAAGACCGCATGGGCTCCCACATTATCGAGTACCGAAGCGATGATACCTCCATGAAGACTCTGAAAGAACATGTTTCCAATTAGGCTCTTTCGAATATTAAATGTGAAGCAGGCATTATCGAGGTCAGGGGATGCTTCGGTGAGGTCAAGAAAACTCGAAAAGTTCTCCTCCTTCTCTTCCCATGCTCGATAATATTCCACTATGCCCCCAAGTTCAGGGTATTCATCCATAACGGTACCCATATAAATGGCCTCCTCTGTCTTTCACACGGTTACCCGTATTCTGATAACTGAAGTACCCTTTTGTCAATTGGCTTGGGTAGATGAAAGCGGTTGCCAATTGATATCCATGAGCCTATAATGTGGGGCAAGCTGACAGAGATTACCAAATCCATTGATGGTGTGATATGCAATGATAGATACTTTGACAGATGGCAGACAGTTCTCCAGCATCTCAGCAGTAACAAGGCAAATCCAAGAAACCCTTCTACCCATTGTTGGTGTTGATATCTGGGTAAAAGGGGAGATATCCTCTGGCCGGGAACGGGGCGGGTCTTTCTATTGCCAGTTAGTAGAAAGCGACAGAGGCGGCAACATCATTGCCGAGATCAGATGCACAATTTGGAACCGCAATCTCAACAATATCAAGCAGCAGTTCCGCTCCCACAGTCTTGACCTTCAGTTAGATAATGGAACGACGGTAGGCTTCCGGTGTTCTGTTCAGTACCACCAACGATATGGGCTGTCCCTGAACGTTACAGATGCAGATCCCGTATTTGCTCTCGGTGAGCTCGAACTTAGGAAAAGGCAGATCATCGAGCAACTATCTTTGGAGGGCTTACTCGATCGCAACAAAGGGATCCAGGTACCGGTATTGTCCCAAAATATTGGCCTGATTACCGGCAGCGGCAGTGCAGCCTACAACGATTTCATTAACACCCTTGCCTCATCGCGTTACGGATTCCAGGTGTTGTTTGCTGATGCCAAAGTCCAGGGAGATGAGACTGAACCCACTATTCTCTGGGCTCTCGATGTACTTGAAGGACGGAATGTCGATCTTGTAGTCATCATCCGAGGGGGTGGCAGCAAAACGGAGCTATCGGCCCTTGATAATGAAGCTATTGCCAGGCGGATTGCATCATACAGACTCCCAGTGTGGACCGGGATCGGCCATGAGATTGATACGAGCGTATTGGACTACGTGGCCAACCGATATTTCCGGACACCCACAGCCGTAGCCGAGGAATTAATCGACATATATACCG
>JAAGZO010000377.1 GCA_024206195.1 bacterium | reverse complement strand
TTGACAAGTTTGTTAAGCAAAAAGTTATGAATGAAAAACAGGCAGCCGATGCCAGAGTTGAAATTGAAAAAAATGCAGATGATAAAATCTTTGAAAATCGTCTTGCAATGGCTAATGATATGGGTAGTAGAATTGGCGGAGTATTTTCAGCAATTCAATCTTTACAAACTGCAATGATGGAAAGTCAACTTGGAAAACTTGACGAGCAGATGGAAGCTGAAATGGTTGCAGCCGGTGTTGCAGAAGAAACTACACAAGCTAAAATTGAAAGAGAAATTGCTGCAGCCGAATCAGTAGGCGATGCAGAGACAGCAGCCGAAAAGAAAAAAGAACTTGCAAGAACTAAGATACAGGAAAAGTATGCAAAGAAAAGAGCAGAGATTGAATATAATGTTGCATTGATGCAATGGAAATTTAATTTAGCAACAGCAATAGCAACAGCACCATTAACTGTTTTAAATGCTTTAACGGCTGGAATGAAGTTCAGTCCTATTGTGGCTGGTATTTATGCTGGTTTAGCATCAGCAGCAGCCGGTATTCAGATAGGAGCAGTTGCAGCGTCAAGACCAGCACCACCATCATTTCAGACAGGTGGTATAGTTTCAGGCGGCCAGAGTGCCGGTGACAATATGTCAGCACAAGTTAATAGTGGTGAGATGATTCTTAACGGTTTACAACAAAGAAGACTATTTGACATGGCTGATGGTCGTGGCAGTAATAATAATATGAAACAAGTTTCTGTATCTGAGGAATCTACTTGGTCAGAAATATTTAATGCAAGTAAGAACGGTAATTTATTTATAGATACAAGGGCGGTAGTCAGTACATGATAAATATAATAGAAGAAAACGTTGTCAATGCGACAATTACAGCAAGCTCAGAGAATCCAGATTATTTGTTTAGCACAGCTTTAATTGATAATAGATTAAGTAGAGTTGGTCAGACTTTAAATGATGGTTCGCAATGGGTTAAGTTTGTTTATTCCGGTGCGGTTGATGTTGATACGGTTGCGGTGTTAGGCAATAATTTTACATCCAGTGCGACTGTTAAGATTCAAGCAAATGCGACCGATGTATGGACGAGTCCAACAGTGGACCAATCATTAACTTACACAAAAGACAATAGGCGTTCTACTGAGTTAGGTCGTGATGTCGGTGTTTGGAGTTATCAATTTAGTACTACACAAAGTTATAGGTATTGGAGATTAACAGTTGATGATGGTTCTAATCTAGATACTTATATAGAAATCGGGTTTGTTTTTATGGATGAAAATACGACCTTTCCAGCGATGGCAGTTAATCAAATTTTCAAAAGAAATTC
>JAAGZO010000376.1 GCA_024206195.1 bacterium | reverse complement strand
TATTACAAATAGAACAATTAATAAAACAATCACATGAAAAACAAACCATTAACAATAGCTATCGGCAAAATTAGGCACATTTATTTGGGATGTGTCTATAGCCTAAAACATAAACGCAAAGCCAAGGCGGACTTAGAAGCCAAGCGAATAACCTTGGAACCATTAAAGCAAACCATTAAATCACAACAACTTAACAAATATATATAATGAAAGACTGTAATTTTAAAGAAAAAGTACCTGAGCATGAAATAATATCAATTAAATTAATAAAATCCTTTTTCGGAGAGGAAGAAATCAAAGAATTTGATACACTGGAAGAATTAAATTCTTACATTGCAAGCCCTGCTATGTTTGGAGTATCGTATAAAACTGAAATTATAGAAAATGATGAACTATGAATACTGAAATAAACAATAAATTTGATACTCCGCTTAAAATGTTATCAATGCTAATAAGCAATGAAGGTAAAGTCTTGTGTGACGAATACGGCAGACAATGGAAGTATGAAAAGTTTAAATTTTACTTCTCTGACTTAGGGGAAAAAGATTTTAAAGAAAGCTTAGAGTGTCTTCATTTATATAATACAAACTTAGAACTAAAACTATGAACTTACACATATACTACAAGAAAGCCATTGAAGGTGTCTCTAATGCCGTACAAGACGTTTTACCCTCAAAAGGTATGCCTAGTATGCCTGAAGAGTGTAAAGCCCTCCTAGCACCCCTGAAGGAGCTTAAAACAGCTATCCCTCATCAAGAGGTTGAAGCCAAGCCTATAGCCGAGGCCAAACCTGAAAAGGTTAAGAAGAAAAGAGGAAGAGGCCGACCACCTGGAGCCAAGGCAAGATTTAAGAAGATGAATAAGCTTGTTCCGTATGCTACCATGCTTGAGAACAGGCAATTAGAGAAGATCAAACGAGTATCTGAAGCAAGAGGCATATCTGCTAGTCAGTTAGTTAGGAACCTAATTGATGGGTGCAGGGTAAACAAAGCTCCAGTGATAGCCAAAAGAATGGATGCTATGCGTGAAGGATGGAAGAAAAAGATTAAGGCTGAAATGGAAGCCGAGGCCAAAGAATAGGACAAAATACATAATTAATTGTCTCATTAATATAAACAACTAATAAGGAATAAGATATGAAAATAACAGCAATATCAAGATATAAAAACGGATTACTCCTTGATGCAATTAGAGAGGCAAACTGGTCACAAGTTGAATTAGCTAGGAGATCAGGAGTAAGTGTTATGGCAGTCGGTCATGCTATTAACCTTAAAAGGACTCCTAGAGAAGAAATTATTACTAAAATGCAATTTGCACTTGGAGAAGTGGGTGTTTTTTTAGATGTAGAAAAGGCATTTCCTAAGTCATTTAAAGGGTTTAAGAAGGCTATAGTGGTGGAACAATCACAAGACATTGACCCTCTACAGTTAGTAGATATACCCATTAAAGAGCTAATGGACTCAAACTCCTGCATAGAGCAAGTAGATAGGGGGGAGATTGGATTATTGCTTAGTAATGCACTTGAAACATTAACAGAAAGAGAGAGGAAAGTCTTAGAATGGAGATGGATGGATGAACTAACTTATGAAGAAATAGGTAAAAGGCTAAAGTTTTGCACAGAGAGAATACGACAAATAGAATCTAAATCATTACGCAAACTTAGACACCCGAAGAGAATGAAAGTCTTACTCGATGTAAGTAATAGTGTAGAAGAAGAAGGAACATTTGAAGAGTTTGCAGTAGATTAATTTACCCTACTGACTAACATTAGCCTAGCCATTTATTTGGTTAGGCTTTTTTTATGTCTTTAAGACTAGGCAATTCTTTAAGAAACTTCCATGTAATGAGCTGTTTGTGCCCTACATCATCAAAAAACTGCTGTATATGATTATATGACTGCCCGTATTGCCCCTGTCTCCATCCTGACCTTCTGAGATAGCCTACCTGTGCTACACTAAGGTTAGTAGTCGCAGCTATCTCCTTAGCCGAGCGTATTTTATCCCTGTCAATCTTAGGTCTCCCTACAGCTTTGACTCCATGCTCCCTGTAATAGCTTGGGCAACGCTTGTAAGGTATAGATGTGATTTTAAGCTTAAAGTCCATCCTGATCCTCTAACATATCCAATGCCTTTTCAAACATCTTAATCTTTTTCTCCCTGCTTTCACTCATAGGTATCTTGAAATCTCTGGTAGTCTTGACAAGTCTACTGCATAGCGAGTTAGAGTTACGGGTTTGAATACCTCCAAAGAGATACTCTTCAAATTCAGGTGGTCTACTCATCCTCTATTCCTTTCAGGTGCTCTAATATGCTTGTGTATGTCTCTAGGGTGTAGGCATAGAAGTTATGAGTAAACCTATCTCCTTCATCTTTAGGCCTATATGTCTTTTCTTGTTCAACTAGCCCACTGATTATATGTTCTATATACTCTATACAGAATGGTAGGTCTAGCTTACTCATCTGACTCCTTCATGTACGAGATGCAATAAGGCCGATGATAGGATAGTAATTGTTGCAGGTTCTCAATGACTGATTCCACATAACTACTGTCTCCATGCTCCCAATCTAGATCCTTAATCAGACTGATAGCCTGTAAGATAGGCTCATCTATGTGGCTGAACAGGAACTTGAGTTGCTCACTGGTAAGGTTATCAAGTATTCCTGCTACGTGTTCATCTAGGTCTGCATGGTGCTCCCTGAACGCCCCTATAGTCATAACCTGATTGCTGTTAGTGTTTAGGGCAACCTCACAATGGTAGTCTGAGTTGCTTCTCCTTACCATGTGCTGAATTATCTCCTTGTATCTACCTAAGAGATCAGGATTTATCCTAGCTAGGTGCTCATTGTCGTGAGTCTTTACCTGTGGTGGGTTACTCATTTCTTGGTCTTAGTGGCAGGTTTCCTAGTCTTAGTAACCTTCAATGGCTTCTTAGCCTTAGTAGGTTTCTTAGCCTTTAGCTTGAATGGAGAGGTGGTCTTACCCTTCTCCCTAACCTCGCTAGGTTTCCAATCCGTAGGTGGTTCAAACCCTAACTCACTGCCATCATCATTAACAATGATAAAGTTATCTGCCCCTAGAGGTGTCATCTTAGTCAGGATAGGTGATTGTGGTTTCTCATTATTCTCTAACTTCTTGTAATACATATACTTACTCGGTTATGGTTATTATATTGCTATTACCTGTCTCTGCTAGTGCTCGTTTGATCACCAGTTCAAAGAAGGTTCGCTCCTTAAAGGACTCAAATACTGTCCTGATTTGGTTGTCAGGGTCAAGAGCAATCACAAGCTGATCATTAGCTGTAGCCTTAGCCCCTTCACCTATCAATACGCAGTTAGTGAACGATTGTTCACTCATAGCTCAGTCTCCTCCTCTTCTTCCTCTTCCTCTTCCTGTTTAGGAAGCTCATTGAATGTCTCCACAAGAAAGTCTCTCATATTGAGTAGCACCTGTTCATCAGTGAGCGTTATTTTAATTGCAGGTATCTCTACAACCCCTCCTGGAACGGGTGCAGTGAATCCTGGCATTATTATTGGTAGTATTTTATTCATAATCAAATAGACATAATTGCCTGTTCTGGGTTACTGTTAATTGAGGCTCTAATGTCCTCCTCCTTTAAATCTCTCAATCTCTTAGTCTTACCTGCTAACTCAGGACATTCCTCCATGACCTTACGCCTAGCCCTGTGAAGGCTTTCAAATGTTGGTAGCTGTTTATCCCTTATCATCAGCAAAACGTCTCTCAGAGGACGCTCAGAGGGGTAGAAGAGCATCTCTAGCACCTCATAACTATCCCTAGCTTGAGGGTGGAAGAGCAATATTCTTCTTACCTTGTCAAATAGAGTGTCTTTACTCATCTTCAGTCTCCCCCGTCTGGATTAGCATCTTAGTCACCTCTGCTAGTTTGGCTTTCAGCATAGTAACCTGTGCCTCTAACCTCTCTACCTCCTTAGCATGTTGCACCTCCCTAGCCTCTATCTGAGGTTGTAACTCCTCTAGACGTATCTTGAGTCTCATACAGGTATGCTCAATATCAGGTTGTGACCTGATGATCGTTACATCAGGCTCTACAGGTGGTGGTTTAAGGAAGTCTTTTATGGCTTGAACTACGTCTTTCATGTAACAGCTTCCTTTCTAGGATGCACTAATGCATGAAGATCATCTTGAGTCTCTTCCCATTCATTCATTCCCTCACAATGCTCACCACAACCTAAACAGATACCTGTATCTTCATCATAGTCACTAGCACAACAGCAAGATTCCCAGTCTGATTTATCCCAACGGCAATCAGGACACATCTCAGACTCTAAATCTATCTTGGTGTATAATTCAGCACCACATTCACAGAGAGGACTTATGTATCCATCTCCAAAGCATCTACCACAACGGGCTTCTCTACCACCTCCGTAGGGGATGCCTCCGTTACTACATTCAGGACAAGGTATCATCTCTTTAGCCAGTACTTTGCCCTCCTAGCTGTTAGCTTATCAAGTGCTTCCATAGCCTCTCCTGCTGTCGGGAAAGCTTTAGTAAAGAGTTTAAGTGACTCATATAGCTCCTCATCTCTCTTAGGTGTCTCTACTTCCTTACAGTAATCCCACATAGTTACCGTTACAATTGAGTTAGTATTAAGGTTACCATCTGCAATGAGATGCTTGTTTTCATAGAGACCTGCGTAGAAGCCTGTCGCTGAGTCTACCTGAGATTCCCCATCATCCCATGCTACTACTTCTGTGTTTAATTCTATTTTCATCTTATTCTTTCTTTATGTTTGTTAATGTTATTATGTGAGTTAAAGCTTGTCACAGGCTATCCTTAAATAACCTGTATAAACCTTAGTTGTTAGTATGACCATGACCCTGACTTTGACCTTGACCGTGAGCTTGACCGTGAGCTTGACCGTGAGCTTGACCATGACCCTGACCATGACCCTGACCTTGACCCTGACCATGACCCTGACCATGACCCTGACCATGACTTTGACCCTGACCATGACTTTGACCATGACCCGTGTAGAGTCCAATGCTTGATTGCCTGTTTCATGACATCTTCCCGTATGACTCTATAGACTCAATTCTTACATACCAATCATTAGGTAGGTCTTGAGAGTCATTGAATCCTGAACTACTAAACTCACCTGTCTCATACACAATCTTTGCATTT
>JAAGZO010000375.1 GCA_024206195.1 bacterium | reverse complement strand
GTATCTCAAAACCATTGAGTAATAAGAAGACTTCAATTGCAGCATGTCCAATACGCTTGTTTCCGTCGGTAAAAGGATGGTTTTTAATCAGCGAAAAACCTATTATCGCAGCCTTATCAGCTATTGTTGGATAGAGGTCTTTTCCTTCAAAGGTCATTCGAGGTTGAGCAAGAGAGGACTCTAGTGCATTCAGGTTTTGAATACCTATTTTCCCACCGGATTGGTCCATTATTCGTTGATAGAGGGTAAGCACCTCACCAATACTGAGATAGCGCATTATGATAAACGACGGTAGAGTTCTTCGTTTTTATTGACTACGTAGTCAATGGCTTGCTTGCAATCTTCTTGCGGTCTGGTGAGTAAATCATCCACACTAATACGAACAAGTTCTTCTGGGCTAATGCCGAATTGATCGGATATTTCTTTCAACCTGGCCCATCGTTCTTCAGAAATATTAGTGGTGAGAGTACTCATGATGGCCTCCGTAATATGCAGTATACAGGGTCACTTGATGAAATGCCATATGCTTTTTAGGCGCTTTTTGTCAATTCAAAGCTTC
>JAAGZO010000374.1 GCA_024206195.1 bacterium | reverse complement strand
TATTTTTGAGAAGCAATTAAATGAAAATCAGGGTTCCTGTCCTGGTACTGATAAAGATTTAAGAGACATTTTGTGGAAAATTAAAGAAAAACCTTATTTCAACTATTACAAAACTACTATTGATCAGCAAGTACAAGAAGACTGGAATGAAAACCCAGAGTTTAAGAGACTTCTTAACCAAGGAGGATCCTCTGGACTTAGAACAAAATGCATTGAAGCTATCACTCAGTGGAAAGCTCGATTTGCAAAACAGAAAATTAACAAGTTGCAAATTGATCATTGAGAATATGAAGTTGGAGGAAAAGTCTCAACTTTAAAATCCGCTGGAAAACCACTTAAGAACCTGCATTTTTCTTATTTTGCCTTAATTGACTTATGGATTGATGTACTCGGGGATTCTCCTGGAGACAGTCCATTGACACCTGAACACTGGAAATGGATGAATCAAATTGTTTACAATGATATTCTTCCTGCTTCCAGTAGTCTTGAATATACCAAAGATTGAAAGAAGACAAAAGCTGTTTTACTAGAAATGGTGCGAACATCTATTCTCTATGGAGCACAAGATGCTTCTATGACTATATTCGTCGCTCGAGCTTTAGCTATCATTACCTCAAAGTTGCCAATACCTAAATCAACAATTGGAAATCCTGTATGGATTCGAGAATTTCAACAGGATATTCTTAAAAGAACACAAAGACCCATTCATAGTTGCCCAGAAATCACTTTGGCACATGGTTTGGAAATTAGTGTTGTTGTGTGGACAGAAATAGCATCACTTTTCAATCACATCTCTGGAATGATTTTGGCTGAAAAGAGTGCTAAATCTGATTTGGATGTCTCTTGTATTGACTGGGCTTTTAAAAGAATAAGCCTAGCTCAATTTGCAGTTTTCAATTTGTTACAAGGAAATGCTTAT
>JAAGZO010000373.1 GCA_024206195.1 bacterium | reverse complement strand
TGGTATATCTACTAGCTTTGTTACTACCCATACCCAATTTTTATTTGAACCAGATCAGAAAAAACTGGAAAAACTTGGGATCTTTGCCGCCCATACCTTACTTTTCCCTTGCAAAAATTCCATTATACCTTTGAGATTACTAAATACTGGTTTTGCTCCTATTAGGTTATATAAGGGAACTACTTTAGGACACTTGGAACCAGACATTATTCAGATCTCAACGAATTCAACTATGCCAGTTGCTAGTGCCCAAGTACCCACTGAAGTTTTTTAAAATTCAGCTCAAGAACTAATTAGAAACGAATTTTTGAATGCCATTGACTTTACACAATCTGATCTTACTCCAGAAGAGAAAATGCAACTTTTGGATTTGCTGGTTAGAAATTGTCATGCTTTTGCCTTTTCTGACAAGGAACTAGGAATGTGTACTATGCTTTATCATCGAATTGAGACAGGTACTAGTCTCCCGATTAGCCAGAAAGCTTATTGTGTACCCATTGCCTTTCGTCAAGAATTGGAAAGACAGATTAGGGACTTGAAAAATGCCAGAGTAATTCATCCGTCGTGTAGCCCTTGGGCTGCACCAGTTATTCTTGTCTCTAAGAAGGACCAGTCAATGCATCTAGTGGTAGATTACTGGAAGCTTAATCTAGTCTCCGCTAAGGATGTCTATCTGCTTCCTAACATCACTACGCTTTTGGATTCTCTTGGAAATGCAAAATATTTTTCAACCTT
>JAAGZO010000372.1 GCA_024206195.1 bacterium | reverse complement strand
CGATAACCAATGAAAATTTCTATGGACAAAATTTGGGAACACCTGATTCTGTTCCCGTTATTACTATTGAAACTGTTTCTGATCTTATGAAGGAAGACTGAACAGAACTATTATACGTTCAGAAGCAAATTGCTATGAAAGCATGGATAAAAACTAGTTTTGAGCAGGATTGTTTTGACAGAGCTTATTTCAAACTCGCGGATTCCAGAAATTTGCATATTCTGCCTTATCATTTACAGTTCCTATCGTCGCGTCTTATTGATTGCCGTTGTGAACAAAATTCAAAGTTGTTTTATGCATACGAAGAAAGTGGCTGTTTTGCTAAAGACTTGTCTTATCTGATAACAGCTACTAATGATCAAAGTCAAATTAGAAGTCAAAGAAGAATGCCGCAAAAGCCAAATAATTACAAAGGAGGAAGAAGAAAAGCTGAAAAGAGGAAAAGAGATGGAATTAGTCAGTCGTCTGGGCAGTCCCTTGATGAAGCCATTTATGGTGGAGTCAGGACAAGCTCAGATACCCATTCAATTGGATCCGAAATTAGAACTCAACCCACAGTTGTCGGGGCACCAGACT
>JAAGZO010000371.1 GCA_024206195.1 bacterium | reverse complement strand
TTGATAGAAACCAATGGAATGTGGATTGGAATAATGGAGGATATTAAAAATATGCTTCCAGTGGAGCATCTCACCCTTAATGAACGGGATGTTATGCTCTTATACACTGATGGTATCACTGAAGCCGTTAACAACAACAAAGAAATGTTTTCAGACGATAAGTTAGTAGATGTCTTTAAAACTCTTGGAGACAAGCCGATTGAAGGAATCAAACAGGGGATTCTAAACTTCTTAAACGGCTATACTTGCGATGATGATGTCACTTTTATGGTATTGAAAAGAGAAGCAGAATAGTCTGTACTGACTAATACTTGATCTGACAGTTACCCCTTTTGGGATTCTCTAAATTCCAGAATAAATGTGGCTCCTTGGCCTTCACTGTTGTTCTCGGCCCACATCTTGCCTCCCATCTCGGTCATGTGATTGGCTGAGTTGTGTAGCCCAAACCCGGAATGACCTTTTTTAGTGGTGAATCCATAACTGAATATCGACTCCATTTTTTCTAAAGGAATGCCGCACCCGGTATCGGTGATCTTTAGTTGAACGGCCACACCTTGTTCTTTTAAAATAAACTTAATCAACTTATTATCATCTGGCGTTTCCTCCATGGCTTCCTTAGCGTTAATTATCAGGTTCATTAGTATTTGTATCATTTTCATTTTCTGTACAGTAACCAGTCGAATATCTGCCATTTCTCTTTCTACTTCTATATTGCTTTTTTCTATGAAATCTGAATTCATTTTGATTGCATCTTCTACTATCTCAACCAAGTCTACTTCTTCATTTAGATATTTGACATTTTCTGTATATCCACGCTGCGCCGTTATTACATCGTTAATTGCCTTTACTCTAGTTTCAACTCTTTCAATACTTTGTTTCATTTCCGCTTTCTCGCTTTTCATTTTTTCTTCGATATCCAAGTAGAATTTCATCAATTTCTTTCCCTTAGGGTCATTGCATATGAAATCTTCTATCGTGTCCATGTTCTGTTTTAGAAGACTGTTTGCCATCTCGATACCGTTTAGACTATTTTTCATCATTCTAGTTGGTAATATGCTAATGGATGTTGTTACACTGTTTAATATATTGCCTACATTATGTATGGTATTTATAGCCACATCGGCCATGCCAGCTTTGTGAGCATTAGAAATTGCCTTTTGCTCTGCCTTTTTCAATTCTGTTATATCTGAGTCAATAGCTATCAGTTTAATCAATTTACCATCTTTATCTATCATAGGCGTCAATGTAGTATGGGCCCATATGTTTTCACCTTTCTTCATCTTGACATATGATTCATAAGATACTGGTAGATTTTGAGATATGCATTCATTGATTGCTGTCGTTATTTTTGGGTTGGCGCTTGCTTCCTTTATGTTTTTCCCCTTTTCTTCAACAAATTCCTCCAGGTTCATTTTATAAAAACGCACAAACGCTTCATTTACCCATTCAATATTGCCCTCGGCGTCCATTATAATGACGGCATTGTCGGTCTCGCTGGCAACTATAGAGAGTTTCTCTAGCTCTAGGTTTTTCTGTTTCAATTCTTCTGCTTGTCTTACTACCACTTTTGTGCGTTCTTTTACTATTTTTTCCAGTCTCCTTTTGGCCGCTATCAATAGTCTTGTATTAATTCTTATTCCAATAATAAACAGGAGTATCGTCAGAATTGCATAACTTGTATAGGCCCAAACGGTTCGATACCATGGCGGAAGAATATTGAATGCGTAAACAGCCTCACCGCTTTTATGTTCAAATATATTCTTTGCCTTAATCTTAAATTTATAACTTCCCTCCGGTAGATTTGTATATTCTTTTTCATATTTATATGTCCAAGAGCTCCATTCTTTATCATAACCCTCTAACTTATATTGGAATTTAATATCTTTTGTATGTTCATAAAACGCCGCAGAATACTCAAATGCTATTGAATTATATCTATAATCAAAGGTCTTTAGTGATTGCGGAGGTTGTTTTACCAATATTTCAGTGAAGTATTCACCTTTCTTCGTTAATGGATTGTAGTGATTGCCATTGAATATTACAATGTCATTATTAACAGTTACCTTACGAATCAAGGCAATATATTCTGATTCATATTCTTTTACAATTGAGGGATCATAACGATATAGCGCCTCGCTTGAGCTTATCCAAGCAATTCCGTCTTGTTCTACCGCAAATGACAATATAGTATCCTGTATTTTTTTAAAAGGTATTGTATTCCGCTTATATGAACCATTCTGATCTTTCTTTGATATTCCGAGACCGAGTTTTGTGCTTATCCATATGTTGTCTTTATCATCATATATTTTATCAACACCAATGGATTTATCTGCAAACTCATCTCCAAATGTTTTTTCAGGCATGAATTTAATAGACTCTGTATCGGTATCCGTTTCGGTAGAAACTATGGCTGTATAAATCCCCTTGGGAGTAGTAACAATCAATTCATTGTCAATATAATGAACTTTTGAGCTCCAATCCATTTGTGGTAAACCGTGACTCTCGTTATATCGAGATATTTGAGCATCAGATACGTCTTGGCTATTGAACTTTATATGAATTACATCTTTTGTTGATGCCAGCCATAGATCCCCGCTTTTATCGCTAACTATTTCGACTATTTGATCTTTCTCTAACTCGCCGAATATATTATTATATATTTCCAATACTATATTATTACCAATCTCATATGAAGCTCTACTGCCAAAAATGGGATCGCTATTTTTTTCTTTTATATCCAAATGACTAAATCCACTGTCCATGCCTATAAAAACAGTATTGGGAAACTTTTTGGATCTTCCAAAGCTCATTATATAGGCGCTATCATTTAGTTTTTTGCCCTCGTAGTCATGAATATAATGAACACCCGTTCCAGCAGCCAAAAGAATGTTTTTGTGGGATACAAATCCAAGGCAATAATCTCTCGCGTTATTCACAGGCAGTAAATTGTTAACGTCATTCTCAATCTGTAATCTATATTGAGGAAGGTAATAGACACCGTTTGGCGCGCCGACATAGACTCTGTCATCATGTCTGATAAATGCCATCGCACCTTCTTCAAGGCCGTTTGTTTTATTGAATTGAGTGATAGGAGAATTGATTTCTATGTGCGATATGCCAGTTTGTAATGATGCCCACAGATTGTGATGATTGTCACGGTATATATAGTGAACCACATTACTCTGCAATCCACGATTACTATTGATAACCTGAACCAAGCTGCCGTTGCGGTCCATAATTACAATACCACCACCCAATGTAGCAAAGGCATAATGATTGTTATTGATTCTTATTCCATAATAGACGTCATTTTGGATAATGTAATCTTCAATCTCAGTTGAGAACTTACTCAAAACTGACTGAGGCACATTTTGATCAGAGATACCGTCAGAATATTTACTGGTGTTGAGCAACATTTGAAAGTCATAAAGAAAAAAGCCTTTCTTGCTCGTTACAATTAAGAGTCTACTGCTATCATATGGCAAAATAACTATTCTACCATGTAATTCCCTGGTAAAGATATCACAATGAGGCAATAAACTCAGCTTGCCGTCATTTATAATATATAGTCCTCTATCCCTCTGAACAATAAAAACTCTTTCAAAGGCAGTATAACTGTATTTAACAAAGGAAACAGGTATTACTTTTAACTCAACATCATTCCATTGAAACACATGATTATTTGTGACAAAATAAACTCCTTCAGAGGTTACATTGATTACCCGAACATCATTAAATAATAGCTTCTTGTCTTTAAGTCTATTTAGTAATGATACGTATATTGTATTTCCTGAATCATCGCTAGCTAAGAATCCAAACTCCCCTACCCCGCCCACATAAATGGTTCCCTTGCTGTCCATAGCCAAAGCCCGAACCATAGAATTATTTGAAACCTTTATGAGTCGCCAATTTTTACCATCAAATTCCAATACACCGTACGTATTTCCAGCGTAAATTACCCCTCTTTTGTCCTGTATAACTATCCAGTTTTGAGGATAGGCTTGATATTCACTAGGAGTATAATTTCGTATAAATGGGGAACCAATTTCGTTTTTTGATATTTGACCGTTTACCTCTTTTGATAACGGTAATGTAAAAAAGATAAAGAAATAGATATAGAAATAGAAAGAGAAACTGGTTTTATACATGACAATATTTTGAATCAAGTTTACTCAGCGTCAATATAAGGCGTCCATAGAGGGCCAAGTAAAAGCACCTTTTCAGGATCGTTGAACTTGCCTCCAGGAGAGAAGACATCAAAATATTATTATGGCTAATAGTAGATTGCCCATTCGAGGTCCACTTCTAAGAATTTGCATTTCGTTGATAATATTAATGTTTTCGGACAATCTGCAGGCTTCTCGAAATGAGCTTGGTTCACCATTTATACGCAATTATACGCCAGAAGAGTTCGGCGCCGCTCCTCAAGTTTTTGTAATAATACAGGATAAGAGGGGAGTGATGTATTTCGGGAACAATAGTAGTATTGTGGAATTTGACGGCAGTTACTGGAAAACTACAAAGGTACCTAATACACCATTCATATACTCCTTTGCTGTGGATAGTAGCGGAACTCTTTATCTAGGCGGATTCAAAGAATTCAGATTCCGAAAAATAGAAGAAGATGGAGGACTAAAATATGTCTCATTAGTAGAGATATTGAATGAAGAAGATAGGGATTTCACCGCTGTGCACTTTGTCCATGCTACAATCAACGGTTGTACTTTCAAACTACTAATAAAATATATCGATATTATGACGGACGAATTGGCGCTATTGATGCTGATTCAAAAGAGAACAGTTCTGTTATAAATGATGAGGTTTTCTTTTATGGCGATGAAGGGTTATATGTAATAAAGGGAAGCAGACCAGTTTTATTACCACATTCTAAAGAATTAGTTGGACGCTCACCGGGAAGCGTTTTTGCCATGCCCTATAAAGATAACAAGATACTAATTGCCACTGCGAATAATGGTTTTCTTATATATGACTTGGAAATCGTTCAAAAAAACGGATCATTTTTAGTTGATTTAGCAAATGAGAATATACAATCAACAATTACAAAGGCATTTCCCACGGAGATTGATGAATATATTTTGCATAACAAGCTTTCTCATTGGGCTAGACTAGATAATAGTCTCTTTGCGTTTTCTACTTCTAGGGGCGATATTATCATAATGGATGGAGCGGGAAAGCTAGTCCAAATCATCAATAATAATAAAAGGAATTTTGATGTAACTTTTATTGTATTAAAGCGCTCAAGATAGATAAATATCTATAAAGTGAAGAATCTTTCGCGTTGTAATGATCAAACGAATCCAAAGAATCCAAGTCGCTCTAAAAAAAATCAACTACCGATATCACCAACCCACCCGGAAAAACTGACCAGCTGATTCCAAAAAGGCGGCAAGTACCGAGAAATAAATTAGATAGTTCTCCTCCCAGAATGCCTGTTTATGTGCGATTGGATGTAGGGCTGGGGTTTATCCCCAGCCGCAATGCCGCGCCGTTACTGCGTTTGCGGCCGAGGATAGACCCCGGCCCTACGAGAATATTACCAAAAACCCGACTTCTGGGAGGGGAACTAGTGGGGTGTCACAAAAATACGTGGAATAAGACAACATAGAAGATTGTTCTGTTGGTATGGAATCCGACTTCAGATAAAAAGGAGAAGTGATGCCGAAACCACTAGGACGACCAAAAGCTAAACTCACTTTAACGGACGAAGAGAAACAGACCCTTCTAGGTTTCATAAGAAGAGGAACTGTCAGTCAGCGTACGCACTTACGAGCACGCATTATTCTAGAATGCGCGAGCGGGAAAAATAATGCTACTGTCGCAGAAGAACTTCAGATTGATCCAAAGACTGTCTGTAAATGGAGAAAACGATTTGTGGAATATCGTCTTTATGCATTGGCTGATGCGCCTCGTAATGGGAGGCCAAGAACATTAGGTGATGACAAAATTGAAGAAGTCATTAGACGAACTCTTGAAACAATGCCCAAAGGCGCTTCGCGTTGGAGCACTCGTGAAATGGCCAGAAATCTTGGTATCGACCGCACTTCAGTTTCGCGAATTTGGAGAGCCTTTGGTCTCAAACCCCACAGAAGCGAAACGTTCCAACTCTCCACTGACCCCGATTTCATCAATAAGGTGCATGATGTTGTAGGCTTATATATGAGTCCTCCCCATAACGCAGTGGTGCTGTCTGTGGACGAAAAAACAGCGATACAGGCCTTAAATCGTACTCAGCCAATGTTACCACTGACGCCTGGCCAGATTGAGCGTAAAACACCAGAGTACAAGCGTCATGGAACATCTTCATTATTCGCAGCATTGGATGTCTCAACTGGATCTGTGATCGGCAAATGCTACCGTCGTCACCGTGCGACGGAATTTCTGAAGTTCCTAAAATTCGTTGATAATTCTGTTGCCTCGAATTTCGAGATTCATCTTATCCTCGACAATTATGCAACACACAAATCACCCGCCGTCATGAAATGGTTGGTGAAACACCGAAGGTTTCATCTCCATTTTATTCCAACCCATTCTTCGTGGTTGAATCAGGTGGAGTGTTGGTTTTCAATCCTAACCGAGAAGCAGTTAAAGCGTGGCTCTCATCAAAGCGTAATTGAACTGGAGAAATCAATTTATGAATTTTTGGACGCCCATAATGAAGCACCAGCCCCTTTCAAATGGACTAAAACTGCAGACGAGATTGTTGCCAACGTAGCGAAATACTGTGGAACAATTCTTGAGCTTAACTCAAAACAGATTTAATGGACGTATTTTTGTGACACCCCACTAGTTAGTAAAAGGCGATACCGCTCAAGATATCTTGATGATGCACACTGGGGAGATCTCATTTCACCTTCGCCGTTTCGACCGAGAAAAAGCCCCGATTCGAAATGTGTTTACGCAAATCTGGACGAAAGACCCCGTCGATGATCTTGAGATAG
>JAAGZO010000370.1 GCA_024206195.1 bacterium | reverse complement strand
AATCCCCAATCCCCCATCTCCAATCCCCAATCCCCTCATTAAATTATATATCTATTAATTTACTAGAAACTTTATAATATTTTTTACTTTCTCATAAATTATTATTATTTTTTGCTAGCATTAATTTCCTTTATTATTTGAAAATAATAATCTTCAATGATCAGAGCTGTTATCTGCCTTTTATTATTAGCCACAACAACCTACTGCGTTGAACATGATGTAAAAGCTGAAACTACCCACAAAATCCTTGACAACTTAATGAACGGACCTACCAAAGATCTCTTTAAAGCCTATCATCTCCTCTTTGACAAGACTGAAGAATATGAACTTAACTCTGAGGAAGGAATTAAAAGATACAGGATTTTCAAGCAAAATGTTAAGGAAATCAAAGAGCACAATGCAAAGGGACTCTCCTGGACTGAAGGAATCAACCAATTTTCCGATTTAACTATTGAAGAATTTGGAGAGAGATACCTTATGACTGAGCAAGATAGGGAAGAAGAGAAGAGATACTTAAGACAATTTAGCCTTGATGACTATAACGACAATGAAGATAATGTTTCTCGACCCGCCACCCAAAACAATAATGATCAAGCCCTGGCTAATGTTGATCACAGAGATTACCAAAAGGTTGCCAGAAGCCAAGGAAGATGCGGATCATGCTGGGCCTTCGCATGTTCCTCAGCTACTGAAACTAACCATGCAAAAGAGCACAGTAAAGCTCCTTTCTACCTTTCACCCCAACAAATGGTAGACTGCTCAAGATCTAATGGTGGATGCAGAGGAGGAAGCGCTGGAAGAGGAATGAGCTACATTAGAGATGAAGGAGGTCTAGTAAAAGATGAAGAATATAAATACACTGCTAGGAAAGGAAGTTGCAATATCAACAGTAATGCTGAAAGATTTGAGATTAAAAGCTATGAATCTTCCTACAGGAAACCAATTGATCAATGGCATGCTAACTTAAGTAAGGGGGCTGGTTATATTAGAGTAGATGCTTATACTATTTTTAGATACAGAGGAGGAGTTTTAAGATTCTCTCAATGTTCCAGAAGATGCAACAGAACTAACCACGCTATGGTAGGAACTGGATGGTCATATGAAAGTGGAAAGGGAGTTGTCCTAGTGAGAAATTCATGGGGAACTAGATGGGGAGAGCAAGGGTACATTAGAGCCTATTATGAACCAGAAGAGAAGGACACTTGTTATTTAACTGCTTACTTTTATAGACCAGTACCCGATGATCACGATACTAGAAGAAAGTAAAACTTTAGCTAATATTATTAAGCTTTAAACTACTTATTTCTTTTTTGAGTTTTTCTTTTATTATTAATATTTATATAATATATTATATATTATTTAATGACATAAACCCTT
>JAAGZO010000369.1 GCA_024206195.1 bacterium | reverse complement strand
ATAAGTATTATGTGCATTGTTATTGATATTGTTATTGGTATTACCTTGTTAGTTTCAGTCTAGAATCCGAGTCTAACTTAGGACAGTCTGCTGAGTCCTCGCTCGCCAGTTGTCTATCTCGAGACCGGTCATTCTGAACCAAACTCAGACTTCCATATCGAGACCGACAATTTGCTAACACCTGCTTTGGAGCTAGTCTCTGACTGCTTCAAGGTCCGCTTCTCTGATAAACCAATGAGTACTCATTCTGTCTGCCTCATTTCAACGCTGTCTTACAATAAATCATTCGTTTCTAATTATCATTACGATTCAATCACATATCACTAAGTCTCAAATTCCACTTCCAAAGATGGACCAAGAAAGGCACATTCGGATAAACCTCCAGGTCAAGATCTTAAGTTACTGCTTTCGGTCAAGGTCCGTAAGGGGTGCTATAAGTTATTTTCCAACTTTTGGTTTCAGTTCGGTATCACTCGACTGTTTGGGATTTTGGGATTCAGAGTCCCATAATCTTAACATTTTCAACTGTTTCAACTACATATATAGTTTGTATGGCCAACTATTCAAATTTTACATGGCACAAATTTCAACTATTCAAATTT
>JAAGZO010000368.1 GCA_024206195.1 bacterium | reverse complement strand
GAAAAGTTCATCGATTAGTGAATTTTTCGATACAACAGGCATTATTGGGCAAAGGCAATGCAGAATATGAATAGGCAGCTTGTATGGAATTTATTATGACACGTCATCCTATTATCTCAGCGTGATATGTACCTTTAACTGTGTATGGACAAATCTTAGTCAAAATTCTTGGACGCCAGATTATGACACCTTCATCAGTTGAACATTGTCCATCAGCAGCATGACAAGCACCTACATCACCTAAGTCAGTAGCAATTTTGTCGCCATCCATCGAAAAGTTGTTTCCTTGTTCTACTAGGAAATTAGTTACTGAAGAGCACTTGTCAAAACAACACCATTTGTAAGCTAACTGAAGAGTTCGATTAGTGGACCAAAACCTATTTCTAAGTTGAACTAGTTGAGTTCCATTTTGATGAATATTTTTCAAAGCAGATCTACAAGTCTGGAAGGAAACTTGTTGAGAATAAGTCCAGTCACCTACAATCCCTTTGCTAAATAGTAATCCTGTTTGCGTACATATTTTTTGAGTGTGTTTCCAACAACGATAGGCGGGAATCTGCAGAGGTTTTTCTTGCAGAATAGCGAGACTAACTACCGTACTTAGCTTAGGACCAATTACGGGCCAATGGCAAGTAATGTGTTTAGGCAGAAAGGTGAAATGTCCAGATCGAGATCCAGCACAAAGTAAAAGATTTTGGGTTTAGCTAAAGTTCGAGGTAGTCATAACTGGCCACTATATGACTGCGACTTCTGTCGTTTTTATACGTCTGCTTGAGTGCTGCTGTACGAGATTATACACAGGTGCACATTCTATAGCCTACGTTTGCGTTTCTTGCATTT
>JAAGZO010000367.1 GCA_024206195.1 bacterium | reverse complement strand
TTCTTCGTAAGTTTCTTCAAACTCTTGGCCATCTTTGAATTTATTATTAGTCCAAGTATCTAACCATTTTAGTACCTCCTCATACCATTTTATTCCATTCTCGGATCTTAAAACCCAATGATTCTCCTCATCATAGTGAAGGAATCTTGATGGCACATTCTTTATTTGTAAGGCAGTAAAAATGGAAGTTGCCTCACTCATAGGAATTCTAAAGTCTAAACCTCCTTGAATTACTAACTCAGGAGTTTTCCATTCATTAACGTAAGCTTCAGGACTGAATTTAAAATATCCATCTCTATATTGCTTGTCGTAAGGTCTACACCCTACTTTGTCAAGAGGGCAGTTCTCAGCGAATGGGAACCAAATTTCATCTGTAGCATAAGCCATATTAATGGAGCTGAACACTCCGTCATGGCAAACGAAACACTTGAATTTGGTGGTATGTCCTTGAATCCAATTAACCATATAACCACCGAAGCTTCCCCCTACAGCACAAGCTCTCTCACCATCAATCCAAGTGTAGGTGACTAAGACATGAGTAAGTCCATTCATCAAATCTTGGTAGGGAAGACCTCCCCAATCATTCCTTACAAGATCAGTGAATTTTTGACCTGCTCCTACAGATCCATGGAAGTTAATAGCAACAACTGTGTATCCATGAGAAACCCAAAGTTGAGGGTTCCACCCATAAGACCAGCTACTTGCCCACACTCCTTCTGGTCCACCATGAATCAAGAACGCAAGTGGATATTTATTACTAGCACTGAAGTTTATAGGTTTGAAAATCCATCCTTGAACATCTTCACCATTACCTCCTGCAAATTTAAAAGACTCAGGCGCTTCAAAACCGTAACTGATAATACTTGGGTTTACATTAGTAATTTGTGTAGCAGTATTTGTGGTTATATCAATAACCCAAGTATCAATGGGTGTAACATAAGAGTGCCTATTAAAAACAAAACTAGTTGTTGTTCCGATTTTGATTGGGACTGAGCTACTATAAATACTAGTATCTTCAGAATTGTTAATATTTACCATTGTGACATTATCATCATCTAAAGTAACTAACTTATCTTTTGCTGAAACATTAAGTTTAACGCTATAAAGTCTATTGACTCCATAGTTGGTAGCGATAGCAAGAATGGTGTTCTCATCCTGGAAGCTGTAGTCGTTAACGGAGCGATCCCAACCTCCAGTCTTGTTACTAGCCTGCTTAGTAGTTCTGTCATAAAGCTCAATATGGAGCTTATCAGATTCTAGTCCTTCTCTGTCCATGGCAAGAAAAGCAATTTTCTTGCCATCTTCAGAGTAGAGTGGTTGAGTGCATCGAGCCTTAATCTTATTTGAAATATGCTCTGGCGTAGTTGATTGATTTCCGATTTGGGAAACATAAATCTTCCATCCAGTATTCCAAGCTTCATCAATTGTCCTGTCAGCCCCAGTAAAAGCAACTTCAGTTCCATCAGGATGAATACTATACATCTCAGAACCTCCGAAGGGTCCAACAGGGGAATTTGTCTCCATTCCAAGCATCATGTCAAGAGGTTTCCCAGAAAGACTAGGAGCAGCGACATTTTTCCCCTTTAAATTTTTGAATTGAGTAGTAAGTTTTTGAGCTAAAATATGAGAAACCTTCTTATTTTTCCAATGATCCCAATGTCTCATCAATAATTTGTCATAGACTTCATAAGTATTAGGTCCCCTAGCAGCAACTTCTTGATCTTTTTTATCTGTGCAAGATAAGTCATCTCCACAAGTTGAATAAACTTCAGCAGCAAAAGCAATCACATTTCCTGCTGCAGAGATTTTGAAATTAGTAATATTAATAGGGTAGTTAGTTAGTTTAGCAGGGGTAGGAATATCAGTTGAAATGGTATCTGGTACAGTCAAAGTCCATAATTCTACTTTACCTGATCTACGACTAAGGAAAAAGAGAGTATTTCCTAAAGCTTTTGAGAAGGTGGGGTTGAAATCACTAGTGTTAAGTGTAGGATCAGTAAGTTTTCCAGTTGCTTTTGTAGTAATGTCAATATATTCTAAATGTGAAGAAACTTTTCCGGTTTCTTGATTCCAGTTTCTCAAGGCATAAACAATAAATTTTCCATTAGGAGTAGGAATAGACTGAGAAAGTCTAGTTAACTTATGCATATCAGTAGCTGTCATTGGGTTAGCAGCTTGAGAGAAAGAAGCTAAAATAATTAGAGCTAGTAGAGTTAAAACTAACTTTTT
>JAAGZO010000366.1 GCA_024206195.1 bacterium | reverse complement strand
AATTTCCAGAATTCGAATTATATAGACAATCTGGAAAGAAATTTCCAGAATTCAATTTTTATAGACAATCTAGAAAGAAATCCCCAGAGTTTGATCATAACAGATTTCGAAGGAGTCAATCACAAAAGTCTATGAGGGACTCCCTTATTCGAAAAGGGACTGAAGCTTTTCCTTTAAAAAGTCAATGGAAAGAAAGCGAAGATGTGATGCAAAGCTGTTCTCAAAAGTTCAGATTCCTTGCTCACACTGTTTCAGCAGAAAAATCTCATTCCCACCATTCAGAACAAAGCTCCAATGAAGAAAAACAAAATGAAGGACAAATTCGTAGATTTAAAAGGAAGAAATTATTTCACAGGAAAAGAACAAGAAAGAAGCTAGTGTTTTTCAGAAAACATTTATTCCAGAGTTTGGGAACTTTTCCTAATTCGAGAACCAAAACTCAGGAACGAAATTATAAAATGGTTTTAAGGGACTTGAAATCAATTTTGATATCAGTTCCTGGAGCATCGCCATTACTTCTAGGTGTTCGAATAGAGCTTTCTGTTCTTGGACACTTTATTTTGAAATTTGTAACATTCACTAAAGAAGGAGGCTTTGATTTGAAATCTTTAGATAAGCAAATCGCCTCTTTGGATAAAAAGTCTGATATGGAAGCCAAGAAGCTCTTACCTACTAAAGCATTTAGTGTGTGCATGGAAAGAATCAAAACAAAAGGAGCATTTCAAAGTTCCTGTCCAGCTCGTTCGATTTTGGAAGGAGAAGAATTGTCAAATGTCATCCATTCCGAATTGAGGAATTCGATACCAAGATTCAAGTGGACAGAAGACAGAAAACAGAAGAAAAAGCCTATCAGAAGAACAACAAAACAGAAAGCATTTAAACTTTCTGAGAATTCTAAATTGGACCTGAAGAAAGCACATGTACGCTTTCAAACTGATTGTTCATTGCAAAAATATTTGCATAATACTCCTTGTGCTGCAACTGTCAGCAGGAATCGATATTTCAATGAGAATACTAGCGATGCAGGCATTGACTCACCTGAGTCACTTCTCTTGGAATCTTTCGAGCTGAGAGGTCAATCTGTTCACTTACTTTTTCCTTTTTGATCAAATGAACAATCAAGAATCCAGTGAAGAATGCCTCAAAGAACAAAAAGAATTGCCAGAGAAAGAAATGAAGAAATCTCTAGAACAAGCAGAGGTTTTAACAAACAGTTCCATAGAGATGTCTTTCAAGACAGACTCAGATCTATTAATAATTTCTGTCACTCCAAAATTGATAAATCTAATGCCTCAATTGAACGAAATCTTTCCGCTCGAGCCAGACGGTTCAGGGCCTACTTTTCTCCGCTTGTTGGAAAAGAGTTTGCGGGAGAAAAGAGTGAAAGAATTTGCAGAAGAAATAGCTATGACAGCAAATGCAATAGTGGAATGAACGTTATAAGCGGTCGAGACCAAGTACCAACAACCGGTCACTCGAACTGCTATAGTAATGCAAAAGATGCCTCAGCCATTGCCACAAATGGCCTTGAGTTTACAAAAGAAGCAACAACTATGGAACGAAAAGGAGAAGACGTCAACCGAGTCCACAGAAGAGGATTCAGTTGTGATGAAGCGGAAGACAGGAAATGAAGATGTAGTTACTTCGGAGACTATAACAGTTTCTGGAACCAACAAATTAGAAATTTTGAAACCTATCAATTCAGAAACACCTGCCAAAATGGAAAAATTAAAATCAACAGAGAAAACATCAGAAGACTTGAACAATCTCATCGATCCGAATCTTCCAGGTCCAAGTCATTGAGTGATTCATCCAGAAATTTTAAGTCAGCCAAACTTGGACAGGGTAGTTCCATTGGATCGAATCGACAAAATTCTTTCCCTGTTACCCAATTATATGGAAAATTTAACTATGTGTCATTTGTTCAGGGATGCAGACATGAATCCCTGGAACCTAGAATGGGCTCTAGAAAAGCCATCACCTCCATTGAGACCAGTTCTCCAAATCGAAATCTTGAAATGTCTAATACATCATCCAAGTCTTATTCAGTGGAATCCCAGAATGATCGCATGTTATGTCTGTTGGGAAAATGAGTTATATCTTCGGATGAAACTCAAAACAGATATAATGCCAAGATTCCCAAAAGAAAACCGAAAAGTCTATATTTTAAGAAAAAAGAAGCAAATGAAAAAGATACCAGGAATCAACCATCATGGTCAGATAAGGAAATCTTTCCATTACTCTGGTGAAAATTGGAGAATTGTAGCGGATTGGCAAATTCAGCTAGTACTGCCATTCAGACATGTGTTTCAAATTCCAGAGAATTTCTTACTCAAGAATGCCATTTGGCCCCTTGGTTTGAACAATCCGGACTTCGTTGCCAATCAACAACTTGTGGTAATGGTATTGATAATGGCAGTAGCCATGTCACTAACCATTATTCAAGAAGAACAGAATCAACCGAACCCATAAAGAAATTGGATAGTTGGGAATCCATTTCTATGGATCTTGATAATCCAAATGATCAATTACAAAGAATACAACAAAATAATCTGGAATTTTCCAGACTTCTTTATGGAGAAATTGTTAAGGTTAGAATAAAATGTGTTGAATTTATCATTCGGTGGAAAGTTCAATTTTCAACTTTGAAATCTGCTGGAGAACCGATTAATAACAGTTCTTATCCTT
>JAAGZO010000026.1 GCA_024206195.1 bacterium | reverse complement strand
CTTATCACACTTGTCAGTCTTAGCGGTTAAGATAGAGTCAGTAGCAACTAAGCATTTTCCTTTTCCTGAAGTGATGTAGACTTCTTGCTTGTCTCCAGCAAGTTCAAATTCAGAGATCTTGTCAATATTGTTGAAGTTGTTGATTTTCTTGTCTTCAATGAAGGCTAATTTACCCACAACTCCCTTAGGTACGGCGTATTGAGTGAACTTTCCTGGAGTAGTAGAGTGCTTAACCATAAATTCAACTGGGTTCAAGGCGCAAGTTCTAGGGTCGACGTAGTTTCCATTGTAATCGAAGGGAACAATGCTAACAACGAATGATTTTCCAGCCACTTGCTGATTTGGAGCAAAGACTTTAGTGTTTTGAGCAACAATTCTTCCGGGGTAGACATTCCAAGTTATTGGCTTCTTACTGATGAGTGGGTCTTCGAATTTCCAGACTCCAGCCTTGACGGTTCTAAGAGTAATTCTGAAGCATCTTCCATCAGTGTGCTTTACACAGTTGGAAGTCTTTCTCTTGCCATCAGCAGAAGTGATTTTGTAGTTGTAATTGATAGCGCTGATATTAGCGAGATTGTCGTATTGGTCGTACAAGCAAACTCCGAATTTGAAAGATAAGTCAGCATTTCCAACAGGAAGGCCATCAATCTTCTTTTGCATTTCTCTGTCTCTTAACTCTCCTCTTACAGGTTTGCAAGGGTTCACTATAAATAAGACGGTTGTGGCAGTGCATTTTTGTCCATCAATAGTAATGCTAACCAGATTGGCGTCATCTTCAGTGTAGGTCTTGGTAGAGACTACCTTAATTTCATACTGTCCTGGCTTATCAGCAGTGTTCACTTCGGTCTTGTATTTGCCTTCAATTGAGAAGTTAACCTTGACTTGCTCTTGAGGCTTTAATACCCAGTAATTTCTTCTCTTGTGCTCAATATCTCTAACTTCAATTCTGAAAGTGGCGGTCTGTCCAGCGATAACCTCGAGTTTCTTAGTGCTGAACCAAGTGTTTTTGATCACCATATCTCCGTTTGAGGCGTTGGGGTCAGCTGCTTCTCCAGTGATAGTGCTAGGATATTTAATAGTTTCAGGTAAAATTGCAGATTTATCGGTAACAGACCTAGTAATTTGCAAGTTATATCCTTTCTTGGGGAGAAGGTATTTCCAAACGTTTCTTGCCTTTACATCAGGGCACACCTTAAATATGACGTGGTCATCTTCGATTTCACTGCATAAGGGAACTTCAATCTTTGGTCCATTGAAAGTTCCCTTAAAGGTGTAGTTCTTAGGGATAGTGTCAAATTTATTCTTGAAGTTATCAAATAAGTTGATTTTCCAAGTGGGGAAAGTGTTTTGTTCAATAGTAGTGGCTGTCTTAATGGACATGGTTGAGGCTGATCCGTCTTTTTTGATCATTTGTAACTTAGACTTCTTGAAGACGCAAGGACCAATATCAACTTTAAGGTTACAGTTGATGCATTTAAGGTCATTTCCTTCTAATTCTCCTCTAATTTGAGATTTTCCAGATAAGGTGAGGGTATTACTAAAATTAATGGTTTTGGACTCATCAACGAAATTGTTTTTCAAGTCAGTTTGCTTTTTGTTGGAGTGGACGGCTATAGAAATAAAATCTTCAGCTTTCTCCTTTCCGAGTTCCTTGCAAGAAATTTCGTTATCATATTTATCGTGGACGTGGATTTGACAGTGAACTTTCTCTCCGGCAGTGAGTAAGTTATCCTTAACTTCAATAAATGACGTTTCGCTGCTAGGGGGTCCTGGTTTGAAGTTGGATTGGTAGCCACCATTTAAGAATTTTGAGCTAATAGTGACAATTCCAGTCTTTTTGGTTCTGAAGCTAAGGTTAATATTATCCTTTTCGACATTGGTGGAGCAATTGGCGTAAACGTTTTCTCCTTGAATGTGATCGAAGCCAAGTAAGCTGCAAATTCTGTCGTTGGAGTAGGCAACTTTATCGTGAATACCATCGAATCTGTTTTTAAACTTATCGAAGGCGTTTAATTTGATATCAGTAGGTTCAGTAACTACTCCACCTTTTAAAATGTTCTTCTGGCTATCAGTTAGACTTGCCTTTTCAAATATGAGGCTTGATAAAGTAGAGCTGGATACTGTAAATTTAATAGCAGTTGGGACTTTTTCATTATTAATTGTAATGGTAAGAGTATTGAAGTTGGGACTGGTTTTTTTAGTAGAGATAAAGGTGAAGATATATCTTCCTTTCTTGTTTCCGTTTTGGACTCTCCATTTGAAGGACGTGTCACCTGAATTGGAGTTGATGACTCCGAACATCTTTAAGTTTTCGAAGAAGTTAACTCTCAATTTATCCACAGTTCTGAGCTCCACATTGACTTGGATACTAGCTCCAGCAATGATCTTACAATCTGGATTGTCAACAACAGTGTTTGCATTAACTTTCTTTCCGTTTCCTGCATCTTGATCCTCTCCGTCTCCTAAGAATTTAAGCTCGTATCTCTTTCCAGGCTTTTCCTTATAGTCAAGGTTTAAATGATATTTGGGGGATGAAACTGCTCTGATTAAGGTGGTTGAGTCAGATTCTTTTACATTTAGCATAAATTCATTGTTATTAACCCAGGTTTGCTCTAAAGCAATGTTGAATCTGTTTCCATTAACGTAAGTGTTGAAGGCTTTTAGGTCAGTTTCCTTTACCTTTCCAATGAAATTGTCTCCATCATCAAAGAACTTACAAGAGAAAACTGGCCTGTCCTTAGTATTGGCAATTTGGGGGATTCCCTCAATTGGCTTTCTTTCGCTAAGAATAATTGAGCATTTGGTATTAGCCATGAAAATGTCTCCGTATCTGACCTTGAATCCACATCTGCTGTCGCATCCGAGAGGGTTTTCATCGTAGGTAACTGCAATATTGAATTTAGAAGCTCTCTTAATAGCTTCAGATGTATAGTGAACCAATCCATTTTCAATTTTGCTGAATTTGAAGCTATAGGTGTTTTTTCTGTCTTCTGAAACAGCAATAACCTTAATCTTCTTTAATTCGTTTTGGCAGTGGGTCTCATCCTCAGTGAGGTTGACCTTGAATTTATCGGCTAGGTTAAGTACAACAGAGGCGGTTTTGGCGAAGACAATTTCCTCAGCGGAAACTGTGTTACAATTGGAGTTAGAGATGGAAACTACTCCTGGAGCCTTATAGTAGGAGAAGGAGTATTTCTTTCTATTAGCTCCGATAATCTCAATTTGGTATTTTCCAGCAATCTTGAAGTAGTCATAGAAGACGTAGCTTCTCTTTCTTCTGTCGTAAACAATGTTGGAAGTTCGTCTTCTCTGGAATCTGGAAATGTTACTCTTTCCGTTAATTTTGACGTTCATTCTTAATCCCATGTACCTGTTGTATCTGGCGGGGCTCATTCTCTGGACGTTTCCATAGCAGTCCTTCCCTTGGAAGTAGTAGAGAACATCATTATCATTAGTTTGATTGACTAATTCTAACTTTTCCTTGTTAGCGAACTTATTCTTTCTTACGTCAGCAATGAACTCACAAATTTGAGGCTTGGCTCTTACCTCTACTTCATAGCCACCAATGAACTCATAGTCATCTAAGCTGCATTCCATGTATTTAGTTCCAGCGTCACTAGTCTTGAGTCTTAACTCGTACATACCCTCTACAGAATCGTGTCTAATTAAATAGCTTCCTTTAGTGTTGAAGGTGAATCTATCATTCTCAACCCAATAGTTATATAAGCAGTCATTTTCAGTCCTAAGCATGATATCTCCGATTTTTACATCTTGTCCGACGTTCATAGTGATCATAGGGAGGAATTCAGTAGGCTCGAAGATAGTCCAGTCAGGGGTAAGTGGTTGAATACAGACAGTTTCTCCATTGGTGTCTCCTAAAGCAATCTTGATCTTAAGTTGAGCAGTGATTCCTTTAAGCTTAAGATTTAAGTAGTAAGGAGCTGAAGATTTTCTGAAGTAGTCCTTGCCCTTAGAGTTCTTAAAGACATAATACTTTGTGTTGTCTAAGACTAAGCCCTCAATCTTAATAGTGTCAGTATAGTTTTTATCATCATCAGCGTAAAGTTGAGCAGAGAGATTTGTAAGTTTGAAGTTAGGAGAAAGGTAATGTCCGCTTCTAATTCCGGTGTTTTCTCCATCTTCAGTAAGAAAGACAATTTTGGTGAGATACTCAGCGTTCTTAGAGAATTGGATCTCATTCCTTTTCCAATCAGTGTGATAAGTCTTAGTCGACGGGTTGTACCACCTAATCTTTTTGATGTCCTTGGGATAGAAGTAGACTCTGAAGGAGTTAATTCTTGCAGGTACTAAACTGTAAACTCCACCGTTAACTTGTAAGTATCCATTAATGACATACATTCCTACCTTCGTCACTGTGTAAGTGCAGTCAAAACCTTGAGCAGTATTGGTGATTTTACCTTCGACGGTAGTCTTTCTTCCGTTGATGCTGGTTCTGACGAGTGAGCATTTGAAGTTTCCTTTATAAATGTCCTTAACGTCAATTCCTTTAAGAGAGTTGTTGAGGCTATCCTTGAGGTTACAAGTTGATTTTATTAAGGTTCCGATTTCAACAGATGGGGATCTGGCAGCTTGCAGGGAGAATAAGGATCTCTCAATAACTGGAGCTCCAAAAATAAAGTTCATGTAGTAACGGCTTTTAGTTGGGAAGTTGAATCCAAGTTCGTAAAGACCAGTAATATCAATAGGGAAATAGACAGTATAATCTCCATTGCCTCCAGCACAGTGGCATTTTCCCATTTGAGTTTTGGGATTATTAGAGTAGACTCCTAAGGCCTTGCATATCTGTTCATCTGAGCTGCCTAAGTTCCAGATGTTACCAAAGGCATCAGTTGTTTTAATTTTGATGGGAACTTGCCCGTGGTAGTCACTGAAGACATAGTCTTCGGCTTTTTTTCCTCCGACAAATCTCGTCTTTCCGCCAATGACTTTAGTAGGTTCTTGAACAAGAAGCTTCTCAAAGGCTCTAGCCGCAACAGTAAATTTAGCAACTTGGGCGTTTTGTCCCTTTCCTGAGAAAATAGTGACGGTGTGGGTTCCGACTCTTGTGCAGTTGTAGATTTCGGCGTAGAAGGTGTAGGTGTTGAGGATGTTAATTTTTCCTACATTACCACAAGATGTAGTGGCTCTTAAGTTGTAGTTGGGGAGAGTAGTAGGAACATTTTTTCCTTCAGCATTTACAGGGTCAAGGTAAAGCTTCGATTTGAAACCAGCCTTAGCAGAATACATAGCTTTACTTCCGGGCCATCTAAGATTGAAAGAGACGTAGTCGTCTTCACAAAAGATGGCGTTGTACATTCTTAGATCTCTCTTGTTACCCTTGAAGGAACCAGTAAGTCCGAGGAAAGCCCAGGAATTCATTTCAGTTCCACTGAAGCTTCTTCTTCCAACTTGTCTTCCATCAAGGAAGTAGGTGGCGAATCCATCTCTGACAGTGAGGTTGACAGTGTGTCTCCATCTTTTGCATTTACTATAGCTCTAAAAAATTAAAGGGAATAAGCTTACGAGTCCTAAGTTAAATTGGTGAGTTCCACTTTCCTTAGCAGAACAGTTGCTTCTTGGGCACCTGTGGAAAGAGCAGGTGTTCCAACTCTTGTCCTTCATGAATGGATCCCAGAAAAGATCAGTCTCGACTGCAAGGGCATCATACAGGTCTTTATAACCCAAGTACCTTCCGTCTCCCTTAAGGTAATTCTTGTTGTATCTACTAAGAAGAATGGTGAATCCATCCATTGCCCAAGACCAAATGTCCCAGCATCCCCTATCGTTGATATCAATGGTGAATTTAATTTCGAATCTAGGGTGGATAAGGGCTTTTCTGTTTAGCCAAAGACCTCCGACTCCTCCTTTCCAGTTGATGGAGAGCGGGTTGAGATTTCCATTACCCACTTTTACCATATTTCTTCTATCGAGAATGGTAGCTAAAGGTTAAAAAAATAGTCTTACATCTCATGCCTTTCCAGCGGCATCCGCTAGAAGCGTAAACATTGGTAGCAACCAATATTAAAACAATTAATGCCATAAATTTTTTCATATCAAACATTTTTCTTATAGTATAATTTTCTATTGAGCCTATATACTGAAAATAATAATTAAATAATAGGCATGGAGAAAAATTTATTATTATAAAATTCTAGGCACTGAGAAAATTTTATTATTATAGAATTCTGGGAATAATATATTTTATAATATAATATAATTATATATATAAATACTTTAATAGTATAGTTATGGAATTAATAAAATACTTCTAGTAAAGAT
>JAAGZO010000025.1 GCA_024206195.1 bacterium | reverse complement strand
CCAAAAAGGAAACGAAGGATGAGCGACAAAATCCAAGACGAAGATAGAAAAGCAGTTGAAGAGCACTTTGCAGGACAGCGATCCATAGATGATCTAACTGAAGAGCAAATTGAATTAGCTGTAGACATGGAACAAGCACAAAACAACGGAGAAGTACAAGAAGCTATAGAAGAGCCAGAAACTAAACAAGAGCCTGTTGATAATGTTGAGACAAAATCTCTCAATCATCACCAGAAACTTGCTGAGGCAATGGCAGAAGCAAACCGCTATAAACAACTTAATGAAGACAAAGAAAGAAAACTTAATGACCTGAAAGAGAATGAGGAGTTTAGGAATAAATTTCTTGGCATAAAAACTGAAGTTAAAGTGGATAACGAAAGGGACTACTTAGACGATCAGCACCAAGCCACTCTGGAGGCAAAAATCAATGCTCTTGAGGAAAGAGAAGCGAGACGAGAAGAAGAGGCTAGAACTAAGGCTGATGAACTAAGCAGAAAAGAACAACAGCTTGGTATATTCGGTGAGATTAGCAACCTTCAAGACACTCACAAAATCCTTAAGACAACAGAGAGTTTTCAATCAATCGATAAGAAGTTTGTAGACTGGCAAGCAATCTCTAAAGCTAATGGAGTTGATGTAGATGAGTATTTAGCCAATGCTGAGTATAAAAAACAAAAGGATGCAGAGGGTTTTAAACTAGATGTATCACAGAGTGATTTGAACAAAGCAATGAAAATCTATGAACTACACGATCAGTACAACAACGAAGTTAATGCAGGGTACAAGTCTTCTATAACTAGAGTCTTTGAGGGAAGTTCAACCTATAAAGAGCATGTGAAGAACCAGTATAGTTCACACAGGCGAGCTGATGACGATGCTTTAAACAGTTTGATAGAGGAACGCTCTAAAGAGGTTAGTCTATTGAACACTGGTGGCGCTCCTGCTGATGCTGGAGACATAGGAGCTATGCTTGATGAGCAAGATAGGCTATCAAGAAAAACTGTTATGACACCAGAAGACAAAAAGCGTTTTAATGAGCTAGATGTACAAATTAACTTAATGACATAATAGGAGATTATTATGGGATCAACAACTAAAGGCTCTAGCAATGTAGCAGAGCAGATCAGCCAAGATTGCGCTGGTCAAACAGTGGATTGGACAGATGATGTGATTACAAAGGTCGATGCAGACGCAACAGATCAGTCATATGGGATTGTACTTACATCAGCAAATGGTACAGAATATAAACTTTCAGTTAGTGATGCTGGCGCACTCACAGCAGAAGCAGTATAAGGAGTAGATAATGGCTACTAAAAACTCAAGAGTAACAGGAACCGATTTAGAACAAAGAAAGTGGGACAACCGCCTACGCAAACCAGTAGAAGCTGCTGACATCTTTTCACAATTTCGTGGAGACATCATTGGTGAAAACGTACTTCCAGGTACACCGTTTGTTGTAGTTAAACAAAGTGGACAAACAACCCGTGTTATGGGTCTTGTTAAAGCTCTTAGTGGTGCTGGTAAAAATGGTCGTGATGCTCTCTCTGGTTCAGAAGAGAAACTTGCTACAATCCCATTTACGGCTTATTCAAATGAGTTTAAACATGGTGTTAACCAAGACCGTTTTGGTATTGATGCACAAGCTAACAAGCCTTATGCTTTGTTACAAGTTGCTGTACCTCTTCTTCAAGATTTCATGGAGAAAAACCTTGGTACTCACCGTAGACAAGGGCTGTTACAGCGTTATTCATATAACCTCACTGTAGCTCCTACAAGCAAAGCACAACACTGGAACTCAAATTTCTTTGTTGGCGGTGTAGCGTTTAGTTCACAGCCTGCTTATTCAGACACACTTGCAACATACACTGGCGCTATTGCAACAGCAATGCCAGCGTCTCCATCTTCAACCAATGTTATGAATCTTGCAGCAATCAAGAAACTCAACAAATGGATTAAAACACAGAAACGCATTAAGCCTTACAAAGGGCAAAAATGGATTGTAACTGTCCCTTCTAATCAGGTTGATTATCTTATGGATGAATCGACAGGTATTGGTAAACTCACAATCAACACTACAACCAACAAATACAATCTTGAAAACTGGATTGGCGGTTGGGGTAGCTTGGAGTTCGTAGAAGACATTCGTTCACCAATGATTACTCGTGTTAGTTCGTCTGCTCTTACAGCTACATACACCACTGTAGATGATTCACGCCCAACCGTTGGCACTGCTAACTGGGATGTTTCATATATTCTTGGTGCTGATGCAGCAGTTGAGCTTGAGCTTGAAATGCGTCACCTTGAGCGTGATAACACAGTTGAGTATGGCCGTGAAGAGCGTGTGGGAGCATATGCTAACTACGGTGTGCAGACACTTGAATGGTCAAATGATACAGACGACATGAAGAACTACGGTTCTGCAATTGCTGTTTGGTCTTCTGAGCCATCATAACATAACATAACACAATATCAGAGGGGTGGACAACCTGCCCCTCTTCTTAAATCCAATAAATGAAGGATAGAAAATGAAATATTTAAAAGGAACATGGATTGTAAGCGATCCAGGCGGACATGCATCAATGACAGGATTTGAAGAAGTCTTGGATGAATTAGTAACAAAGCCTGGAGGCGGTAGAGTTAGGCGCAAAGGGAAATTAGGCAAGGGAATAACAATAACACCTTGCATGGATGATGGTGATAAGAACCAAGTGCATGAAAAGACACAAGAACGTCTATATGCCGGTGAGTTCATGGTGCAAGATACACCTAAGAACAGACAAACTCTTACAGATCATCTAAAGATTGGGTTCATTGAAATGAATGATTACAATCTACACTGGGAGCTTCTTGGAGAAGAGCCAGATGAACCAGAGATTACAGAAGAGGAAGTGATTGAGGAAGAAGTGATAGAGACTGATGCAAATCCAAAAGGCTCTCCTGCTGCTCAAAAACAGAAAAAGAAAGAGATTGCTGAGAGACTACAGAAAGGTCTTGAGGTGTTTAGAAAAGAGAACAATGAGGCAATGGAGACACTACAAGCCCTGACATCTATTAAGATTAGAAAGGAAGAAGTGTTGGCTGGAATTGTTGAGAAAGGCATTAAAACAATGGAGCAACTTGCAGCTACAAATAAGGACATACTATTGTCTGTGAAGTTTGTAGGGGAAAAGCTTGCTACAGACATGTTAGAAGAGGCTCAGAAACTTTCTGGAGGCTCAAAAGAGGAATAAATGATTACTGCTGATTACATTAATTGGGTGATAAACCAGACAGGAAAACAGTCTACAATTGAAGAAATGCGTGTTATGGTTAATTCTGCACAGAATATAATCTTTTCAAAGAACACACATTTAAACAAGAAGAAGCCAGAAGGTGCCTGCATTTTACCCACCCAAACTGGTGTATTGCAGTATTCAACAACTGACACCTCAGCCTTCAATGATGAACTTATAAGAACTGTACCGAGAGTGTATGTGTTTGATAGTTACGGAAAGAAGGTTGATGTTCAGGTTGAGAGTGATAATGCTTTAAATCCTGGGGATGATGCTATGGTGTATTTCAGAGAAGACCCTGGAACCACTACAGATGAGTATTATTATGACGCTTATATGTGGCCTACAAACGGTCAAATAACAGATACAAGTGTCCCTCTCTCAGTTCCAGATGACGTACAAACCACCCTGTTGTTTTATTTAGTAAATAAGATGCAGGAGGTTAGTAAGGATGGGCGCTCTATATTCAACATTGATGAAGAGAAGCGTTACTGGAAGGACTTTTATACATTTGCAAATCAAGGGGCAGACTTTGAGCCAGAGTGTACTAACATTGGTGGTATATAATGGCTATAAAGGGATTTGAAAGAACTCGTACAAAAGCTCAGAACTCAAGGGAAATTATACAGAGTCAAGGTGGTTTCTTAGGTGGTTTAAACACCGACCTCCCTAAGAGTGATGTGGGTGATACACAGCTTCCTGTCCTTAAGAACTGTCTGCCTTTTAGGGATAGAGTGGAGGCTAGAGGCGGAATAAAGCCTCAAACCAACTACCCTTTAAGAAGTGGTGACAATGGTGTCTTATTCGACAATAGCGTCCGTGCAGTGTATTATGACCAAGATTGGGATGCTATATTTTACATAGACACTTCATCTGTTGTTAATGTATCTACACCATACACCAAAGACATTACACCTGTTTATGGTGGTGGTGCTGAT
>JAAGZO010000365.1 GCA_024206195.1 bacterium | reverse complement strand
CTGATAAAACCTAGTTTAGGATGATTCCAACGGATTAATGCTTCAAGTTTACATATTGAAGCAGGCTTATTAGTACTAACGATAGGCTGGAAATAAACTTGGAACTCACCGTTTGGAATTGCCTTCCTGAACTCATTAGATAGCTCATGCCTTCTTATAGATGCCCATTGCATCTCTTCAGAGAAAAATAAGAATTTGTTTTTACCTTGTTTCTTCGCATGAGACAATGCATAGTCCGCTGATACCATTAATTGAGCAGCTGTTTCACCATCAGTTGGGTAAATGGCTAACCCTACACTAGCTGTGGTGAATACTTGATGCTCCCCAAGGTGGAAAGGTTTGTGTACTGCATTAATGATCGCTTCTGCTACTCTATCAACCCGACTAGTATTTGTTGTATTCCTCAAGATAATTGCGAATTCATCCCCCCCAATACGAGCAACGTTATCACTTTGGCGCACTTGACCTTTCAATCTCGTTGCTACTTCTCTGAGTAATTGATCCCCTACCACATGTCCTAAAGAATCATTAACTTCTTTAAACCTATCAAGATCAAGGTACAGGAGATAGTATGAATTAGATTCTCTTAAACTATATTCAAGCGTTTGTTGCAATATCTCGTTAAAGAGCCTGCGATTTGGAAGTAAAGTAACGGGGTCGAAGTTGGTTTCGTAATGAACCATTGCCATAACTTTCCTTGAGCCGAAAATCATTACAGCAAAAATGATACAACCCAAAATAATTGCTAGAGAATAGGTGGTTTTTTCTAATGTTGCTATCGGTGAAATAGCCTGTTCGAATGGAGCTGATACCAAAATCCTCATGTTTAAGTTTTTGGTTACACTTGTGTGATCAATAGCAGAAACCCCAATTACGAATCTCTCCTCTTCTTCATTCTGTAACAAATAAGAAGATGTTGTGGGATTGTTTAGTTGGTTTGATGATAGAACATGTTCATTGCCTTTAAGTACTGATGCGAGGATAAAATTTTGGTTATTAAGAGTAGGTTTATTTGACAATATAACTTTACCTGAGCGATCAATTAGGCTGGCTGTGTACTGTGCATGACCAGAAACGGTATCAACTTCATATAAAAGAGCTTGTATATCTGCAAGGTGTAATTCCACCAATAGTAGCTTAATCACTAGAGTATTTGAGTCATCTGTGACAGGCGTAATAAGTAAGTTCCCCGAAGAACCATCATCTAATATGGTTAGGCGAGATATAAGAACGTCACCTTGCTTACTGCTGTAGCCTGCAGCAATTAATTCTTTAAGTTCGGGGTAAAGTTCATAGATTGATTGGCCTTCGTTATTCGCTTTGGGTGAGTTTGAGAGTATGTGCCCATTTAAGTCGGCAACCTCAATATCTATCAAAAAGGGGTTGTTTTCTGTTATTTCTTCAATATATTGGGATATCGCATTAATATCCTTGCTTTCAAGGACGTCCGCTTGAGAGAGATTTCGTAGGTCGATGGTTCTTTGATCGTAATACCTATCAATACTTTTTCCTATGAATTGAGCTTTTGCTTCTAGCTCATGCAAAACTGTTTCAGTAATAGTGTCATTCGCAACCTTACTCAGAACAGAGTAGAAAATAATAATAGGGGCAACAGTCAAAACGAGAATTGCGATTGCTAAAAAGCGACTGAGTTTGTTGCCAGCTAATTCTTTTGCAGTAGTAGGTTGTATTCGGTTGTTACTGCTTAAATTGCGTGGTTTTTTCTTACTCATGCTTATTCCTAATGATCTATTGCATGGCTACTCAACGTTTTTAACATGGGCAAATTCTATGACGCTATGCCTTAATTTATTTTGATGTGGGAAAATACCGTTAATTAGGTTGCTCCTGGGTATTAAAAGAGTTGGACATTTAGTGTGGTTAATAGCAGGAGAATATCTAGCATATTGTTTTGCATTACTTCCTTACCCTAGCAGGGTGCTCACCCTGCTAGGGATGTAGAAAGATGTATTAGCGTGTAGGGTGCTTATCTCCATTCATCATGTATCCTTGTGGACCGTCCCCTCCTTCCATCATATAGTGCTTCCCTTGCTTCTTGTTATGTTTGCCATATCCATACTGCTCGATATGTTCGCTAGATGAACCGGAGGGGTGTTTTTCACCTTTCATCATATGTCCTTGAGGGCCATCACCGGAATGCGACATATAATGTTCATTGGTGGAAGTTGGCTTTTTACCTTTAGTTTCTGAAACTATTGGGTGACTATCGTCCATTCCCGGTTTATGTTTCTTTCCTTCCATCATATGACCCTGAGGACCGTCGCCACCGTGAGGCATGTAATGCTTTTCTTCGGCAGGTGCTGTAGTGCTGAAGGCGATAGCAGAAGAGATAATCAATGCGGAG
>JAAGZO010000364.1 GCA_024206195.1 bacterium | reverse complement strand
GGAAAATAAGATTAAAGAAAGGAGACAAATTCCTCCAGTGCCCTTTTTTCACAAACAATAAGTGCACTGTTTATGATGTTGTTCCATTTGACTGCAGACTGTGGCCATTCTGCGTAATGAGAAGCGAAGATAAAAAGAAAATCGTGCTTGCAATGGATACTGTTGAAACATGCTCTGCTTTGGAGAATGTCAAAGAGAAACAGCTGAAGAAGTATAGTGAATACCTCAGCAAAGAGCTGCAGAAAAAAGAGTATTTAGATTTTTTCAAAAAGAACCCAAAACTTATCTGGGATTATGATTGGGAACTGAAGATCCTTTGCGATCTTAAAAAACTAAAGGGGCTTTGAAATCATAGAAGCAATAGAAAACGTAAGAGAAGAAAGAAAAAAAGTAGAGGGTTGTATAAACAAATATGGTTTTAGCTCAGAGCACAGCTATGCATACTACAATATTCTTGACAGTCCTGAGGTAAAGAACGTTTTCTTGATGTGTGATAAGAAATACGGCGCAATGTGCCAGTATGACTCTGGAAGCAAGGAATGGATTATGGTTTCTGAGGTTATTGCTCCAAAAGAGAAAAAAATGGAGGTTTTCAAAGAGATTCTTGATTATCTTTTGAAAAATGGAAAAGAGGCAAAGGTTGATGTTGAGTTTGAGACAGAATTCAATAAAAGCGTTCGTGAGTGGATTAAAGATACCAAGTACAAAGCACATCCTACCCGTTATATTCTTTACTGGCCTGTGTTTAACATGAATCAATGGGATGGCCATACAATGAAAGGAAAGAAATGGAAAAAGATGAGGAACATAAAGAACCGTTTCTACAGAGAAAACAAAGTGAAGGTTGTTGATTCAATGGATGTAAAGCAGGAAGACCTGATGAAAGTCATAAAAGAATGGGTAAAGAAGCGCATGCTTTTGAGAAATGGAACATGTACTCCTTATTTCAAGAAAACAGAGTTTGATTATTACGAAGAACTTGTTAAGAACGGCTTTGAGGGTGTTAATTCAGCAAAAACCCTTATTGTTAATGGAAAGCCCTGCTCAATAACAGCTGGATGGGAAGTAAAGAACAGTAAGGCATACTATTCTGCGATTGGAATCTACAATTATGCCCAGGAAGGGCTTGGAGAGGTTGCAAACATGCAGGACCTTGTAATGCTGAAGAAAAAAGGATACAAACATGTAGACTTTGGCGGAAGTGAGAAAGCTCTCTTAGACTTCAAACGAAAGTTCAAGCCACACTGTGTCTACAAGACTTACACTTATTCTATTGGGTGGGCATAAGAAGATTCGCTATAAGCTTGGTTGGTTCAGCTTTTTTGTAATCATGTGGAACTGATTTGTTTAAATCATTAGCTAATCCAACTGCTTCACTTAGGTCTCTAAAGTATGTGTCTGTTGACACGATGCATGATTTCCTTACGCAATCCTCTATTGTTGAAAAAACAGATTCATGCGTTTGTTCAGGTAAGTCAATGTATCCATTAACCCAGTTTGCTGATGGATTGATACAGACATTCTTCCACTCAGTTGAATTTGGAATTCCATTGTTTTTACGAATAAGAACATCCTCGTTGTGGAATTCTCTGGATTGCTGCTGTACAACAACTATATCTAGACTTGAACTGTGAAGCTTTCCTGAAAAATGGAATAGTGCAGGTATTCTGCCCTCTTGATGTTCTATGTACATGCAATTGCCTTCTAGAACCTCCTGAGCGAAATAATGAGTATCGGTTTCATCCATGGGATGCTCTCCTTTATGAGGAGCAAAAGAACATGTAGCGCTTGTTAGTCTTATTGAATTATCTAAGAGATATTTTTCCAAAAGATGAGCATTACCTATCATATATCCCTTGCCATCTTCTTTTATGAAATCAACAGACTCAAAGTCTTCTCCCTTAAATTTAAAGAAAGTTTTCATAAAATCACCTCAAAAATATATAGAAACCCGATATAGAACATAATAGTGAACTCTATTTATAAACTTTGCTGAAAAATATGTCTATTTCCTTGCCTTTGATTCTTTCTTTCTTTTCTGTTTCCTGCTTCTTTGTTGGAGCGTCAGCAGATATTTCCAGCTTTTTTGCACCAACAGTGTCCATTATCTGCTTTTTGTTCTTTTCAAGAGCATCCTTTAGCTCTGCAGTCTTTACATGAAGCTCTATAATGTCCTCTTTCTTTAATCCTGCAAACTTTCTCATGTTTTGTATTCTTCTAATGAGTTCTCTTGAGTAGCCCTCTGCTTCGAGCTCTGGAGTGAGTTCTGTGTTGAGAAGCATTACACCATCAGTGAACTCTGCTTTTTCAAAGTCACCCTTTGTTTTCTTGAAGACAATCTCTTTGATGTTTGTCTGCTGCTTTATTAGCTCAGAGAGTTCTTTGACTGCTTCAGTTATATTTTTGTTCTTTGTCTCTAATACGCCTTCTTTTATTGGCCATCTGACGTTACGTTGCATCTTCTCTCTTGAAGATAAGATTGATTGTACTATTTCGCGAACAATAATCATTCTTTCCTCAAGCTTTGCGTTAATTGCTTCTGGCTTTGGCCATTTTGCAAGGTGAACGCTCTTTTCTTTTTCAGAAAGAAGATTCTTGAACAGGTATTCACTTGTGTATGGCATGAATGGAGCCATGATTTTTGAAAGATGATTGATTACATAGTAAAATGTGTAACTTAAAGCAGAATCCTTTCTTGCTCTGATTAATTTAATATACCATCTTGAAAAGTCTTCATTAACAAAATTCTTTATCTCTGCAGTGCACAAGTGGTAATTATGATTCTCTAATTCTTCTGTTACCTTCTTTGCAAGTGAGTTTGCCCTTGAGATAATCCATTTGTCTTCGATTTTTAATGTTGGCTTTGGTGTTTTCTTTATCTGGCTGCTTGCAAAATAGCAGCTATTCCAAAGAACATTGATGAATGGAAGTGTTGATTCATCCATTGCCTTGTCTCCAAAGCGCTTTGCGGTTTCAGGAGCTGTAGTGCACATCTGAAGCCTTACTGCATCTACACCTGCTTTGTCAAAGATTTCCCATGGATTAATCACATTGCCCTTGCTCTTGCTCATCTTCTCTCCTTTGTCATCAACAACGTGTCCAGCGCAAACAACATTCATGTATGCTGGTGAGTCAAAGAGTAGTGTTCCAAGAGCATGAAGTGTATAGAACCAACCTCGGGTTTGATCAATTGCTTCTGCAATGAATTGATATGGAAATGATGCTTTGAACATCTCCTTGTTTTCAAATGGATAATGATATTGTGCAAAACTTGCTGAGCCAGAATCATACCAGCAGTCAATAACATCTGGAACACGTGATGCTTCTTTTCCGCAGCTGCACTTGATTTTTATGTTATCCATAACTGGCTTGTGAAGATCAACCTCTTTAGGAACCTTTATTCCTTTTTTCCTCAGCTCTTCTATGCTTCCTATTACAGTGTCTTTTCCGCATTCACAGCGCCAGATTGGCAGAGGTGTTCCCCAGAACTTTGTCCTGCTGAGTGCCCAGTCCTTTGCTGATTCAAGCCAATTTCCGAATCTACCATCTTTAATATGGTTCGGATACCAGTTTATCTTCTTGTTATTCTCAATAAGCTGGCTCTTGTAAGCTGTTATCTTGATAAACCATGATTTCATTGCAAAATAAATCAATGCAGAACTGCATCGCCAGCAGAATGGATAGCTGTGCGTATATTTTTCCTGCTTAAAGACAAGTCCTTCCTTGTCAAGCAGCTCAATAATATCCTTGTCTGCATCCTTAACAAACATTCCTGCGAAATCAGTAACCTCTTCTGTAAAGTGACCGTCTTCCTTTATCGGTTGAACAAATGCTAGATCGTGTTTCTTGCATGCCTCATAGTCATCCTCACCAAAAGCAGGTGCCTGATGAACTATTCCAGTTCCTTCTTCTGTTGTAACATAATCAGCAGGAATAACAACCCAAGCTTTTTTGTCAAGCTTTCCTACAAAATAGTCAAATAATGGCTCGTATTCTGCTCCAACCAAATCCTTTCCTTTGATTGTTTCAACAATCTTTGGATTTTCAAAGTATTTTGGAACAAGATCTCTTGCAAGAACATATTCATTTCCTTTTTCACTTACAACAGCGTAATCTATTTTTGGACTTACTGCTAATGCAAGATTACTTGGGAGTGTCCATGGTGTTGTTGTCCATGCAAGGAAATATCGGTTGTTTGAGCCCTTTATCCTAAATTTACAGGTTATTGTATCTTCTGTGACATCAGAATAGCCCTGTGCAACTTCATGGCTGCTTAATGGTGTCTGACATCGAGGACAGTAAGGAACAACCTTATGGCTCTCATAGAGAAGCTTGCGATCAAATAGTTCTTTTAAGCTCCACCAAACACTTTCAATATAATTGTTATCCAGAGTAACATATGGATCCTTAAGATCAACCCAGAACGCCATCTTGCTTGTCAGCTTTTCCCACTCTTTTATGTAGCTGAAAACATCGGTTCTGCACATTTTTGCGAATTTATTAATACCATATTTTTCAACTTCTTGCTTTGATGTCAGGCCAAGCTTTTTTTCTGCCTGAACCTCCACAGGAAGACCGTGACAGTCCCATCCGCCTTTTCTTGGAACAGAATAACCCTGCATATACTTGAATCTGCAGAAAAGATCCTTGAAAACACGCATCTCTACGTGATGCAGTGCAGGTGGAGCGTTTGCAGTAGGAGGCCCCTCAAGAAATGCGTAAAGCTTTCTTTTTTTATCATGGAAGATTGTCTTTTTAATCACCTGCTCCTTATCCCAAAGAGCAGCTACATCTTCCTCAATCTTCTTAAAATCGAATTTCCTTGAAAAATCTGTCATGAACAAAAAGCGGTTGCCGTAGGTTTAAATATCTTTTGATGCTTTATTTCAGAAGAAGTCCGCATCCATCGCAGATATGTGCATTCTCCTTTCTATCAAATCTTGTGTTTTCGCCATAATCAAGAATGACCCCACACTTCGGACATTTTGGTTCTAAAAAGTCCATCGAGTTAAAAAGATTTAAGTCTAATGGCATAATTCACAACCCCATAGAACATTAGTATAGCCGACTATATAAACATTTCGCTGATTAGCCCTTAAAGCTATTAATAATAGTGCTGATACCCCACCATAATAAAGGAATAGCAAGTGCAAGGCATATCCAGTTCCAGATATCCTTTATATCTATGACTAGGAATTCTCTGATACCCATGAGCTCTTTTTGGTGTTTGAAACTATAAAAAACTGTGCTATTACTATCAAGTAGGAAAGAAAGTTATATATATCTCCTGCATCATTCCTATAAAGAAATTAGGGGAAAAGATGAAGAAACGGGTAAAACCCAAAGAAGCGGCGGGGATTTTAAGAAGAGTTCCATCTCAATCTAGCTTCTGGTTGTGTACAAATCAAGAGTTAAGGAATCTTGAGGAGCTTTCTGAAGCGCTAGACGATGTAGATGATGATGTGTTTAGATATCACGCCAACAGAGACAAAAATGATTTCGAGGTCTGGATAAGAGACATTGTACAGGACAAGGAGTTGGCAAGAGAGATTTCTAGGATCAAGACAAAGGGCACACTTATAAGAAAGATTGAAGAAAGAATTGAAGAGCTCAAGAAGATTGTCAAGAGATCAAGGGGTAGCATCAAGGTAAAGAAAAAGAAGGTCAGTGTACGAAAAAAAGCAAAGAAAAAGGTCAAGAAGAAGTCTCCTAAGAAGAAAGCTAAGAAAAAGAAGGCAAAGAAAGTTAGCTCACGAAAAAAAGCAAAGAAGAAAGTCAAGAAAAAGAAGCCTGCTAAGAGAAAAAAGAAACGCTAGTTCTGAAAAAGTATTAAAAAAAGTTTATTGCTATATAGGAAGCTTTTTATACCACCTATTTATCTCTTTTTACTCATGGTAAAGAAAATAGGTACTTTTAGGAGGAAAGCGCGAAACAAGCTTACTCAGAAAGCTGGAAATAAAGGAAAACTTCCACTAAGAAATATTCTACAGACCTTTAATATTGGCGATAAGGTTTCCTTAAAGGCAGAGCCTTCATTCCATAAAGGACTGTACCATATGAGATTCCACGGATTAACCGGAGTGGTTAAGACCAAGAAGGGATCTTGCTATGAAGTCACTATTAAGAACGGAAATAAAGAAAAAGTAGTAGTTGTTCATCCTGTTCATCTAAAAAAGGTGTAATTATGCAACCAGAAATTATAAGTGAAACACCAATACCAACAAACGAGTTGAAGGTAGAAATAGAGAAGATCAAAAAGAGAGATGAAGAGCCAAACTTCCGTGTAGTGAAGATGGACGAGTATCTCGCATCATTTTCAACACTTAGCGCAACAAAGAGCAAGGAGCTCATTGCAAAACTTGAGAAGCTTAATATTCCAAGACTAAAAGACATTCATATTTACAAGATAGCAGATTTACTGCCAAAATCAGTAAATGAACTCAAAGTAATTCTACAAGGATACACAGTAACTGTAAACAATGAAAACATGAAGAAAATCGTTGATACAATCAAGGAGTATGCAACGAAGAAGTAGAGAGTTCTTACACAGTTACGCAAAGGTTTAAATAATCCATGGAGTTAACATACTAAAATGGACGACAGAAAAATTGGTCACGAGGAAAAGGCAATTGTTTTGGATTTTCTGCCAAATGGATATCCATTTGACACAAGACCAAGCCACATGAAGACACCAATAGTCCAAGCCATGGGAAAAGATCATTTTGTTCTTCTAGAATTGGTTCCAAAGAAAGGAATCACCTTGCAGCCGCACAATGATGTTTACATAGGCGAAGGCAAGAGAGATGACATTCATCACATCAATGGAAGATTATTGCCAGGAAAACTTACAAGAACTGCAAAGAGCGAACTACAATTCGTTATAAGCGGCATTGTAAAGAAAAAGGAAACAGACTTTGTTGAATTCTTCAACAATGCACCACCATTAAGCACAAGAATGCACTCAATCGAGCTAATCCCAGGAATGGGCAAGAAAAGAATGTGGGAGATTGTTGACGAAAGAAAGGTTGAGCCTTTCAAAAACTTTGATGATTTGAAGAAGAGAGTAAAATTAATTCCAGACCCAGAGAAAGCAATAATCCGAAGAATTCTATCTGAAATCAACGGAAAAGAAAAGCATTACTTGTTTGTTGAGCAGTAAATTATCTTTTCTCCAACACCTTAACCTGTTCATTAAACCCAACAAAGGTAACTTCATCTCCTTCATTGAGTTGTTCTAGAAGATCTCTATCTACGTCGCCGTCCATTGTTTCATAGCTGACCAGATCCATTACCTGAACCTTATCTGCGAGCCTCGCGACAACCTGACCCTTTTTTCTTATAATCTCAACATCCTCAACTGATTCGTGTGGAAGTAATGTCACTGTTTCCTTGAAATTTGAGAACAGGCCTTCAAGATCTATCTTCAGCTTTGTATGAGAGTGCGAAGAAAAAGTAACGTTTTCTTTCTTCATTATCTTGCATGGCTCGTTCCTGTGGACAATATATTCGCCCTTTTTTACTTCTTTTACTGGTTTCATAAAAGATTCTTTAACTAGGTCTTATTTAAAGTTTGTGAAGAAAAAAGGAGAGTTTTTTTATAAAAAACTAGATTACCCATCAGTGATTTCAATGACAGAAGAAGAAAATGGAGTGCTGAAAAAGCCAGTATCTGGAAAGACAAAGGTTTTAGGATTAACTGCAATAGCTGTTATTTCGCTAGTTGGAACAGCAGTTGGCGGATATGAAATACATAAGATGCAAGCCAGTGATTGCGACGACATGATTACCATGGAAAAGTGCGTAGCTGACCAGGTAAACTATATCAACAACAAAGAAGCAGAATTAGATTTTCAGGAAGAAAGAATTCATGACCAGGGTTCAAAAATCAGTGAACAGAGGGAAAAAATCAATGAACAGAGCAAGCATATTACAGATTTAGAATCAGTTTTACAAGATAAAATCGCAAATACTTATCTCACCACATTCCCCCTTGAGGGTGTTCTTGAAGAATTCGCTCATGAATATGTCATAATTAAGGGCGGTGCTGAGGATCTTCAAACAAAAATTGTAATGGATTTATTGGTAAAAGAAAGCGGCACAGATATGATTTGGCAAATATCCTATTATGGCCCTGAAATACAAGGAGAGTCCCTTGTTGAGATGTTAACAGGCACAGAAGGAGAGAAATATACATTCAACATATATTTACCGGATTCAAAGGAAAACAAAGATAAATATGGCAGCTTCCTGCTCGCTGAACCACCTAAGCTATTAAATGATATAGAGATAGAGGTTCCAAAAGAGGAACCTGTTGAAGAGACCACTCCTATTGAAATCATGGCTTAAAACTCACTTTGTTTCTATGGTGCCTAACCCTTTATGCTATTGAAAGCATTTCATACCTCTTTGGATGCTGTTTTAGAGCTCTTATTGCCAAAAATTCACACTTTTGATGGGATTTTGACATGATCTAGAGACTTCAAAAGTTGTTTTTTGATGATATTTTTTCAAAAGAATATATTTAAAGTAGATAATTCAAAATATATTTTGTAGACTTTATGTATAGCTAAAAGTTTTAATAAATTGATTAAAAGATTTAAGTATTATAATGCTTATAATCTTTAAGCAATAATAGAAAGTTTCATTTTAGGTTTTTATTAAAATAATTAAGCAAAAACTAAATATTATAGGTTATCGAGCGGACTTTTTACCTTTTTCAGCTCTTCTGTGGAAACCTTTGTGTAAATCTGCGTTGTTTGTAAATTACTATGCCCCAAAAGTTCCTGAATCTTTCGGATATCAACCCCGGATTCCAATAAATGTGTTGCAAAAGAATGCCTGAATGTATGCGGTGTAACATTCTTTTTAATTCCTGCGTTTCTCGTCGATAAAGCAACGATTTTTTGTATGTTTCTAGGGCTTAATGGAGTGCCTTTTTTGCTGCAAAAAATATGTGTTTTAAGTCGTTTTTTATTGATATATTTCTGAAGATCCTCAATCAGTGCTTCTGAGAGGATAAAAACGCGATCTTTGCTGCCTTTTCCCTTCCTAACCCACCCTATTTTCTCGTCGAATTCAAGGTCATTTACCTTCAGATTAATGCATTCTGAGAGCCTTAAACCAGATGAGTAGAGCATCTTTATGATTAACTGTGTTTTCTCTGTTCCTGCGGCTTCTATGAGGCGCTTTATCTCATCCTTTGAAAGAACTGTAGGCAGTTTTTTAGAGCCTTTCGGAGTCTTCAAAACCACTATATTTTTTCCCAAAACATCATGAAAATAGAACTTTAATGACGCTTTTACAAGCATTATTGTCGACGAGGAAGACCCTTTTTCTATCAAAGATGCGATAAAAGCCTTGATGTCATCTTCAGTGGCTTCTTCTGCGCTTTTATTAAAGAAATCCAAGAATTTTTGATTGTGAAATGTATAGGCACGCACTGTCTGCGGGCTAAAGCCTCGAAGCTTCAATTCGGTCTCAAGCTTTTGGAGCACCATGAATATAAGGTGTTATTTCGCGAACAGGAGCTATACTTTCCCCCTTTTGCGCCTTAGTGAATAAGGTGGAGATATCTCCAGATGAAATGCATGAATGAACTACATTTCCTGAGAATTTATTCTTTAACCTTCCTATTCTATCGTTTGTATTTAAGATACCAATATTCCCTCTTTTTTCAATATCAATATCAGAACAAACCATGAGAACATAACCCGGCATTACACCGTCGAGAAGCTCCTTTGCTGCTTCTTGTTTTTCGTATATTTTAGGTTCAGATTGACCTTGCCCTATTGCATAATGAGCGCTGAAATCCGCTTCAAATAACACTGGATGACCAGCTACATCAGCAAGAAAGGCAGAAACACTTAACCTAGGCTTGCCATCTACCTCAGCAGGAGCTGCAGAAACAGTAAGAGGCCACTTAATATGGCTATATTTCCCTGCGTCAATCTTCAATAGGGAGCTAGGTGCTTTTCCAACTGTCTCCTGCAGAACATATAATGCCATCAAGGGAGATAGCTTGCTTTTTGCCATCTTCTTATCCCCTGCCAAGCCGTAGAACATATCATTTAAACTGTTAAGAATGCCTGGTCGTATATATCTATGATTCCCTGCATTGTCTATGTGATTGCAAAGCCTAGTTAAGCTCGTACTTGAACTGAACTTATCAGCAGTTATTATTGGCGAGTTTCTTTGGCTAATAAGGGGTGCTTTATTAGTTGTATCCTTGCGCGGGTCATATATGTCTGTTCTATCTGGTTCTTTATTAAATCTAAGTGTAGGTATATTAACTATGCCTTCCAGTTCCTCAGCAGAACAACCCCTAGGATGCTCTATAGCCCCATTGCTTCTTGGCTCTGCAACAGCGCCATTTGACCCAAAATCCATTGTAACAAAAGTGCCACGGCCCCCTTCCATGCCTAAAAGGTCAGAAACAATATCCTCAAATTTGCTATTCTTACCCATAGCAGAACAGAGAGAGGCATTTCATATATAAAGCTTTCCCAGAATTACGCATAAGGAACGTTATCTGTAGTTTTAGAAGGGGTTGAATATACTGGTTTTGAGGCGCTTTTTTGACCTCAGTATAGATGATAGCACCTGTCAAGCTGCTTTTGGGCCTTGTAGGGGCTTAGAATGCATTGGTTTTTACACCTTGATTTGCTTGAGTACCCTGTTGAAGAGGTATGCTGAAAAGGTGATAAGGGTGACTGCCATAACAAGCTGGAAGAGCCTTTTTCGCGATTTAGCCTCCTTGGTTATCATACCCATAAATTCATCAGAAACCTCGGTATAATTTGTGGGCTCTATCTCAGGGCTCTCAAGGCCCTTGCCAACATCTTCGAGATATGTGCTATTTTCCTTATCAGAACCATCCTCTTCTGCAGGCTCCTGCACCTCCTCAGAATCCTGCTCTTTTTCAGACTCCTTAGCTCCCATCATCTCTTTAAATGGACCAAAGAAAGCATCACCTAACTCCTCCATATAGCCGCCCCCTTCTACAGCGCTAACTGAGAGAATCATGAAAAGAGCTAGTATGCATATGAGTATTGGTTTCATTGCGCTAAAAACCTGCTTTTCTTGCAAGCATCTTTATGACAACTGCCAGGATGCCTGCGCTGACTAATAGTAGAACATTTACACCAATTGTAGAAACAACTGTAGTCCATATGTCAAAAACATTGAGTAATTCAGATTTTACGACGATAAAAAGACCGAGACCAATTAAGATGTAGCTCTGGCCTTCCCTTTCTGACAAGGAAAGCCAGCCTATGATGAAACCCAAAACAAGCAAAATTATGCCTGGAAGCGTAGATAATGCAGGATGGATCTCAGCTACATCAACAAATGCAAAAACCACTGCAGCAGCCAGTCCAGCTGCGATCAGCCATTTGCTAAGATTCTTTACCATTTTGTTTGCCTCTCTTTGTTTTAGAGACTAATATTGTAGAAAGAACTATTTAAGCTTTACTAAACTTACAGCTTTAGGCGTTTTTCAGCCTCGAGAAACCTTACTCTGCGCTCCATTTCACGAAGGCGCATCTTTGATTCACGAACATCGTTGTTCAGGAATAGAATCCAATCATTCATGCTGTGCCTGAACATTTCAATTTCCTTTTTCAGATCTTCTTGATTTTTTTCCATAAAAAACACCATAATATGTACTTACTGATGGGTAATACAATAGCATTATATAAATATTATGCTTCTAGAGTATACAATAAAAGTATTAAAAACTGCTTAAAAGTTTTAGTGATTCTAATACTTGTTATTTGTAGTTTTTGCTTAAATATTTTAATAAAAATGCGCAGAAATTTGAAAAAATCAAATTTTTCAAAAAATGGCTAATTTTTTGGCCAAAAAAGCTTGATGCAAGAAAAATTTTATCAAAAAAATTTGTTGAAAAAAAAATTTACCGAAAAACAGTTAGGCACCAGTGAAATAAAGTGAGAGTTAAGCATTGATTGCTGACTCAAGGTCTTCAAGGTCTTCAATGCTTAGCTTGTCGTATGCTTCTCGCATAGTAACTTCTATATCTATAGATCCATTATCAATATCTGATAGCTTCATAGCAGCTAATTCCTCGTCCATAGGATCAGAATCAAATAATATTGGATTAAAAATAATGCTCCCAAAAACAGTAGAAAAGTCAAAATCAGCACAATACTTTGCTCCAGGATAATGAGTCATGATAACAAAGTAACCATCCTCATATGTATAATTACCCATATCAATGCCCAGCTTTTTGCTCTGTAAATCCTGATGTTCTTGTCTAAGCAGGCTTACAGCCCTTTGAGTCAGGCTGTCAGTTATTGATTTCACTGTATTACATGCAAGTTCATTCTCAAAGTTTTCTTCGTTTACTGTGCGAGGATCACAAGATTCGATCAGCTTTTCAACATAAACTTTGTTGAGTATATCGTCGGGAATCTGATTAACACTCAACTCAAAACCAGTTGAATGAATGTCGTGCGGCATTATTATATAGCTAAAAAAGATATTTGGCTGACTAAGTGGGTGAATATTGAAATTTCTCCTTAGCTGAACATGAGGATACGGATTTGTCTCTGCTGCAATAGCCAGGCCTCCTTTGAAACGAACCTCTAGCTTTGACCTGTTTACAGGACCGCCATTTTCTTGTATAAGAGCCAGCGATTCTATTGGTTTATCGTCAAATGCGTAGTGCTCTATGTCTCGTCCGTATTTCTCGTCGAGAAAAATCAGCTGCTGTTCATTGCCAACCTGAGGCTGAATATCTGAGACATTGCTGTAATAGAAAATGGATTTTGGGATGTTATCTGCTTGATAAAGTATAGGGGATAGTATGTCATCTGCTTTTTTTACCCCCTCCAAAACATCGCCTAGTGTGTCCATGGAGAACAAAAAAATGCAGGCTATATTTAAAGTTTTCTATTTTGTAACTACTTTAGAGAAACAACAGTTATCCTACATAGCTGAGTGCTTTTCTGTCGCGCTGCACTTCTGCAGTGCGGCTCTGCTGGGCAATGCCCTGCAGCTTTTCCTCGAACTTCTCTGCCATGTCAAGAAGAGGTTTATAGTCGATTTTTAAGCCTAAATAGGCATCCAAAGCCTTAATTGCTTCTGCTGCTGCCTTGCTGTCAGGCATGTTTGTGTGAGCATCTGCAAATATGCAAGAAACATTTGTTTTGTCGCACTTGAGAAGCAGTGCAGATGTAACACCCATTATGATTCCCTCTGAAAGCGGGCTTATCTTGCTTTGCTTGAACCTTTTCTCTTTCAAAGCGCTATTTGTATAATAAAATGTTTTTGACTCCTCATCCTCTGTTTTCGAGGCAACGCCCTCAATGCTTATGATCTCCTTTGCATTGAAGTCCTTTGCAAGCTTGAGAATAACATCTGACATTTTCCATTCAACACCTGAAGAACCGCCTATTGCGTGCACAATAACCAGATTGTATCTCTTGTTGTAGAACACACCAAAGGGCTCAATAATCTTGCCTTCATGTATTGCAACGAGTGCAGGCATGTCATCAAAGATTATCTTTCCTATCTGCTCTGTTTTCAGATGGTCTATCAGAAATTCAGTCACTATTGTTCCAACCATTCCAAATCCTGGAAAACCGTCAATGATGATTGGACTCTTTGGTTTCTTTGTAATCTTTATTTCAACCATGAATAATTCTTGAATGAACTAGTTTAAATATGTTGTGGTTTAGAAAAATAGAGAAAAAAAGAAAAAAAGAAGAAAAACTAAATGTTTTTCTTAACCTTCTTGATTATTCCCTTGGCTTCGTCTCTAAATGCGAATCCAAAGCCCAGACCAAACGCAAGAGCAACTCCAAATGCAATAGATCCAATTATGATAAATGCAGTTGTCGATGCAATGTATACGTCTACACCAATTTGGTCAAGTGCAATCAAGGAAACAAACACTATGATTACCCATCGTACCAATCCACTTAGTAGTCTCATTCCCTTTCTCTTTGCGTGTAGTACTCTGTCAGCAGCAAAGTCTGCTAGTACTAGACCAACAAGGAATACTGCAATAGCAACTACTAGGCTTGGGAACCATCTTGCTAACTGTGTTAATAGGTTTGTAATTACGTCAAGGTTTACTATCTTTGCAGCCTCTCCTAAGAATGCAATAAATAAACCCCATTTAACAAGTCCGCCAAGCAGTGTTGAAATGCTCAAGAATCCTATTGAATGAGCTAGACCTGCCTTCTTTAGATGGTCATCAACCTTTGACTTCTCAAGAATTTTCTTCACAAGAAATCCAAATGCAGATGCTACAATATAGCCAATGATCAGCACAACTATTGCCGCAATAATCGCTAGAAACTTATTAGCAACTGTGTTGCCCATATCAGATAATGGACCCATTAAAGCCTGTCCTACTTCTTCAAGATATCCTCCCATTAATAACACCCCTTTTTTTTTGTTTTTTAATATTATATTAGCTTTTTATACATTTACAGTGTGATGATATAAATACTTTTCTTACTATTTTAGAGAAGTGAAGAACGAATTAGCAGGTTTTTGCTATTTTCTTCAGAATAGCCTCTTTTCCTCGCCAATCAAGCGCCTCCCTTAGGACCTCTGCAATGTCCTCAACAGGGATTATCTTTATTTTTGATGCATCCTTTTGATCAAGAATAATGTCCTTGAGGTTTGTCTTTGGCACAATAACCCTTTTTATCCCAGCTTCAATTGCTGCTTCAACCTTTGATGAAACACCACCTACTGGCAATACTTCGCCACGAACTGACAAGCTGCCAGTCATTGCGTAGTCCTGCTTAACAGGAACCTTTTTCAGCGCTGATATTATTGCAGTTGCAACAGCTATGCTTGCTGAATCGCCTTCAACACCTTCATAGGTCTGCAGGAACTGAACATAGATATCTCTTGTCTCTCTGATGTCCTCTCCAAAGTATTTCTTTACAATTGCAGAAACATTCTTTACAGCTTCCTTTGCTATATCCCCAAGCTTTCCTGTTGCTATAATCTCCTTTTCCTTGCCGCCAGGGGTTACTTCTGCTTCTATTGGAAGAATAATGCCTGAATATGCTGCTCCACCACCAAGAACTGCCAAGCCATTGACTCTTCCAACCCTTACATTTGTTGTGACAATGACTTCATACTCTTTACGGTGTTCAATGAGCTTGTCTGCAATCTGCTGCTCTAGTGTTCTAGCGATCTTCTTTGCATCCTTAACCTGCTTTCTTGAAACAAGCTTAGACTTTTCTTCAACAGCTAAGTCACCTGCAGCTCTTACAATACCGCCAAGCTCTCTTAATCTTAATGTGAGGTGGCCTTTTCTGTTTGCCATCTTCTTTGCTTCCATAATTATCTCTTCAACAGCATCTCTTGTGAAATGAGGTATTTTTTTATCCTTTGATACCTCTTGCGCAACAAGGAGTGCGATCTTCTGCCTGTTTTCAGGGGTATCCTCCATTGTATCCTTCATGTAAACTTCGTATCCATAACCACGGATTCTGGATCTAAGAGCAGGATGCATGTTCTTAATTGTCTCAACATTTCCTGCTGCAACAAGAATAAAGTTGCATGGAACTGGTTCTGTGCGTACCATTGCGCCTGCAGAGCGCTCACTCTGACCAGTAATTGCGTACTTGCCTTCCTGCAATGATGTTAGAAGTTCCTGCTGCGTTGCTGGCTGCAGTGTTGCAATCTCATCAACGAACAAAACACCCATGTGTGCCTTGTGAATCATGCCTGCAACAACTCTTTCATGAGCAGGTGTTCCCAAGCCACCTGTCTGGAATGGATCGTGCAAAACGTCTCCCAGCAAAGCTCCTGCATGAGCACCTGTTGCATCATAGAATGTTGACTTGTTTTTGTCAAAATTATCAACTACAAGCTTTGGTCCCTTTGCCTTGCCATCCATTCTTCTTCCAAGATTCATGAACAAAACAAATGATGCAAGGAAAACCATCCCTCCAAGGAAGAATGCAACAAACATTAAACCGCCAAGCAAGTGACCGCCAACATTTGTGTAATGATTAAATGCCCACCATGGTGCGATAATTGCAATGATTAACAGAACAATCATTATAATATTTTGATGCTTAAACATGCCGTTGTTTTCAGAGCGCGCTTTCTTTGCGAGATCCCTTCCCTGCCCCGCAGGAACTGTTCTGATCATTGGCTGGTTTTCATCATTTGGATTTGGAAAAGAAACAATGTCAACAAGCTTTTCTTTTGGTAATAGTTCAGCTAGAGCCATACCAAGCATGGACTTTCCTGTTCCGGGCTCTCCAATAAGAAGAACGTGCCTTCTTTGGTCTGCTGCCTTTTTGATTATATTCACAGCACTCTCCTGACCAATAACCTGTTCCATAATCTTCTTAGAAACCTTAAGTTCAGCAGTTGTCTTGAAGTTTAGCTCGGGCATAGAGCAGAGAAAAGAATACTGGTTTAAAAATCTTTGGTTTGCTTTACATCTGTTCTGGGGCTTCTATGCCTAGGATGTTAAGGCTTGCTTCGAGAACCTGCTTTATGCAAGTGATAAGATACAATCTTGCTTGCATTGTTTTTTCGTCTGCCTTTAGAATTTGGTGAATGTGATAATATTCATTGAACTTCTCTGCGAGCTTGTATGAATAGACTGCAATGATGTGCGGCTTAAGTTTTGTAAGAGCGCGCTCTGTTACATCAGGGAAATCATTGAGTATTGTGATAAGCTCTGCTTCTTCGTTTTCTTTCAAAAGAGAGAAGTTAACTGTTGGCGATACCTTCTTTCCGTGCTTTCTCAGAATGCTGCAGATTCTTGCGTGAGCATACTGGATGTATGGAGCGGATTCTCCTTCAAAGTTTAGCGCTTGCGACCAATCGAAAAGAACGTTTTTCTCTGGGGAAACCTTTAGTATTGCATACTTGATTGCGCCATAGCCAATCTGCTTTGAAAGCTTGTCAACATCCTTTGCATCCTTGTTTCGCTTTAGAATTTCCTTTTTTGCCTTTTCCCTTGCTTCATTCATGAAATCTGTAAGAAGTATAACTGTGCCTTTTCTTGTTGACATCTTTCCCTGCGGCAATAAAACAAATGAATAATGGACTGCTTCTGGTGCATCGGAATCTAACAAACTTAGTGCTGCTGAGAGCTGCTTAAAGTAAAGCTTGTGATCCTCTCCTAAAAGAACAATATTCTTGTCTTTTCCTTTGCTTAGCTTGTCTAATGTATATGCAATGTCTCTTAAGCCGTAAAGAGATGTCTTGTCTGATCTTGTAAGAACAAAAACAGGACTCTTCATTGGAAGATCAAAGCCTTTTAGGTCTAAGACTAAACGCTCGTCTTCATCTGTGAAAACCTTGCCTGTTTTTGTTAATCTTTCAAGAACATCGTTTGTTTCTTTTTTGAAAAGATAATCTGATTCATAATCAAAGACATCATAGTTTATTCCAAGCTCAGAAAAGAGCTTTGTCTGTCCTTTAATGCAGACATCAACGATTTTCCTGAACTGCTTTTTTGTTTCCTTGTTTCCACCTTCGAGTTTGTTTAGTAAAGAAAAAACTTCCTGTTCTGTTTTCTTGTCTTTTGCTACTTTGTCACAGATCTTTACATAAGAAGATAATAAACTATCAAAGTCCGGCTTTTTGCAGCCATAGACAAGCATTGCTATCTGCTTTCCAATATCATTAACAAAATAATGGACTTCTGTGTTATAGCCGTGGAATTTGAGTAATCTTGAAAGAGAATCTCCAATGATTGCGTTTCGTGCTCTTCCAACATGCGGAGAAGCATTCGGATTGATGCTTGTGTGCTCTATCAGAGCTTTTCCTTTTGTATTTAATGAGCCATAATTTTTTGAAACATCTTTCAGAACAGATGCAGCCATTTTTTCCCTGTTAGCAAAGAAGTTAAGGTATGGACCTTTTGATTCTATGCTTGCAATGTCTTTTGTTGGCTTTATTTTTTTTGAAAGATCCTTTGAAATCTCTACTGGATTTTTTTTGAATTCCTTTGCAAGAAAAAAGCATGGAAAAGCTATATCACCCATTGAAGTATCGGGCGGAACCTCTAGAAGAGAGCTTATTTTATCCTTTTCAAGCTTTAGTTCCTTTGCAAGTATTGAAGTTACTGTGTCTTTGAAATCCATATTTAATATAAGAAAGAAGCGTTATTTAATAATTTATCGGAGATAAGGATCAGGAAGTGTGTAAGACACACCGGGTTCAGGACCTTTGACAGGCACAACAAAATTATGAAGTAATGACACAATGTCATCTTTTACTGTAAGATCAGTTACACTGAGTCCATTTAAATGATTAAAGAATTTAGCTGATTCTATAAGATCTTTGCGAGATATCATAGGCACGCTATTTCCATTTACAGAATGAGCAGTTGTAAGAATAATTGCACTCTTTCTCTGGAAGGCTGCATATGAAGCAGGATTCCCATTAATTTTGAATTCTGATACTAGAGTGTCTATTATTGTTCCATCAACATATTCTGGAAGCGATTCTTTTATAATCTCGTCAATCGCAACTAAGTTTTTATCAGGAACTTTTTCTTTTTTTACTTCAACTGGCTTATCAATAATGCTTTGCGCGTAAGCAAGAATATCTGTTTCTTTTGTATCGCTGTCTTGTGCCAGTTCCTCGGCTATCATTCCCTGGTATGCACGAACTATTGCAGAATCAAAAAAATACCTTGACATTTGATCATATCCAGATGCATCTGTGTTAAGCGGTGCAGAGATGGCCTGCCTGCTTAGTTTTTCTCCATTAAGTGCTATTTGTTCCTGGATTTTATCAATGATTTCTTTTTTCCTATAATCAGGATGCAATCTACGAAACGCCTGAATGAGTATTAGATTTTCAGCTCCTTCAGGACTCTTCATGTCAACATGACTTTCCAATTTTCCTCTTCCAGGCGAGGTTATCATATTTATAAGGGGATAAGAAATCATTTAAAAATGTTACTTGCGGAGAAGGAGAGGGTTCAACTCGTAATGGCCATCAGAAGATATGAGATATGAGTCTTCATATTCACGAAGAAAATTTCTGGCAATGGTTAAGCTACTGAAACCTCCACAATCAAACAAGATAGTTTTCAGATCAGTTTCATGTTTGCTGCCTGATGAAACAGTCCTGAGAACCAATTCCAATCGCCTATAATTTCTACCTGGCCTTTTTCGAGCATCAAACCCTACTTCCATTCGAAGAGTCTCTTCGAGTGCCTCCTGCGTGCCAGGTGCATATGGTGTAGCTTCACACATGCTTTCTAATGCATCTAGAATTTCATCATCACCATTAGAGCGTTTTTCTGATTTATAAACAAAATTCTTTGTTTTGTTAGGTGATTTTATAGATTGTTGTGAATCAACTAATGTTGCTTTTGCTAGGATAGCATCATAGTCATCTTCTCCCCATTGACTGCCTAACCATTTTACATATGCATCTCGAAATGCGGGCTTAACTTGTCTTGGAATTCCTTTTATGTCTGACGCATCTCTATTCAAAAGATGAGTAAGATATGACACAGATAGCGTTGATTCTTCAGCTAATTGATTAACTAGCTCCTGTCTAGGAATGTCTGGGTTCTCATGCCGATAAATCCGCATCAAAAGCTTAAAATCACTATATTCTTCTGTAAAAGGTTGAATGTGATTTCTTAGGTACCTTGGTATGCGAACTTCTACATCAGGTTTGTCTGCCATAAATTATGGAGTTAAATGATTATTTAAAAAAGTTATTAAGAAAAAAAAAGAAAAAGAAAAAAATCTATTTTTTTGGCTTTTTTCTGAAGTATTTCACTATCAGAAGCACAATTAGCGTCAGTATTGCTATGATGGCCACTATCTCAAATGTCGGTGCTGTTGCAGCACAGTCCTTTGTTTCTCCTGGCTTTCCTTCAACAATTCCGCAGTTGTTTGTATCTGCACAGGATCTTGACTGTTTTCCTTCAAGACAATCGGACCAGCTACTGCACTGCCAGTCTGGCTTGCATGTTACATCAACAGGTGTAACTTGTTCTATGGTGTCATCATCTGCCTCAAGGACTTCTACAACGTCTGTTATCTCTTCGTGTATATACTGCACAGTTATATCTGCAGTGTAGTTGAAGATGCTGTTCAGTTTGACATAAACATCATAGTAGTTGTCGTTGTTAACCTCGAACTTTGCTTCCTCACCTGTCTGAAGTACTGCGCGCTGTGGCTCACTGCTGACATTGATAGTTGCAGTTGTCTTCGTGACATTTGTAACTCCAATGTAATGTGTTTCGTCATCTATGTAAACCTTCAGTCTTTCTTTTGAAGAAAGCGTTGTTGTGTAGCCTGCAATAAAGTTATCATCACCAATTGTCCACGTGTTTTCCCAGGCACTTGCAGAACCTCCACCGCCGCCACCAGCGCCTCCGCCACCACCAGCGCCACCTGCTGGTGCATCATCATCACCTGGTATTGCAGGAACACCGCCTGCCCATGTCGAGAAGGTACATGGTATCTCCCAGATACAGTAGGTTGATGCCTGTTCGATAAGTGTTGCTTCGCTTTTTCTTTCTACACAGTTTGCAACATTATTATCGCAATGATAAAGTCCGTCACAGGTTCCTGCTCCCGGTATTTTTATTCTACACTTAAGCGGATACAGGTTGTTTAAGATCTTATCTCTTGTGTCGTCTATCATTCCAGCATAACCTATTGTTGCACCGTCTGATGTTGTTGCGGTTCCTTTCTTCAAGGAATCTGTTGCATCAACATCCCTGATTTTTGGACTCATTCCTGTTTTTGTCAGCGTAACATTCATGAATTCCATATGCGATGCGCCGTCGGTTGTGTTTAGCAGTATATTTGCATCCCTTCCTGTACTGTAACTAGTTAACATTCCATCATTGGTTCCTGATCCCAGTATGTTTCCCTGCCAATGTTCGTAATCACCGTCCTGGTCAAGGTCATAGTAAACATTCCATTCACTTGGCAGTTTGATTCTTGATACAAACGTGCAGAACGGACACTCAGCTGTGTTTGCTGTAGTTACATTTGAACACTTACTTTCACCACATTTTCCTGAATCATCACAAACCTGAAGTTTATAATAATAGGTTGTGTCAGGGCTCAGGTTGTAGTTCAGTGAACTTTCTCCTCCGTCATTGAAAACCTCTGCAAGGTGCCACAGCTTGTATGTTTCAACATTTGTTTGTAGTACTCCTGGGTCATGTATTACTGCGTTCATTGACACAGCGGCACATGTGCTGTCATTTACATAGAACTTCAATGTTCCGTTTGCTGGCTTGTCAGTAAAGTATGCTATGAAGAAACTCTCAGGATAGCCCTCTTTGATAACACCAATTACCTTTGGAGTTTTTGTATCAACATAGCTTCCTGATTCAACACCTAAACTGTTCTGTACACAGTATGGCGTTCCTTTACATGCATAGTCTGCGCAGCCTTCTGCTGTCCAGCAGTCTGCATCTCCACCGTAATCTATGAAACCAGAACCTGCTCCCTCGTTGGATGCTTTCTTGGTCCAATCAGTTTCATAGCTGTACATGTCAACAATATCAAAGTCCTGTGTTCCTGGTGTTACCCAACCAGGGTCTGCAGTGTCTGTTGGGATTGTATTAGATCCACTAGAATCTGCACTTGCTACAGCAACTCTAATGTCGTTTCCTGAAATGTAAAGACTTGGGAATTTCTCAAGTTCTGTTTTTGAGATTCCTGCAACTGCTCCTTGAAATTCAGTGCACATTATCTTTCTCATGCTGCTTACTCTTATTTCTGCAAGGCTCCATTCTCCATCAGCACATCTGTAAGCTGCTGGAGATTCAGATACTGTTCCTGAACCAGGATCATAGGTCCATTCATTCTTAATGTAAAATTCATAACCATCTGCATTTGAATCATGGTTTAATGCACAGTTTCCTGTAGTAACTCCATCAGTGTCCAGATACCAGTAGAATCTAGTTGTGTTCATTCCTGTTCCTGTTCCTGATGGAAGCTTTACATCATTACATGCAGCAGCATCTGAAGGATCCTCAACTGTTGTTCCGAAGCCATAGGCGTCTCCCATGTCCTTCATTCCATAGCTGATTATGTCAACCTCAGCAGGAATGCCTGAATCATCAGGGTCTGTTCCTAAAGGTATTGGAGGAGCTCCGCCCATTTCCATGCCCTTGAAGAACTGTGCACCCATTGCAGGCTCGCACCAGCCAGTAACCCATCTGAATAGTGTCGCACTGTATGCTGCACACTCTGCAGCTGTTGTTGCGTTTCTTGCAAGCGGATCACAGTATCCTCCAGCGTCATAACAAAGCGCGTGTTCGTCGCATGCAGAAAGATTTTGCTGCAATGTCTGGTTCCAGTAACATTCAAATGGTTTTTCATCACAGAAATTTGCTTGGCCGTTCCATATACAGTTAGGCTGCGCAGTACAATTTCCACCGGTCGAGTCAAATGAGTACTGCGGACAGTTGCTTCCAAAGTTTATGTCACAGAAAGGCCATGGCTCGTCGAACCAACCGCAACCTGTCTGGTTTTCGCAAACTGTTTGATCGCTGTCATACATAAAGCACTGCATACCGAATCCACCCATTGAGGTGTCACCAGAATCACCAGGCATGCCAGGCATGAACTCTCCACCAAAGCCAGGCGGATCACAGAATCCACTCATCCAGCTACAGCCAGATGTTTCAGTACATCCTGTTTCATTCATCTGATCCCAACAGCTGCCTTCGCCGCCAGCGCTCATCTTACTCTCACACCAACCACCTTGAGGATTCATCGGGTCTGAGTTCCAAGCGCACCACACGCTGTGATTATATGTTGCATTTGTTGTGGCTGTGCAAGCACTCTCATTCATGAACTGGAAGCATGCAAAGCTCATGTGATCACAAAAGCCTGCGCTTCCCTGCTGCTCAGCACACCAAGAATCTTCCTGCCATTGACAAGGATACTGTCCGCTTACCTGTGTTCCTGCTGTATCACAAGCAGACTGTCCTTCCATGTCATGCTGGTAACATTCATACCAGCTTCCTGTATAACTTGGATTTGAGCTGCACCAACCGCCAACATCTTCACACCAACTGTCAACAACCCATGTACAGTTGCTGTTCTGGCCAGTTGCGCCATCACAATCAGCTATGTCTAGCATCATACATGTGCCAGCACCGCCACCCATTTCCCAGTCCTGCTCGCAGAAACCACCAAATCCAGAGTGCCACTCACAGGTTTCTCCTTCTTCACAATAGGTCTGGTTTGTTCCATCTTTTTTCCAACAGACTGCTCCAGGCATGTCACACCATGAACCCCATTGTTCTTCAACCCAAGCACAGCCCTCTGTTGCACAAGTTGCATTATCAGTAAACAAGAAACAATCTGTTCCAAATCCTGAAAACATTAAGTCTCCGCCACAGAAAGGATCGCTCCAGCACATGGAATCAGCACAGTCCATCTTATTGTCACCATTATCATCTACTCCATTCCAACAGATTTCCATCTGGTCTGCACCTGTTTTATATTTACAGATTCCATTGTCCCACTCGCAAACATTCTCTGCACTGGAATTGCCCTGCTTTCCACCGTATTTCTTACAAGCGCTTTCATCATAACACTTATCACAACGGTCCTCACAGGTTTTTTCTGATTTTGAAACACACCATCCAAAGGATTCATCATCAGGATGCGCAGGGTCAGCTACCCATTTGCATTTTGCCTTACTGTTAAGACAATAGTCAGAAGGTTTGTAACCTGCGGATGCTGTAGAATCTCCCATGTATGTACAGGAACCACAGTCCTCATCACAATTGCCTCCAATCATTCCCTGCTTAAACTGATCCTTAGGATTACAATATCCAAATCCGTTTGGAGCGGTAGAATCTGCTGTAAAGCCGCACATACCTAATGCAGACTCAAAGCAATTCTTTTTTGCCTCTTCTGCAGAGCTCCAGTTGGTCTTGTCTGTTTTGTGATTACATGCAAAACATTCCTTATCGCAATTCCTTTCATCATCAAACTTGAAATCACATCTTCCAATAGAAAGCTTTGCTGCTGTAGTTGGATCATTTGTACTTGGATATGTATCTAAGGACCATGTTCCACCAGCAGACTCGCAGTTAACCTCATTATCCAGCTTCATTATGTTTTTGTCTCCTTCACCAAAGATGTCCTCTCCCTTAAAGTTACATCTCTCTGTTGAGTTATCCCATTTACATGGCATGAACCACGGAGAACCTGCAATCTGTTCACATGTTGGCTTATCAGTGTAAGCAACATAGTCTTCACAGTAGTACGCGCCTGCAGGAGGCTCCTGCATCTGGTCACGACAGGACTGATCAAACTTATCAGACAGACATTCTCCAGCAACCCACTTACAGCAGGTACTGAATGCAGGCAGACCATTACATACAGTCTGGTTTCGTATTAAGCTACAGTTCAGTGCATTAGTATCAATCTCAGATGCGTTATGATAACATGTATCAGTAGATAGATTAAAGTAACAGCCAGTTGTATTAGTACATATGTTTGTGTCCATGTCAAAGATGTAACACCCGGGATTCCACTCGACAAAATCTGATTCAGTTACTCCTACCTGCGGATCATTACAATTGCTTCCTGTAAAGTTCCACCAACAATAGAAAGTGTCCATGCAATCCCTTTCAATTGATATATCACCACAACTTTTTGCAGCAACATCTTCATAACACCAAGGATCGCTGAAAACACAGGCTATTCCTGGATGCAGACTTGCATTTGTACAAGCTGCTGCTGAACCATCCCAGTTCCAGCAGCCCTGCTCTTCGCACCAGCCGCCTTCATAGGTCTCCCATAAACATCCAACAGAAGAATCACAACTACCTTCATCATAGTTCCAACAGCCAGCCTCATTACACCACTTGCCATTCTCATCCCAGCTACAACTTAATCCAAGAGGGTTATTCAAACAAGTAACCGAGTCATTACCACTATACATATAACAAGAGGGTTCCATACAATAGCTACCATCCCATGAACAATTATTGTCCTGGCAATTAGTCATGTCATTATAGTTCCAACAGCCAGATTCCATACACTGGCCTCCACCAGAATATATTTCCCACCTACAGGCCTTTCCATTAAAACCAGAATTCGCTTCACAGACATTTTGGTCTGTGTAGTCCCAACAGCTTTGCCCCATGCACATACCCCAATTGCAGCCTGCAATTGCAGTACAGCTTGAAGCATCTTGATAATCCCAACATGATTTTTCAGGAGGACCAATACACTCTTCATCCCATTTACACTGAATTCCCCAGGTTGTGTTAGCGCTTGTACAACCAGTTTCATCACCATCAAAGACCCAGCAGCCAGGCTGAGTGCACCAACCAGAGGATGAGTCTGTCCAGGAGCATGATTTATTTATGTAATCCGGGCTGGTTGCATTATTGGACTGATGACATTCATCCTGTCCCCAAAAATTCCAGCATCCTTTCTGCGAACACCAGCTTCCCCACGGATCACTCATCCATTGGCAATCCAAAAAGGAATCACATGATGCCTCATCATTATCATAAAGCCAACACTCGGTTGTTGACGCAGAAACCAAACCAGCAAAAGCAAAAAAAACTATTAAGAAGATTGTATACTTAATTATGCTACTCGTACTAATCACCCCCCTTTAATATTACCACTAAAAAATATTTCTTATTTAAAGGTTTCTATTTTTGTTTATCCCGGAAATATTTTGGAAAAGAGCTGTGAAGTTTTATTAAGAAGTCTCTCTTTAGAAGAATCATGAAAACAGAGACTGCTTTGATAAAACATTTGAGGAATGATGCGAGGAAGAGTCTTCTGAGGATAAGCATGGAAACCGGGCTTCCGACAAGCAGCCTTTGTGACAAGCTGAAAAAGCTGGAAGGCAATCTTATTATTCGTCATGTTACCCTGCTTGACTTTCAGAGGATTGGTTATGGATTGAAAGCAAATGTTCTGATTAAAGTGAAGGATAAGGAAAAGCTAAGAGAGTTTCTTCTGAAAAATCAGAATGTTAATTCTGTTTTCAGAACAAACAACAACATGGATTTCTTTGCAGAATGCATATTTCAAAGCATGAGCGAATTAGAGGATTTCTGTGAAAGGCTTGATGCGCTGAAAGCAAAGAAAAAGATTCATTTTGTGACTGCAGAACTGAAGAGAGAGGGGTTCTTTAGTAATACTTCTTTAGCTCTTCGTAGAAATCCTTGAAATTAGGCGCGTTATTCAGCACCAACTCAGGGCTGCTGCTGCCTGCAGTGTTTACCAGGATAGTTCCATTCTTGTACAGCTTGTTCAAAGCGCCCTGCTTATAGATAATGTGATCTACTTTTGCGAATAATATTGATGTCTGCGCTTTGTAAAGGATTCCTGATTTTGCAAGAACCCTATATGGCTGGATAATATATGTCCTGGCTTTGACACTCATGATTGTCAAGGTAAGTGACAATGGAAGGAGTAAAAGCAACGGAGGGAAAAGAAAGCTGACTACCAACAAAATAGTCAGTGGATTTGCAAGAGAAGGCTTTACAGTCATTATTGGTTTTTGAGTAAAGCTTTCAATGTTCTGCTCAATCTCCGATATCTTCTGGCTGGTTGGACGCTGGAAGAAGATTAAATCAATCAGCTCATCCTTGTTTTCAATGCCTTGTATGTAATTAATCTTAAAGCTGTTTGATGTGACTGATGCGTTTTTCCCCTGCTGAACAACGTGCTCTCCTGCAACATTGAATTTAACTGAACCTGCTTGTGAGAAGGGAAACTTCTCTGTAGATATGTCTTTAATGTTATTATAAAGGACATAGTAATAATGCTTAAAGAATATTCCTTTTGTGAAAAATACGCATTCCTTGAAAAAGGTAAGCTTTGACCTTTTGTAGTATGCGGTCTCATATATCAACGTGGCTATAAAAATGAGGACAATAATTATTGCAAGTATTATGATGAAGGGTGAGAGAAAGATTGTAGCTGTAATTGAAAAGACAATCAGCAATATAGAGATTATCGTAACAGGCAGTGCGGATTTAAGCATGTCTGGGAGCTTAAAAGCAGAATCCATGCGATAAAGGACTTCCTGTCTTTTTATTCCTGCTTTTGCCAGTATAGTCTTATAGAGCCCCTCTGATTTCTTTATGTTCTTAAAAGTTATATCTTCTGAAGAGCCTATTGACCAGAAGTTTATGCTGCAGGTGTTGAACCATTTGTCAATAAAGCTTTCCCTAAAGATAATTGCAGTTATCTTTTCATTAGTAAACTCTATGTGTTTTGAAGAGAGGAAATCATATTTCTTTTCCATGCTGCCTGGCTTAACAAAGTATTTTGTGCATACAATCTCTATGAAAGAGACGATGATTATTGGAATAAAAATAAAGGCAAATGGAAACAGAATCACTGCCAGAACAATAAGAGGCATGATTGTTCTGCTGCCATCCATGGAGTATTGTCCTGTAAATGCTGTATCTTTTTGCAGTTCTTTTTCCTTGTACGCAGCTTGTTTCTTCACATCTGCTTTTTTTGTTGTTTTTGCAGTTCCTACCAATGACTTGCTCTTGCTGATTAAAGAGTCAATATTTTCTTCAAGGGTTGGTCCGTTCCTCATGTTCTTGAAAAGAATATCCTGATCAGTTCCTTGGCAACTTATCTTAACATCATACAAGCTGAAGATTCTATCTATCAAGGTCTGGGTTACTGTTGAGTCTGCAAGGTTCTCTATCGGAATGAATGAAAAGTTCTTTGTAAGGAATCCTTCACTATAAGTTATGGTGTCTGAGTAGATATAATAGACGCGACGCTTCAAATCAAGGAATTTTAAATTGAAATGAAGGAATAATAAGGTGACAACAATAGCAATCGCGAGGAATATGAGGAATGTGTTTAGATTAAATGCTGAGGGCTCTACAATAAGTATCGCAATCCCAGGGAAAAGTGCAGGAGAAACATACAATAAAGCGATAATAACACCGATGAAATTCTTAAAGACCTCAAAAAAAACACCCAGGCTGCTTGGCCTTTCCTTTTGTATAAGTTTGGATTTTGTCAGCCTAAAGCCGTTGTGCTTCATGAGCTTTTCCACATACTCGTAGAATTGCTGCGGTTTGTCAATGGAATGGAAAACTATTTCTGCAGCGCTGGTTCCTGCAGACTCTATCCCTATGCTACCTGTCTTAAAAATCTTGTTCTCAACATAAGGCAGCTTAAGATCAACATGCGTTATGTTTCTTATGACAAGCTCTGTCTCTTTTTCTGAAAGTATCCCTCCTGACTTGCGGATTATCTTGTCAGCTAAGAAAATATATTTTTCTTTTTTGTATTTAACAGAAAGTGCATAGAATGAAATTGATTCTATTACTATGAAAGCAGCAAGGAAATATAGAATTGACAGAGGTACAAAACGGCTTGCAACTAGCCAGATAATTGTCAGAATTAAACAGCTAAAGAAGAACCCGATGAGAAACTTAAATGTTACAAATACGGATTTGTTTGGCTTTAGCTCGTAACTTTCCTGCATACGGATTTCATAGAGGGTGCCCTTTTTAAACTTTTCTTACAGTCGGAAGATTTACAGCAATAATTACTTTCTTGCAAATCTTCCGGATCATCTGTTTATTCTTATATTGTAGCTGAAAAAACAGGTGTTTTCCCTCGGAAAGCCGTATTAAAAATAGTAGGCTAACTTTGTACGGTGATGCAAATGGGATTTTTGAGAACTGCAAAAAGAGTTACCCTTGCTGGCATTCTGCTCGGCACAGCTGCGGGCATTGGTGACCATATGAATGTTAAGGACTATGTGTTTCCAGAGAAAACCTATGAAGCAGAAGATGTTCAATCAGGATATTTCAACGGAACAGAGATTGAATATGAAGAGAATGGTGATGGAAAAGTAGAGGTATTTCTCACATATGAAAATGGAAATAATGAAAGAGAAAGCCTTCCGATAAAAGATGGAGAGCACGGACCGCTTGTAGGAAATGCTGATTATTTCTGGAACAACCTTGGGGAAGAACAAAGAGAGCAGCTGTTCAGCAATGAATGGTGCAACCTTGAGAATGGAGCAAAATCCGGGCTGGTTGAGAATGCCTGGAAAGAGCTTGAACCCGAGACAAAATACGAGCTGATGATTGGTGAGCTTGAGAATCTAATGGAATAGGTGGTAAAAATGAGTGAGATAGAACTTGAAGAACCTGTTGTTGATAGCGGTTTAGATAATCTTTTTGCACAGCTGGATGCAAAAGGACTTACACAAGGGGCTCCAGAAGCACAAAAAGAGACAGCAATAGCAAAGACAACTGCACTGATGCAGACCTATAGGACAAGAACAGCAGGCTATGGCTGTGTTGATGGTCTGCGTGAAAGCGTAAGAGAGGTCGTTGCTGTACAAACCGCACTTGACAAAAAGATTAAGATAGAAAACTCACCAGCGTTAAGAGCTGGATATTCTCTGAAAAACAAGATAGGTGAATTCTTTGGTGATAAAAAATTTCTAGACAGATATAGCATAGATGACTTGTGGGACATGCAACTTGATGCTGTAGGACAAATGGCCTACAACCTGCATGGTGTTGCACTGAAATCAAGAACAGTCCTGGATGGCATAACAAAAAAGAAAGCAGAAAAATTTTATGAGTTCACCACTGCTATTAATACAAGCACGCAACTGGAGGATCGGCTCAATGAAAGCAATGATCTGTATGATGCAACGTGCCAGCAACTGAAAAGAACCAAGATTGCAGATCCTGGTTATGGAAAACTCGAGACAGCGCGAGAGAACCTTGAAAGTGAAATGGGGCAGGTGAAAAATAATCTTCTGAAATCAAAATCTGCAGTGGTTTTCCTTGATGAAGAGATGAACCTGCTGAAGCAATACAAACTCTCTGTTGAGAATGTAACGCATAACTGCGACAGATTCAGGGAAAACGTTGAAAGGACACAAGAACTCTCAAGGATAGCAATTGATTCATACAGATTCTGCAGAGACACAGCAGCAGAGATGGGAGAGCTGTTCCCAATAATGGATCAACTAGGAAATACTGTGATGAACAGTGTTGAGCAGTTCGGCGAGATGACAAACAGCATTGCAAAGATGACAACTGCGACAGACTCAGGATACCTGAGGCCAGGAAATATGGGAAAGATGCTGGAGAAGTATACTTCATCGATAATGCTGCATGAAGGCAAAAGAAATAGTGAGATAGAAGGAGCAGCAGACAGAATAATGAATAGTTGTGGATTATAGTAAAATGTATGCAGTAGATGGAGCGCTCCTGAAAGAGAAAAAGGAGCGCTATGAAACACTATTTTCAGGGGTTTACAGGCTGCATGACATTTTAACAACAGGAAAAAAGCAGACAAGAAAAGAGGCGGCACTCTGTGATATAATTGAAAGTGTTCCTGCATGTTATGATGCTGTAACAGATGTTATTCCTTCAAGAGAGGCATTTGCAGCATATGCATCCATGAGCTACGGGCTCGAGCAGCTCAGAAAAGAGTTCAGAATAAAAAATGAGAAAACAAATGAACTAAGTGATATTGCGCAACAGATTCCCAGCTTTTCTGGAATAAGCAAAGGCAACTTCAAAACTGTGGACAATATAATAACACCACATATGGAACTTCTTTCTTCACTGAAAAACAAAAGCATAGATGACATTGCAGAAACAACTGAATGGTTCTACAGGAAAACAATGGAAAAAGCAGAGTATTGCGCAAGAAGTGATGGATTATGTGTTGAGATTGATGGATATGTGGCAAGCATTAATTATTTTGGTGAAACAAGCTTTGAGGACATAGGCGGACAACATGAAGCAAAAGAAGAACTTAAAGGGTTGTGCTTTGCGCTAAAGAATACAAAACTTTACACAAAGTGGGGAACAAAACCAGCTAAAGGGGTATTAATGCATGGCCCACCTGGAACAGGAAAAACACTGCTGGCAAAAGCCCTTGCAAATGAAGCAAGTGCAAAGTTCTACCACATTAAGGTATCTGATGTGACATCAAAATGGTATGGTGCATCAGAGAAGATAATGCAACACGTATTTGACCTTGCAAAGAAGGATGAAAGAGCAATTGTATTCTTTGATGAGCTTGATTCTCTTGCTCCACAAAGAGATGGCTCCTATGAAGCATCAAGGAGAATCGTGAGCACAATGCTGGAGAACATCGATGGATTAGCAAGTGTTGAAAACATAATGGTTGTTGGTGCAACAAACCAGCTTGAAGCGATTGATTATGCATTATTGAGACCAGGAAGAATGGACAGAATAATTGAGGTGCCGCTGCCAGACAATGAAGCAAGAGATGCTGTTTTTAGAGTCCATATAAGAAAGGCAGAGGAGATTGCAGGAAGAGAACTTTTCAAGGATATTACTTATTCATCTGTTGTAGAAAAAAGCGACGGATTTTCCGGGGCAGACATCGCAGAGATAACCCGCAGAACACTTGAACTGAAGGTGAGAATCGATGCACAAGGAAAAAAACCTGGACCAGTAACAACAGAAGAATTGCTTGAGCAGATCGAGAAGTACTCAGCTTAGATAACAAAAACTCGCCTTCCGAGGCGCGTTTTTGGAATTTAAAATTGCGCACTAAATTATAACCCTGCGCAATTTTAAATAAGATCCAATTCATCAGAACGCACCTCTCTTTCTTTTGGTTCTTCTTTCTTCTCTTCTTTCTTTTTTTCCTTAACAGGAGGATTCATTGACATTCCCTTGTTAAAGGATATGTTACCGCAATTCATGCAATGAAAATACGGGCCCCATTTTCCTTTTTTTATTTCAAGAGGCTCTTTGCAGACACACCTTAAGTCAAGATACTCGTTTTTGTGTGCCATGCACACAGGAACGCCCTGAGGGTTCTCAGCTAAAGCACGCTTATTGCAGAATGGACAGGACTCTACTCTTGTCTGTCCGTATACTTTTTTAGAATACATGTTTAACAGAACTCAGCAACACTTCTTTGTGTAATATTAAGAACATTCGACCTTGCCTGAAGTTCCTTGAACTTGACATCAATCGAAAGGTAAGGTAGTGACTTCACGTAACGTTTCTTAACAGGAACTCCTTTTTCAATAAGGTTGGTTATGTAGCTTCTGACAAGGAACTCACTTTCCCTAAGGTCTTTAGCTATTTCAGCGTAAGTTAACGGCTTTTCTGATGTGTACAATGAAAGGAACACCTCTTTCTCCTTTTCAGTAAGCTCTATTTTAACAGTATCCTCAGAAGGGAGTTTTCCATTATGCTTTATCATGAACTGCAGTTGCTCGATTTTCTCATCAAGCTTGTTGATTTTCTCATCAAGCATAGAAAGGTATTCGTGATTTGCCTGTATCTCGTTTGTGTTATCATTAATGCTTGCAAGGTGGTCTTCAAACTCTTCTTTGATTCCATTCAATGCAAGGTCAAACTCGTGCTTTAGACTCTTGACATCATGGTCAGAATTGAATAATAGTGTGTTTTGCATCGTCTATATGCCCCCAAGCAGAAGACAAACATTGAAGGTGCTCATTTAAATAGTTTTCTGTTCTCAAGAAGATAGGTTTTAATCAAAGACATCTACAACAAGCTTAACAAGGCGACCCTCAAACCAGACGTTTCTTATTACACGTGCTATGTTGAGTGCATCTACCTCTGTTGTTGCAGCTATAAGCCTAGGTGTGTAAGGACTGCCTTCACAACACTGCACCATCAGCCCGCCGCTGCCATATGGAACTCTAAAGCTTTTTCCTTCTTCATGACATGCTGCCTGAGAAATGCTGTCAAAGAACATGCAACCATTTGTTCCATGGCATGAATCATGACACTCATTATCACTAGAATATGTACAGTCAGCCTGACACAAACTGTCTCCATAACCCAATGTAAAGTCAAGTTCCAATGTGCCGAAACCAGGAACTAGTTCACTGAAAATAAGAGTATCTGAGAAATTGTATGAAGAAGCAATAAAGTCATATGGGCCAAAGCCCACATCAATAAATTCATAACCGCCAGTTACATTTGTAACTGTAGCACGGTCCTCACCCAAAATCGTTACATTAGCACCTTCAACTGGAGTGCCATCAACATCAGTAACTACTCCAGTAATATTACCATAAACAGCAATCCAGGTTCCTGGATCACAAACCTCATCACCATTTAGCCCATTATTAACATCCTTATAAAAGTATTTTCCATCTTCAAGATCAAAACTAAGAGAAAGATCATTTGTTGAATCCATATCCATGAAAAGATCTGCAAACTCTATTTCTGATTTTTTTTCGCAGTTGTTTGAAACATATTCACAGCCAAGCATTAAAGTACATGTTTCTTCATCAAAACCATCACAGAAATTTGCTGGAGAGCCTTCCATAGTAGTCTGAACAAGCTCAGTAAAAGGCTCAATAGCAGGATAACAAATTCCATTGTTAACACAAGAGGTGTTGGAATTGCAGAATGCTTTATCATTAAGGTCAGTATTGCAAACGCCATCAGCGCATTTCTTGTATTCCAGACATCCAACAGTTATTGTTCTTGTCTCTGTTGCTACAATATTGCCAGAACTGTCTCTTCCATGTGCGTAGAAGGTATAGTTTCCGCGAGGCAAATTAGAGAATGTTCTTGTAACCACATCGTCCAGACCTACATTGTATAAATCAGCTATTTCCGCCTGATTAAGCTGTCTGCTCCACTGTGTTACTTCATCAATTCTTCCATCGAACATAGCTCCGCTGTATGTCCTTCCTATCTTTAAAGGAATGTTATTATTCTCCATGCCTTTTTCTGATGTGTCATTGGTATCATGCAAAACGCCGTTAATATATAATTTAAGACCGCCAACACCATATGTTACTGCTCCATGATACCATACTCCAGGAACAGGAGTGAGTATACTATCATCGTGCATAACAATGTAGTACCAGTCCTCAGAAAAAGGACCTGTACCCTCATTTTGAAGTCTTGCTGCAATTTTATTTGGAGGAATCTGAGAGGTCATTATATTATAACCTACGGTAAAATGACCACAGTCTCCAGTACACCACAGCTCATCCTTCTGCAATATTGGTTGCGCTCTTCCTAACACATCCAGGTTAAACCAGAAAGAAAAGGTGCCTTCTGTATTTGCTAAAGTATCATCATAAGGAATTTCAACCACCTGGTTTCCTCCTCCACTAAACCTAACAGAACCTCCTATTCTGCCAGAGTCCCATGAAGAACCATTGATCAAATCTCCGGTATTGCCATATGTTGAGGTATCGCCTGCAGTAACTCCTCCAGCATCATCAAAGTCCCAGTAACCAACCAAGGATGTATTCCAATCAATGAACGCGCTTTGATAGCCAGGATTAAGAGAAGCCGTGATTGTTACTTCATCACCGCATACAACAGCACTATCCTCAGGTGTTGGGGGTATAAACTGCATGTCACATGAAGAAACATCAAAGGATCTTGTTTCTGTCTGGGCAATGTTTCCAGATGAGTCGATTGCATACGCATAGTATGTGTATGTTCCTGGTGTTAGACCGCTGAATGTTCGTGTCAAGGTTGTATCTGCATTGAATGAATCCCTGATCTCATCAAGGCTTAGAGCCCTGCGCCAAATCTTAAGCTCATCAAGATCTCCAAGCCACTCTTCCCCTATATCAAGATCCGTGTTATCATCATCCAAATTTGAAAAGTCATTATCCTGTTCAACCTCTACGCCATCAATGTATAAACGAGCTATTCCTGAGGATTGATCAACAACAGAAGCAAAGTGATGCCAGGTGTTATCCCTGTAATCAGTGGAGGGATAAAGTTGGAGAAGCGCTCCAGTCCCAAATTCTGGTGTTGCCATACGTGCCTCACCACTAGACTCCATACCATAGACCTTATAGCCTCTATGAGGACCTCCTGCTACTGTATATGTGAAACGATCGAAAATGTGGAAGAATCTTGATTTGTTTGGCTGTATTGGAATCCTAAACCAGCCTTCAAGTGTGTGATCAATGCTTGCAAGGTCATACTCAGGGAAGTTACTAGCATTAAGATATTTGACATCATCGCCACCATCAAAATAAAGAGCATCGCCGCGTACACCTGGAACCCACTGAGGATCAGTACTTCCAGTACCAGCAAAGATTGCATCATGATTATAAGATGATTTATCTTCTGCGGTTGTGCCAGCATTATCTTCAAAATCCCAGTAACCAACCAAAGAATCGTCAAAGTCAATGAAAGAGCTGCCATAGCTCGCATCAACGTCGACAGTTATTGTTACATCTGTTCCCTCGCAAACAAGTGCACCATCAGCAGGTGTTGGTGCTGTAAAGTTTATTCCAGATGAACCTGCGCTAACAAAAACTGTCCGGGTATATGTTATATCTGACATGCCTGTGGAATCTGTGGCATATGAATAGAAATTATAACTTCCAGGCAAAATTCCTTCAAATGTATGCGTGAATGTTCCTGCTGATGCATCATATGAAGCCTCTATTTCCTCCTGACTTAAAGCTCGGTTCCAGACCTTTACTTCATCAATTGAACCATTGAAACTATTATTATAAGCTATGCCTCCAATATTGAATGGGCATGCGCAGTCAACCGGGGTTCCTGTGTAGAAAACCGCTGAAGGAGTTCCGCCATCAAGATGTATATAGGCTCTTTTTCTTGCTGCGTCATGAACATAAGCAACATGGTGCCACTGATTGTCATTAAAAATTGGAGCTGATTTGACCTGATAAGTATCAGTATCTGTTTTGATCGTAACAACGACACGTCCATCTGGCTCAAAAGATGTCATGTAACCATTGAATCCATTGTATCTTCCGAAAAGCAGGCCATAAGAGTCAACAAGGTTACCATCAGTCTTATACCAGCCCTCTATGGTGAAGTTTTGTGTTGCAACAGGGTATTCTGGTTCATTTCCTGCGTTTACATAATCATTGATTCCATCGAATCTTCCGCTGCTGCCAAACTGTCCGTCTGTCCATGCAGCACCATACAGTAAATCTGCGTCATTACCATATGTTGAGTTATCAGCAGCTATTACTCCATCATTTTCATCAAAACTCCAGAAACCAGTCAAAGAGCGGTCCCAGTCAATGAGTGTACTTGTTCTACCTTCAAGATGGGTTGAAATTGTGACCTCATCATCAAAAACAGTATCAGCATCATCAGGTGTTGGAGGAGAAATAAAATAAATCTCAGCAGGAGCAGCAATTGTAATAGTCCTTGTCTCTGTCTGCACAGTGTTTCCTGCAGCATCAATTGCATATGCATAGAATTCAAATGTTCCTGGACCAAGGCTGCTGAAATCCTGTGATACAAGATTATCAGCATCATGCGAATCTTCAACTTCATCTGGACTTAGAGCGCGATGCCAGAGTCTCATCTCATCAAGCTCGCCAAGCAAGGAACCACCATATTCTCCAAGAGTAAGATTCCTGTCTGAATCAACTGTAAATGTAAAAGTATCCTGTTCTAGTTCTACTCCATCAATGTAATAACGGGCAGTTTTATCATTCTGAGTTACAACACCTGCAAAGTGATGCCAGGTATCATCCATATAATTTGGTGCAGGGCGAATCCCTATGTGATCATGAGCTGCTTCATCTGCTCCATACTCTACAAAGTTTAGCCTGCCAGAGGTACCATAATGATAGAGCTTATATCCCTCCTGAGGCCCTCCTGACTGAAGCCAGGTGAAACGATTAAAAACACCAGTCATTTCTGACTTGTTAACCTGATTAAGAAGCCTAAACCAGGTTTCCAAGGTATGATCTTTTCCTACAAGATTGTAGTCAGGGGAATTACCAGCATTAATATAACCACCATTATCACCACCATCAAAATAAAGAGCATCACCGCGAATACCTGGAACCCATTGAGGGCTGTCCTCTAATGTTCCGGTGTGACTATGGGTTGATGTATCGCCTGCTGTACTTCCAGCGCCTTCTTCAAAATCCCAGTAAGCTTTTAACAAGCGATTCCAGTCAATGAATGAACTGTCATAACTTGAATCAACAAAAACATTTATGCTGATGTCTCCAGCGTAAAGAACTGCACCATCCTCGGGTGTTGGTTCTATAAAACCTATATCTGTAGGAACACAATCCCAGATTATACTTGAACCACAAGAGTGACTAACTGGAACCTCATCATATGTAACAATATTACATGTATAGGTTCCTGGACAGCTCGGAAACAAAGCAGAACAATCAGAGGTCACATGAGGATTTGGACAAGAAACATCCTGGCAAACACCAGTATCACAGTATTCCCAGTCATTACAATCTCCATCAACAGCACAAGCAGAAACAAACATCATAGAAAGGAATACCCAGAGTAATCCCGCTAGTGCTGTTAAAAACCTCTTTTTCAGCATGAAAGTAGTAATATCTAGTTACTGGTATATAAATCTTTTTTAAAATCCGGCCTTGCAGGTTAGTATATCAAAGTGGTGATTGACTAGATGTATATATAAAATATAAGGTGAAATTATTAATAGTTTTGCGGAATTGCGTTGAACTGTGTGAGAAAAAACTCAGGGGTGTTTCTATGAGTAAGGAAAAGTGCAGGGCATTTGGGATGCACATTGAAGAAGATGAGCTCTGCAAGGGTTGCGAAAAAAAACTTAAGAATGATTGCGTAGCAGAAACAAGAAGAAAATTGAGTAATGGTGCATGAAATGCAATGGTTTAAATAGGTAATAAAACTCCACACAGTTATGCCTACAAAATCTGAGATTGCAATCAAGCTTTCTAAGCTTAAGGTATTTGATAATCCAAAGCTTAAGCAAGAGCAATATGCAACAGACTCAGAGATTGCAGCGGATGTTCTATGGCTTGCATACATGAGTGATGACATAAAAGGAAAAACTGTTGCAGACCTTGGATGCGGCACAGGTATTCTTGGAATAGGATGTTTGCTTCTTGGTGCAAAAAAAGTTTATTTTGTCGACAGCGACGAAGAAGCTTTGGAGATTGCAAAACAAAATGCAAATAAAATGAAAAAAGCAGAGTTTGTTAACTGCGATGTCAATGACTTCAAGAAAAAGGTTGATGTTGTTATTCAAAATCCTCCATTTGGAACAAAAAAGATTCATGCTGACAAAATATTTCTTGAAAAAGCATTCAGCATTGCAAAGGTTGTTTACAGTTTTCATAAACTGACTTCATACAAATTCATCAGCAAGCTGTCAAAGGATTATAAGTTCATGGTTACTCATGTTCTAAGATTTTACATGCCGCTGAAAAAAACACACAAATTCCACATGAAAAAAGTTAAGAACATAGAGGTTGGGTGCTGGCGGCTGTCTAGTTAGACTTCTTTTTGTATGTCAAAGCAATATAGACTGCCCTCGATATTCTTCCAAGAATTATGCCAATAATTAAAAGGCAGAAATACGTAAAGAGTTGTATTGATACAGCCATTTTATTTTGCTTTCTTGTCTATCTCAATTGTTAAAGCCCAGTCAATCAGTATGTCAGAGATTCTTATCATATCTGTCTTTATTCGCTGCTTGGGTCCCTTGCTTGGCTTATCCTTAAGCTTGAGAACCTCCTTTGCAAAAGGTATTGTTGCTTTATAGTGGAGCTTCTCCAGCACCTTCATAAGAGTTCTCATGCAGGACAGGATATCACTAAGGAATTTCTTGTCAATATCCCTTTCAACAAGGCTGTCTGCTATGCGCTCAAGATTCTTTGAGATGACAGTGATATAATAAAGGTCAACATGGCGAAGGTTTGATGTTCTCTTGAACATCAGTGCGCTGATTGCTGACTTTGCAATCAGAATGTTGCTTCGATCTATTTCCTCTTCATAACGGTCAACAAGCTCGAGATTATCCTCGTTAATCAGAAGATAGAGCATGTTAACAAGTTTTCGAATCATTGTTCTTAAAAGAATATCAGGATCATCAACTGAAACAGAGGACTCGCATGTAATCTGTTTTTCACTGAACTCGACAAGCTCTATTCCGCTCAAGAGTCTCTTTTGATCCAGAATTTCAGGAGGCTTTATTTCCTCGTCAAGTCGTATCTTAAATGAACGCACCGGATTAAGGTATGATGCGACGATGAACTTGTTCAGAATCTTTGTGTCTTTCTCTGGAAGATCAAGAACAAGGCATTCGCCCTTTTTCTTTGTAGTATGTGGAGAAAGAACCAGCTTGCCCTCTGAGGACATATCCAGGGATATCTGAGAATCTGGATTTATATTATTCTGCCTACACCAAGACGCTGGCAAGTACACATAGTATGTATTCCCTGACCTCTGCACATTACGAATATCCATATCTACGTAGTGGGACTTAGTCCTATTTATAAAGCTTTATATAATGCGGGCAATACTTCAGATAAAAAGATGAAATTAGTGATATTTGACCTTGACGGAACACTTGTAGACGTGTTTAGTTATCACATTAAGGCCTTTGTTGAGATGATAAAAGAGGTTTTTTCTGTTGATATTTCAGGAGAAGAAATGAGCAGGCACTTTGGAAAGCCAATTCAGGATGTGATTATGCTTCCTTTACTAGAGAAAGGTGTTAAGAAAGATGAGATAAAGGAGAAGATGCAGACTGCTGTACAGGTGAGAACAGAGAAATTTGAGGAGCTGCTGCCTGAGAGCAGGGATGCAATTCTTCCAGGGGTTATTGATGTTCTTGATGAATTGAAGGAAAAATGCGTTTTAGCGCTGGCAACAGGCAACAATGCAGAGGCTGGAAGGGTTATTCTCAAGAAAACAGGGCTTAATGACTATTTCAAGATACAGAGCTTCTGCTCAGAGGCAACAACAGAAAGAAGAGAGATTATTGAGAAGGCTAAAGAAGAGGCTGGAGAGGTAGAAGAGGTCTATGTTGTGGGAGATTCAGTACATGATATTCGTGCTGGGAAAGAGGCTGGTTTCATTACAATCGGTGTTGCGACGTATGCAACAAGTACTGAAGAACTACGGCAAGAAGGGGCTGATTTTGTCTTTGAGAGCATAAATGAGCTTATAAAACAGAAAATAATTTAAATAACCCCTTTATTCCTGAGAACAGGTGATTCTAATATGGAACTAAACGTGACAGAAGAAAACAGTAAGAAGATTGTATTCGAGCTAAAGGGAGAAGGGCACACACTGTGCAATGTTCTCAAGAAAGAGCTTTGGAAGAACAGTCACGTAAAGGTAGCTACCTATACTATCAAGCATCCATTGATTGGCGTGCCAACAATGACTGTTGAGACAGACGGAACAGTAAAACCAAAAAAGGTTCTTACAGATGCTGCAGAAAAGGTGCTAAAAAATTCAGAAGAGTTTAAGAAAGAGCTAAAAAAACTAAAATGGTGAGCCCTCACGAGGTTGAAGAGCTATTAAAACTTGCAAGGGATGCTGTTTCTGCAGTTTTTGCAAAAAAAGAGCTAAAACTAAGTGAGCATGTTAAAAAAAAGTTTTCTAAGGAACAAGGTGTCTTTGTTTCTCTACACAAAAACAAGGAGCTTCGAGGCTGCATTGGCTTTGCAGAGCCTGTTTATCCACTATATAATGCTGTTATCAGGGCAGCAACATCAGCTGCTTTCAAGGATCCAAGATTCACACAGCTTAAAGAGAGCGAAATGAAAGAAGTAAAGTTTGAGATTTCTGTACTGACTGTCCCTGAACTCATTGAGGTTGGACAACCAACTGAATACCTCAAGAGAATAGAAATTGGAAAGGATGGACTAATTGTGAGATATGGTCCGTATTCTGGATTGTTGTTACCGCAGGTTGCAAAAGAATGGGGCTGGAATGTTGAGCAGTTTTTAGAAAACACCTGCACAAAAGCAGGGCTTGCACCAGAGGCATGGAAAGAAAGCAAGTGTGATATATTCAAGTTCCAGGCAATGATTGCCAGTGAGAATTAACAGCAATAAAGATCCTTGATCTTTTCTCCTTTCTTAAGCTTGCCAAAAGGATTGTTGTATTTTCTAAGGTTCTCTATCATCTTCTTGTTTGCCTTTGTCTCTACTCTTTTTACAACCTTTTCCCTTACCTTAGCTACACCAAGATTGAAGTTAACAGGACACTCTAATTTGCATCTTCCGCAAAGAGTGCATTTATAGAACAATTCATTGAGTGTGTCCTTGTTTAGTAAGATTGCTTTTCCTCGCGGACTGTCAGTTTCTGTAAGCATGACCTTGAAAATAGGACAAGCTGTCCTGCAAAGCCCACAAGAGGAGCATTCAGGTTCTTTCTTTGGCTCTTCCTTTTTTTCAGTCATATTACCTTTCCTCGGTTCATTACATTATTAGGATCATACTTCTTTTTCAGATTTTGTGCACGCTCTATTATAACCGGATCAAGGAAACCCTTCTTTTTTATTCCAAATCCATGCTCACCGGATATTGTGCCCTTAAGTGTTTTAACCAGATCATACATCTCTGAGATCTTTTCATCAGATGCAAAGCAGGGATGAACAGTACCCAAAGCGATATGACCGAAGCAGGGAACATTGTTTTGCTGCACCCAGTTAAGGAACTCAGGCATTACTTTTAGATCAAGCTGAGGGTCTTCAATGATTGAATATCCCTGTGATGCAACAACAGAATATGAACTGTCCCTTGTTTTTTCCATTGCCTCTATGTCAACAAGATCTTTTATTTCACCAGAATCGTCCTGGAACTCAACAAATAGGTGATGCTTTGCTTCAAGACCTACAAGCTCAGAAGTGATATGATTCATAAATTCCATTGAAACAACATTTGTTTTCTTCAGCTCCTCGACCTTATCAATGAGCGCCTCTATTTTATCAAATGTGAATACACTCATAGTGATGCTTTTAATAGGAACAGTTAGCTTCAGCTTTGCCTTTGAAATTAAACCTGTGATGCCTTCCATACCAGCGAAATCACTGATTTCATTTCCGGAAATTGTGAACAGCTTTCCTGTTCCATCAATTACATCAAGCTCCTGAACCCACTTCTTTGTGCTGCCGTACTTAACAGCTCTGCATCCTGCAGCATTTGTGGAAATCATTCCACCGATTGTAGCTGTTGAATGGCTTGAAGGCCTTATAGGGAAGAATAGCTGGTATTTTACCAGTGTGTTGTTGAGGTCATCAAGAATGACGCCTGGCTCAACAGTCACTGTGCTATCTTTGATATTTATTTGTTTGATATTGTTCATCCTTGAGAAATCAATGACAACAGAATTTTGAGGAACAACTGCTCCTGCAAGTCCAGTACCTGCACCCCTTGGAACAATGCTTACATTATGCAGGCTTGCAAATCTTGCTAATTTCTGAAGCTGCGTTGTGGTCTTTGGGAAAACAACTGCAATCGCACTGCCCTCTATTCTTGAAGCATCTGTGCCGTAAACAATCTGGTCTGACCTTGAATCAGCAACATTCTCTTTTCCAAAGATTTTGATTAATGTTTCAATCATATTAACAACTCGCTTAACTCAATAACCTTTATTTTTGATGAATTGTCCTTGAGCTGCTTGTAGCACATTGGACATGTTGTAACGAGATCTCTCTTTGAGGTTTCTATAAGCTGCTTTGCAATTTTATTTGAAAGATTAGGATAGTTTGTTTTTACTCCGCCACCAGCTCCGCAGCACAAAGCTTTTTCTCTATTGTTTGGAAGCTCCTCAAGCTCAAATCCAATGTGTTGCAGTATTTTTCTCGGCGGCTCGTAAAGATTCGAATGCCTTCCAAGATGGCAAGGATCATGATAAGAAATTTTTCCAGAATGCTTTACCTCTAGTTTGTTCAAATGCTTTTCAATTACTTGTGTTATATGCTCTACTTTAAAGCCTGCATCAGTAAGAACGCGGTAACAGGCAGGACAGTTTGTGATTATTTTATTAACACCATACTTGCTGAAGGTCTCTTTGTTCTTGGTTCTCAATCTTTCGAAATCCTCTTTGTAGCCAGCATGCAAAGCAGGACTGCCACAGCAAATTGTTTCAGGGATTGTGACAAAGTTCACTCCAAGCTTCTTAAGGATTGTCTTGTAGTTCTGTTCTACCTCTGGCAAAGCAAAATGCGTCAAGCAGCCAGGATAATAAGCAGTATTGCCACCTAACAAATGATCAAAGAAATGCTTTATCCGCCCCATTAAATCAGATAACATTTTGTGCAAACATCCATAACAAAACAGCCATTAACATCAGGATTATACCCATTACAAGTCGCAGTAAGTGTTTCTGCGAATCAATAAGATGCTGCATTGCATCTGTTCCTATGCCAAGTACTGCTAAAACAAGGATAATGATCAGTGGAAGCACAAAGATGAAATTATAGAGTAGCAAGTACAACACTGCTGTAGACATTGTAACAACCTCTGAAAGTATTGAGAGGCTTGCAAGGTATACTTCACCTGTGCATGGAAGCTCAAAAACTGAAACAAGGAAGCCAAGAACTATTGCTGCAGGAATGCTTGCCTTGTATACCAGCTTCTTTATGATTCCTTTGCTGGATTCAGGTATTTTTAATGAAAAGCCCTTACCATAAAAGAAGAAATCCTTTATGTTGATTAATGCTGCTATGAGCATTAACACAGCCAGGACCATGAAAACAATTGATCGTACTTGTCCAAACATCTCAGTCTGAGTAAATGATAATAGTGCAACACCCGCAATGAAGTATGTTGCGAAAACAGCAGCAATATAGATGCTGCCAATCTTTATCATTTGTCTTCTGTTGCTACCATGGACAGTAAGCAGAATAACTATAAGGAAAATCATAACACCCATAGCGCATGGATTAATAGAATCAATAAGCGCAGCGGATATAACAAATGGAATAGAAAGTTTTTCAACCCAAGGCAATGCAAGATTGGTAGATCCTGGCTCGGATGTTTCGTTGACTTCATGGCAACCTGTCTCTTCGCCTAAAAGGCATATTCTTTCGCCGCTTTCAATCATGTCATCTATGTTTGCCTCAAGGTTTTCTATGATTGGCGTATCGCCGAGATAGTAATTATCTGCAATTACAAGGAATGGAACCCCTCTTTTTTCAGCAGGAACTTTATTTATAGTGCAAAACTTGGTGTAGAGCTCATAGTTTTCCATGCTCTCTGTGATGTCATACTTGTGAACATTGATTTTAGCTCCGTACTTATCTTGCATATCATCTAGGAATGGAGAAACCTTTGCGCAGTGCGAGCATCCAGGCCTTTGAAAATATGCTATGCAAATTGGATCATCGCTTGCGTGAATTTCCTGCGCAGAAACTATAGAAATAGAAATAATAAAGAAAAATAAAAATGGCAAAAATAGTTTTGCATTCATTTTTTAGTTTTAGCAACTTCCAGTAACTTCTGCGCCAGCGTCTGACATCACTGCAGCGCATGATTCTGGTGCATCAGTGAACTTGCCGCACATAGCTGTCTGGTATGCTGCAGGTGTTCTCTGTCCACTGTACTTTTCATCGTTTATGAAAATTGTTGGTGAACCACGAACCTCTAATGCATCATTGAGTGCCTTTTCCTCTGCAAGTATTTCCAGGATATCCTCTGCTTCACAGGTCTTGATTACATCAACATCAAGGCCAAGTCCTTCAGCAATAGGCTCCCAGCAGGTGTCTGCGTTTCTTGAATTACAAGCATCCATCATTGCAAGTGTAAATTCAAAGTAGCTCTGTGTTCCCATGTACTTGTCTACACAAAGTTCTCTAACACCCTGGTTAAGCTCCTGTATGCCGTGCATTGAGCAATATGCTCCATCTGCAACACAATAGTCAGGACCGCCTCCACGATAATTTGCATAAATAACATAGTGAGGATTGAATTCAGCATCGTCCTTCATTACTTCATAAACCGGCGCTATGCCCTGTACTGCCTGGATACCATAAGGACAGTGGCTCATGATATAGAAGTCAATCTTTACATCACGCACTGGCTGTTCAACAGGAGTTGCTGGTGTTGAAGGTTCAGGTTCCTCACCTGCAATCTGTACTTGAATATCATTTATTTTATATGCATTAACTGCTGTTAACGCAAGAACTGCTACTAAAAGCAGAACCAATAAATTGTTATAAGCTAGTTTTACTTTTCCTTGTTTGTTCATAATAATCACCCTTGTATTTCTATCTGGGGGTTAGTCGGTTCATTTATAAAGTTTTTCCTTTATTCAACTGATGTTGAAGTCTATTTTCTCGCCATACCTGTTGTAGGCTGCAATATTGTACTTTTCAAAGGGCATGCAGATAATCAGATGGAGTATTCCATGCTTATTGAAGAAAATATGATCTGCCTCTGATGGCCTGTTTGAGTGGCTTGGATGGCTGTGAACAGAGCCAAGAAATCCAGATGTAATCGGAAGGTTTATTCTCATGACAGTTGCATCGTTTGATGCTTCGTAGACCTGGTACAAAAGACCGTTTATTCTGAGTTGATTATTTTTTATCTCACCCTTCAGCAGAGTAACGAATTCCTTTGGATGGGTTTCTTTTGCTGTCCTGATTATATCATCAATGACATCCTGTTCAATGACTATTTCATTGAAGTCCTGAAGGTTGAAAGCCTGCTTTAGCTTCTTGGTTAACCACTTCATAAAGTGATTGAAGAGGTTTCTGTTTAAAAAATTTTATAAATAGCTGGGTCTTGAATGCTTTCATGCCTTTAAAAAAGAGAAAAAAGAAGTGGCTTGATGCAAAAAAGAACAAGAAACTAGACGAATTCTTAAAGACACTGGATATTGAGGATGACAAAAGAGAGAAGATTCTCGAAGAGATAGAAAACTTAACTTTTGACCAGCTAAAAAGCAAGAGTGTTAAGAAAAAGTGTCAAAAAACATCAGGGAAACAGACCTTGCATGTTTAACCCTTAATGATTCCGTAACCGATCAGTCTCCATCTTGTGCCGATAAGTCGTGAGATTGTTACTCTCGCGCCTTCTTCTGCGCAGACAGGGATCTTCAGTGAACATGAGAATGCGTTCTTTTTCAGATCTGTTACAAAGCCAACGGTTGCAGCAGAGTTCACATTAAGCATTAATGTTTCTTTCTGCTTGATTGGGTCAACAACCAATTTATCTTTTGTTCCGACAACTCTTTCTAAAAGATGAACATCAAGGTTTAGGTCATATCTTACTGGAGGCAACTTTTCTTTTTTGCCAACAATTGTTCCTGCTAAAGTGTCTGACTTTACAATTGCAGGATCTAAAAGAGTCAATATGCCTGCAGAACCGCCAGGACCTATTTCTTTAACTGCATCGCCGCCTGTTTTCAGGCCGATTATTTTTGTTAATACTGGTTCCCAAACAGCCTTGCCTGCTTTCTCTCTTTTCAAACCAGGCCTTATCTCGATTTCATCCTTGAGCTTAAGAACGCCCTGCTTCAGAGCACCACCAAGGACTCCACCACCCATTTTCAATGGGTCAGAGCCAGGCTTGTTTGTATCAAAAGAACGTGCAATAAACATCATAGGATCTTTTTTAGGATCTCTAATTGGTGTTGACATGTGCTTTTGGATTGATTCTATAAGAAGATCAAGATTGACGCGCTTTTGCGCTGAGATAGGTATTATTGGAGCATTCTTGTAGCTTGTTTCCTTAAGGAACTCTCTTATCTCTTTGTAGTTGTTTGCTGCCTGCTGCTTTGTAACAAGGTCAACCTTGTTCTGAACAACAATCAGGTTTTTTATGCCAACAATCTCAAGAGCCATAAGGTGTTCTCTTGTCTGCGGCTGAGGGCAATCCTCGTTTGCAGATATCAAAAGCATAGCACCATCCATCAGTGCTGCTCCTGAAAGCATTGTTGCCATTAAACTCTCGTGGCCAGGAGCATCAACAAAACTGACTTTTCTCAAGAACTCTGTCTTTGTCTTGCAGGTCTCGCAGGTCTCGCTTATTGTGAAACATTCAGGTTCACTGCACTTTGGGCATTTCCTGAACATAGCATCAGCATATCCCAGTCTTATTGTGATTCCTCGCTTTATTTCCTCAGAATGCGTATCTGTCCACTTTCCAGTCATGGACTCTGTAAGGGTTGTTTTGCCGTGGTCAACGTGGCCAATTAAGCCTATATTGATCTCAGGCTGAATGCCTTTTCCAGAATCCTCTGCTTTTGTAGACTTTTTTCTCGGAATAAAAACCACCTAATAGAAAAAGAAAAACTGTATATTTATAAATTTACTTCTTTTCGGGCTTAGGTTCTTCTTTTTTAGGAGCTTCTTTAGGCTTTTCTTCCTTTTTTGGCTCTTCTTTCTTTGGCTCAGGCTTCTTTTCTTCTGCCTTCTTCTCGCCTTCCTTAGCCTTTGCCTCAACTATCTTTTCCTTGCCCTGTGTTAGAATCTTAAGATTGATCTGAGATATCTTTGCGTGTATTGTGTTGCCGCAGACTGTTTTTCGCTGCTTAATGCCCTTTGCAACCTTTTTTAGGCCAACGCCCTGAACAGCCAGAATCTTCTTCCTGCCTGTACCATGAACATCCTTTCTCATAGGGAAACCGCAATAGTCGCTTCCGCCAGAGACCTCAAACTCATATCCAGTAAGGTCAATTAGCTCTCCCTTTAGCTTGTCTCCTACTTTCATACCTAGGAGTGCTGATGCTGTCTTGTCCTTTACTTCCCTCTGAGCACTTAAGCCAGATTTTGGGTCTGATATTACTAGTTTGAATGTTGCCATAATATAAAAAGAATTTAGTGGTGGTATTTAAATGTTTTGGGTGATTATTACTAAGATGATATTGTAACAGGAATTGTCATTGTGCCGCTTGTAGCATTGCCCATAGATTCCAAAGGCGGAATGTTTAAAGTAAGAACCTCTGGTCCAGCTGAAAAATTACTCAGGATCATAGAAACAATGTTTGGAAGCATCATAGCAACTACTCCAAGCACTACCATGCTGATGTATACCATCTTGTTCCATTTGAAAATCTTTGATCCATCAAAGATGCCAAAGGGTATTAAATTGAATAGAGCAAGCATTGCATTGATGTATGAACCATAGAGTATGAATGGAAACAAGAAATCATAGGGTATGATAAAAGCTATGATGAATAGTAAAAATGCTAATATGATATTTGCTGCAGGGCCTGCTGCAGATATTTTTCCATTTTTTATCCTGTCAATACTGCCTCTTATGAAAACAGCACCTGGAGCTGCAATGATAAAGCCAAAGAATGAAAGGCCAACAGCTATCAGCAGCATTGCGTTGAAAGCCCTGAACTCTGCAATTAAGCCATATCGCTGCGCAAAAAACTTGTGAGCAAGCTCGTGAAACAAGAAACCAATACCTACTGTTAATGCTGATACAATAAGCATTATCCAGAATGGGTTGTCTCCTGACATTAAAACAGCAAAGGCAACTGATATCGCAACCCAGGCTTTCAGAAGATCCTTTAGCTCATCGCTCGAAAAACGCAATTTCATAAGGATTCAGTATAATGATTGTTTAAAAAGTTTTTGGGTCAGAATCCGTTTTCAATAAAATAAGCAATAAAGCCAGAGGATACATAGGCTAAACCTGTGTGAAATAAATAAACAGCACCTCTTTGCATCTTTGCATTTTTCATGGCACTATTTTTAATGTCCTCCCTTAGGCCCTCATCAAATGCCTGGATCTGTCTGTCATCAGTAAGAAAGTTAGGAGGGTTTTTATTCGTTTTGTTATACTCTCTCCACCAGTTAACATCAATTGATGCGCATTCACCTATAATAGGAAGAGGGGACGCAGACAAAAGATAATCAACTACAGAAGGCTTCTTTGGTTCCTCTAGTGTTCTTAGTTCCAAAACCTTAAGGGCAATATCAGTTTGCATTTCTTAAAGGGACCTATGATGATTATTTAATGTTTGTGCTATGCACAAAGAAAAGGTTTAAATAGCTTCTTTTGCAGAGTAAGGATTAGATGAAACATAAGATTGAAATAATAGATTACTTAAGAGGGCTGGCGATTTTATTTATGACGCTTCAGCACGTTATTCTTCCTTTTATGATCATGCATCCGAACAGGTTCAGTTCTGATGCCTACTTACTTGTAATCAGGGATGTTCTCAATTTTTCAGTCGGCATAATAATTATATGTTCTGGTTTCTCGCTGTATTATTCCTGCAGAAAACTTCAGTTCAAAAATATTAAAGACATTCTTTTGTTTTATAAAAAAAGAATATTGAGGCTGCTGGTTCCCTGGTTTGTGTTTGTAATGGTCTCTTTGGTTAGTTATGGATTGTTACTGTTTTTTTCAAAAGAAAACCTAGAAAAAATACTTGCTGAGTATTCCTTTATTCAATCTGTTTCATTGTTTGGCATTCCAATAGGCTTTGCATTTCATTGGATTGTGATAGCAATGGTATTATTAACATTCCTTTTTCCTTTCCTCAAGTATATTTATGAAAAAAGTAAATACACACCGCACATCATGGTTTTAGTGTATCTTATTGCTTATTCGGTTAGTCTAAAATTCCCCTTGGAGTTTATAGCTTTCCCTCAACTTAATGTTAATGTATTATCTATTGCAAGCTTCATCGTTGCATTTTTAGCTGGATGGGGTCTTGTTTACATGTTTGGCTTCTCCCTTGAGAAGCTCTATGAGGAACGCAAATTAAGGAGGCATGAATGGAGCATAACCTTATTCTTCATTGCTCTTTTCATAATTGACTATTTTGTTCTAAAAAGATTAGGAATTGAAACCATGCTAAATCTTTCAAAATTCCCTCCTTCACCACACTTTTTACTGCTAGGAATAGTCTCTACACTCCTTGTTTTGAATATTCTGGATAAATATTATCATACGATTCATGCTTATTTTAGAAAAATTCTATCTTTCCTAAGCTATAATTCATACTGGCTCTATTTGTATGGCTTCTGGGCACTTGCAATTATATCATATCTTTTCGGATACATCTCAGAGATGAATGTTTATTTAAGGCTGTTTTTAGAATTCACAGCCACTATGCTATTGGCATCTTTTATTGTAGTAGTGCAGCAGAAGATAGTCAAGCTAAAGGTAATGATAGAGAAGCATCACTTCTAATCGAAAGTTTTAAATAAAGGCAATCAAATCCATGTACTGATCGAAATGCAAAGAGTTGGTTATATTCATTGTTAGAGAAGTTGATTCTAATAGTTGTAAATCTAAAAAATTATGTTCAGATGGCTGCGGTGGTGTAACGGTTAGCATTGAAGCCTGTGGAGCTTCAGGACCGAGTTCGATTCTCGGCCGTGGCCCTTCTTTTTTCCATCATTGTTAGTTCTACGCATTGTTTAAATCTAAATTTAGCTATAGCCATGTGGGCTTAAAACACGGAGTATTCAAAATGACACAAATTGGTATTTACCGAGAGAATATTAGTGAATTCATTGGACAAAGAAATTCAACGCTTTTCATACCTAAAAAAGGGAGTTTGGGCGATTATGTAGATAACCTGCTCCCTGAAATTGGTATTGAAAAGGATAGTGGAACCATCATAAAAGATGGAGAAGAAGTAGGAAGGCTTGAGATGATAGCAGCGAGAGGCTCAGACATCCCTCAAAGAGTAGCTGACTACTTGGAAAAAGGAAAATCTGCAGCAGGCTTAACAGGCAACGACTTTTTTGATGACTGGTGGTTGAAAACAAGGGGATCTGCTAAGTCGTATGAACTGGGAGTCCTTAATACGTATGACTGGTTTGACGTGGATGCAGAATTCAAAAGGCCTGCATTATGCCTTATGAATAAAACAGGGTCAAAAGAAGATCTTCCTGAAAATATGAGAATCGCTGTAAACACCAGCTTCCTTAGTACATCGCTGAAATACCTAGACGAACGTTTCAGCAAAGAAGGCAGAGGATTCTCTATAACAGAATATGATGGAGATACAGAAGTTACAGTAGCTGAAGGGACAAATGATGCCTGCATAGAAGTTGTTTACAGGGGTAACAATAGCCCCGAAAGTGCGATGAGAAAAAATGGGCTGCAAATTGTTGAAATAGTCCGTTTCAGCGACATCTCGTTAATAGGCGCTAAAGACAGCGATGTAATGCAGCAGGAATACGCAAGGATTGAAAAAAGAAGGGACAGACCGAATGGCTCCTACACTTCCAATCTGCTTAAAGACAAAAACAAGCTGATTAAGAAATTTGGTGAGGAGGCTGCAGAGCTAGTTCAAGCATCCGCAACCGGAGAAAACCTTATCGGCGAAGCTATAGATGTCTTCTACGCAACAGATATGCTGCTTGCCGAAGCAAACAAATCTTGGAAAGAAGTAGAAGAAGAAATAAGGAGAAGATGGAAATGAACATCGACGCAATAGTGGAAAAGGTGGACTTCAGCAAGATAGAATTAAAAAACCAGTTCCTTGTGCCTGTAGTGACTCAGTGCATAGAAACAGATAAGGTGCTGATGCAAGCATACATGAACGAGGAAGCACTGAGAGAGACAATAATGACCCGCAAAGTAACCTACTGGAGCAGAAGCAAGAATGAGCTGTGGGTAAAGGGCAAGACAAGCGGCTGCACCCAAGACCTTGAGCAGATGTACCTTGACTGCGATTATGACTCAATAATGATTAGAGCAGTTCAGCATGGAGGGGGGGCATGCCACTTTAAAGACCGATACAGTTGTTTTGACAACGGAAGGGTAATCTGAAATCAATTGAAATCAGGAAAGTTTTTTAAACCATGAATAATCAGGAGGTTATAACATGAAACATCAAATCGCTCGTGGAACAAGGGATTTATACGGAGAAGAGAAGATTGCAAGGGATAGTGTAGTTGAAACACTGAAGAAAGTATTTGCTAAGTACGGCTTTGCTCCTCTGGAAACTCCGCTGATTGAACGCTATGCTACATTATCCTCAAAATATGCTGGCGGTGCTGAGATACTGAAAGAGACGTTTAAGTTGAAGGATCAAGGAGATAGAGAACTTGGCCTAAGGTATGATCTTACTGTTCCATTGTGCAGATTCATTGCAATGAATCCTACAATTAAGATGCCTTTCAAGAGATATGAGATTGGCAGTGTTTATCGCGACGGACCAATAAAAGCTGGAAGGTATAGACAGTTTGTGCAGTGCGATGTAGACATTGTTGGAGTAAATGCAAAGACAGCTGAGGCAGAATTGATAATGCTTGCACAGGATGCATTCAAAGAGATTGGACTTGATGTTGTAATTAAAGTCAATAATCGCAAGATTCTGAATGGTATCCTGGATGTGTTTGAAATTTCAGACAAAGAAAGCGTGATTCTTACAATAGACAAGCTTGACAAGATTGGAGCAGATAATGTCAAGAAAGAGCTAAAGCAGAAAGGAGTGAAGAATGTTGACAAGCTCATGAAGGTTGTACAGACAAAAGGAAATTTTTACGAAAAGGTCAATGATCTTATGAGGCTTGTACAATCAAAAGAAGGCATCACAGGGATAAAAGAGATTGAAGAGCTGTTTGGATATCTAAAATCAAAGAAGAATGTTGAGTTTGATACATCACTTGCTAGAGGATTAGTTTATTACACTGGCACTGTGTTCGAGGTATTCCTCAAAAAAGGAGAGATCAAATCTGCGATAGCAGCAGGCGGAAGATTCGACGAGATGATACCTCAATTCCTGGAAACAAAAAGAGAATATCCTGCTGTTGGAATATCATTTGGACTGGATGTTATCTCTGATGTTGTGAAAAAAGGAGCTGGTGTTAAAACACCAACAAAGGTTTTTGTTATTCCAATAAAAACTTTCAAGAAATCACTTGCAATTGCTCAAGAACTGAGAGATGCTGGTGTAAACACAGAGATTGATCTTGCTGAAAGAGGAATCAGCAGGAACCTTGACTATGCAAACACGCTTGGAATTCCATATGTTGTTTTCATCGGAGCAAAAGAGCTAAAAGAAAAGAAAGTAAAGCTAAGGGATATGAAAACTGGAAATGAAAAGATGCTTAGTGTTGAGAAATTAATCAAATCTTTGTAAGAATTTCTGCGCCGGAGTCTGTTATCAGGAGAGTGTGTTCTGATTGACTGACTAAACCTTTTTCTTTGTCAATTAGCGGTGGGTATTCATGCAGCATACCAAGCATGCTCATCTGCTTTAATGCCAGGTTAACTTTCATCAAAGGAAACTTCTTTGTTAGCCAACGCTTTGTGAATGGAAGATCATTGTAAGATTCAATCTCAGTAATCATCTTTCTTGCAGTAGGATCTCTCATTGGCTTCTTTGCTTCCAGAGAAAAAACAGTAGGATTGCTTGTTTCAATAACAATTCCTGCTCCAAGTGTTGCGAATGGCTCTACTGCAACAATCTGGCCTGATTCAAGCTTTGTTGTATCTCCATTATTGAAATTAGGAATATTTGGTTTTGAATGAACATTGAATTGTTCCAATCCATGACCCCCAAGATTTCTTACAGGAGCAAGATTGTAGCTTGTTATTACATCCTGTATTACCTGGCCTATCTCTCCTGTTGTAATGCCTGGCGAGATTGCCTTTATTGCCTCATCTAGTGCTTCCTGAGAGGCTTTAACAAGGTCTGCGTAGTTTCCTGACAGATCAACAGTGCAAGCGCTGTCTCCGATAAATCCATCAATGTGAACACCAATATCCAGTTTTGCAACCTGGTCTGAGAATATTGTTTCATCACCTGCGTCTGCGCAGAAGTGAGCTGCAACATGATTTAATGAAATCTGAGCAGGGAATGCTGGCTGACCGCCAAGCTCAACTATCTTTTTTTCAATCTGATCAAGAACCCCAACCATAGAAGCATCCTTTTTGATCAAACCTTTTCCAAAAGCAAGTGCTTCAGCTGTTATTCTGCATGCTTCTTTTGATTTTTCAAGGTCTTCAACCATAATAAAAAGAGACAGAAAGAGGTTTATAAAACTTTGCTATAGAATTATAATGAAACTAAAAAAAAATTATTTCTTTTCTTCCTTGGCTTCCTTGGACTTCATTTCTGAATAGCCGCATTTGCCGCATGTTGAGCGATCCTTGTGTGCTGCTAGGAATGTTCCTGTGCCGCACTTAGGGCATGAAGGGTTCTTTCTCTTAAGTTCTCCCTTTGCTTCGTATACTTTCCATATCTGCATTGGCTTCTTTGGATTTTTCTTTTTCTTTCCCATCTTTACTTCTTCTCGTCCTTCTTAGGAGCTTCTTTAGGAGCTTCCTTTTTTTCTTCTTTTTTAGGAGCTTCCTTAGGTGCTTCTTCCTTCTTAGGAGCTTCCTTTGGCGCTTCCTGTGGAGCAGCTTCTCCTTCTTTCTTTTTTGACTCTCCACGTTTAAGGAAAACCTGTGATTCGTATTTATCAACATCTTCCTTTGTTTTGTAGATGTTTGCGTACAGTTTTGCTTCTCTGTTTCCAAAGGCCTGGACTGTTTTTCTTATAACAACCAAGTCTGGACTTACTTTCAACCCTTCTGCAAGCTGCTTCTTAAGCTCTGCTCTGCGTGGGGTTGCTGCACTGAATTCTAGTTCTGCTTCTATTTCTGTCCTCGATAAAAGAGGCTTCTCATTTTTAGCAATAATTTTTATTTGCAAAGATATCACCTTACTTTAACTACATATTCTGAATCGTGTTCTATGTTAAGCTTTTTTGCAATTGAAGATTTCTTTGAATTAAGAATATTAATTCTGCCCTGCCAGTTTGTACTGAACTGATTGCCTTTGCAAATTGGGCATACATTATCATCAACAAATACCTTGCATTGCTTACATACTTTTTTCTTCATTTTTTACTCTTCTTCTTGGTATCCTTTTTCTTCTCTGGCGCTGGCTTCTCTTCTTTTGGTGCATTCTCTTCATCCAACCAGTCCAGCCTTCCCAAGCCCTGCTGCCTCATTGTAAGGCCAATCTTAGGGTTTGTGACTTCTTTGTAACTCACTGCAATAACTCTTGCCTTGCACTTGTCTCCAACTCTTAGCGTTCGCTTTGAGTCTTTGCCCAGCAATACTTTGTCCTTGCTGAAACTTACAAAGTCATCCATTGTTTGAGAAATGTGAATCATTCCGTCGATTGCTCCCATGTTAATGAAAGCACCAAAGTCAGCAACGTCCTTTATCTTACCATAAAGAACCTCTTGCATCTCTGGCTTGAATGTTAATAGTTCAAACTCTGTTTTGTAATAGGAAGCACCGTCACCAGGGATTATAACACCCTCATGTATTTCCTTTAGATCGCAAATATCAATGACTATTCCCAAG
>JAAGZO010000363.1 GCA_024206195.1 bacterium | reverse complement strand
TTGCAGAAAGAGCAGGGTAGTATTCCTTGTTGTCATACGCTGATAGGGCTCTTATTTCCCTAGCACCAAACCCCTTAGTTTGCTTTATACATGTTGAAACAAGGTTTTCTGGATGAACTTTGGATACACACTCAAGCCAGTTTCTGGCATCCTCAATAGAAGCAGCTCCTGAGATGACTGCAGGGATATCAGCAACGTCTGATAGGTGTTTATTATAAACTTCCTCCCACTGCTGTTTCCTGCTGTTAAAGTAGTAAACAAAAAACTTATTAAAGTTCCCAATCGCTACGCAGTCGTTATTGGGGTTGATTTTAGCTACGGTAAAGTCCTTTATTTTATCATCACTTGAGTAATCAAACATTTGCACTTTATTTCCGCTAGTATCGTTATAAAACACCACCTTGCAGTCGTTTCCTGCTGTCATAATATCATTTCCCCATGTTAAGCAGTATGGAATGCACTGATGGGTGAGTAGCTTCTGGATTTGATTGCTTTCACAACTATACTTCCAAATAGAGCCGTCTAAGTGACCTGAAATGATAAATTTGCTATCTGGGCTTGACGCCAAAGATACAACATAGCTATCTGTAGTGAAAAGAACTTGCGAAGAGTTTGACTTTACAAGTCCAACTTTTACCTAAAATCTCTTTTAAGTTAACTTTACCTTTCCTTCTGCAACCCCATAAAAAATCTCATTTGGCTTGGTAGAAGGCCAAATCAGGCAGGTTACTGGATTATTTTGTTCAAATTTATTGCAAATAGTTTTCTTTCCTCCCCATACAGGTCCTAAATTGTAGATAAAGACAATGTTATCGCTTTGTGATATTGCGAGTTTGTTCGA
>JAAGZO010000362.1 GCA_024206195.1 bacterium | reverse complement strand
TTCTTACATAATTCCAAGTTTACTTGGAACTCTTCTGGTTGTAGGATACGCTCTGCAAGAGTAACTGTGCTTTGGTCAGCGAAGTCACACGCAGCGTCCTTTACCAATGCGTTAGTAGAAAGAGTTTTCATTACCTCTTTGTACTTCACATTTGGTTTTACAGTAATACCGCCACCTTCAATAGTGTCGGCTGATAACAATGCGGCAGAGATGTATTTTCCTGCAAACTCTCCTGCATATGTAGTTGTGATTGATGTAGCCATCTTTCTATTTATTTAATTATTGATTGTTGTTATTGTTTATAAATCCTTTGCCGTACGCTCATATCTTTGAGCTGATTTAGCATACTCATTGAAAGCCTTGTCTGCTGAATTATAGTCGGGGTTTGAATTTGGGTCTACACCTAAATCTTTAGCAGCCTTTTCAAATTGACTTGAATCACGAGCAATGTCATCAGCGATACTATTACCTACTTCTGCCCATTTGTAAAGAGCAGATTTAGTTTCTTTCAACTCGGACATTAAGCGTTCTGCTCTTTTAATAAGACCATCACCTTCGTTAGTGTACTTGCTTACACCTTTAGCGTATTTTGCAAGATTGTCTCCAATACCTAACTCTACCTTTTGCTCTTCGCTCAACTCAACTTCTTGAGAAGCCTCTTGTGCTTTGGCTGATAGTTCAGCCCATAGTTTTTCTACTTTCTTCATTATCCGAGTTTGTTAAAGATTCTTGATAGAGTGTCTCCCTTTGCTCCTTTAGAGAATTGGTGCATCTCTACAGGCTTCGTGTCTGGAGA
>JAAGZO010000361.1 GCA_024206195.1 bacterium | reverse complement strand
TCGGTGTTTCACGGCGCCAGCATCTTTTCTTCTCAAAGGATATATGGTCCGATCAGCCCATGTATTACCGGATGCTAAATGGTGAACATTATAATAATTATGCAGACACATGATTTTAAGATTAGGCAATGTAGCAACCATACTTAGTGTGGTATACCCATCATTTGAGAATATGCAATAATTCCCCAGGCACTCACTGTGCTCATTCCCACAGCTGCAAAACCCTGTTCATGTATCGATTCATCTTCTTGTCAAGCTCAGGTAGTATCCAATCTGCTGTCAAAAAATACCCATCACTAGATGGCTTGGAATGTATCTGCATACTCATAGGTTACCAATGTGCATCCAGATGTAACGGCGGGCTTGGCTCCAAGGAAGTAGATGAAGTACCGAGGCTTTGAGGTGGCGCGTGATGTCCGAAGATGAGGCCAAACAAGAACGTTGTAGCAGAGAAACTGTTGGAGGCAACCACTCGATACGAACTTTACTTCTGCACTGATCTTATTTTAAAAGCATTCAGATACATCATTGTAAAACAATCAATCAAATATAGTATC
>JAAGZO010000360.1 GCA_024206195.1 bacterium | reverse complement strand
GAAGATGTTAGCCAGGTTTTAAACTGGATAAGCAAAGCTGAAAACTCTATAGGTTTTGTGGCTGAAATATGGAGCAAGGCATTATTTAAAGATGTTATGAATAGTTCATATTTTTCAAAAGGTGGTGTTTAATGACATACACATTACCAACAAAGAAGAGTGGGATAAGTAAGAACTGGTCTGACCAAAAGTTCCTAATGATAGGTGGAGCTGGAGTAGGTAAGTCAGAGTTCTGGTCACATGGTACTAACCCTCTATACATCGAAGCTGAAGCAGGGCTTAACTTCATAGATGCCTGCAAGATGCCAGTACGTAGTTGGGCAGATATTCATGGAACAATGGGTGCTTTAATCAAAGCTAGGGATAACTTCCCATATGACATAGTTGTAGTTGACACTATTGACAGGGTCTTAGCCTGTGCTGAAACTGAAGTCATGGATTGGGCAAGAAGCAAGTACCGAGGAGGTGCTGAGTATGAAGGAATAGGTGATATACCTGAAGGTAACGGTTGGTACAGACGGGAAAGCCTTATCAACAAGTTCTTAAAGGGACTAGAGGTACTCCCTTGTGCTAAGGTTATCATAGGACACCTTACTGACAAAGAGATTAAAGAACAGGGTATGAAAAGTTACCATAAGTCTACTATTAACATTGGTGGAAAGGTAGGTGCTAACATCCTTGCATGGTCTGACCATACTCTACACATCCAAGGTAAGATGATGGGTGATGAACTTAAGAGGACAGTCTACACTAAACCAACTATGAGTAGGGAAGCTAAGTCAAGAGGTGGGATTGTTAAGGATGGTTGGATCTGGTCAAGTGATAGTAAAGAAAACTTTGATAAACTAAGAAGTCAATTTGATTAAGGAGGTAAGATGAAAAAGAAACAAAAAGAAGTTGAAATATCGTTATCAGCAAAAATATTCGCATGTTTTGTTATTTTATTTGCAATAATTGGACTTTGCTATAGTACATATGTCTCTATAAATTATCTAATCAAATTT
>JAAGZO010000359.1 GCA_024206195.1 bacterium | reverse complement strand
TGGTATCACCTCAATCCAAAAACCGCATGAACTCCTACCCTAAAAGAAACTCCCTCACCCCTGGCACGAATACCTGTCCGTGCAGAATGCGTTTCAAGACGAACTGAATTTCTATAAAGACGTAGGATCTTGGACAGTATATTGACGAAATGAGGTATGAATATGCTTATTCTTGCCGTTTCTACGCAGTAGAGGTCAATTCCCAGCTTCAAGGAAAAGACCAAAATATCTTTCCAGTACCCTAACCCAACAAATGCACTTTTCGTAACTTTATTGAAGCTGGAAATAAGGTCTGGTGTTATTTTGAGTCAACAGGTTACAAGATAGCTTCAAAACGGACTATACACAGAAAGTGATAGTCCATCTCTACAACTTCTCACAAATCTGGCATTTCCCTTTAAATGTTTTTCTGTAACTTAGTGTTCTCAAAATATCAATTACCACGTAGGGATCATTCCATAGAAGTTCATCGAAACTTTTTGATTGCACAGCCTTTAGTTCTGCGTCAACGTGCTGAATGAGGCACTCTATTAGCAACGTTGGATACATGGACGCAGTAGCTACCATGTTTTCATCAAGTTGGAGAGTTAATGGTTGCGTCTCTTTAATTCCTTCTTGGTTCTCAACATCGTAACCAATCCAATATAATATGTCTTGGAATTCTTGCCGATCCGTCCATTGGTTAGGTCGTACTGTTTCAAGCTCATTAGCTAACAGCCAACCTGCAACTTCCGCCAGTTCGTTGAAGTGTTCTTCCATAGCTTTGCTTGTAACAACTTCTTGCCCGGGTAGCATGTCCAATTTTGGAAGCTTTCCCTTGAAATCAGGGCGAATTACGTCTTCGACAAATCCCTGTATCTCTGGTAATTCTTTTACAAGTTCCTTCATCATGGAAAGTGGCATTTCACGCAGTTCTTTTCGGACTTTTCCAATTGAATCCCGATCAAAAATCCTATCTGTGTATACAGCTTCCTCAAGTGATTCCAAATAAATTATCGTATTCTGGACCGTCTCACCCCTAGCGTAACGGGACCATACAAGTTTCTTACCTTCCCATGACATATTTGAGCCCACTGTTTCACCTCAACACCTTAAGATACCGCCAACATATTATCGACATTTTATCCACATTCTTTAGCACATTGTGTTTCATTTACACCTTACCATGCATATATGGTGAAGAAAACCAATGGCAAAGCTAAGCGTCACTCCAAGAAACAACAAGACCTTAAGGTCGCAAATATCAACTTCGTGGAAACACCTGATGCAAGTACCCGTCTGGCAAAGGTTTTCGACCTGTTATTGGGAAATGCACATGTTACAGACAGGAGCAGTTATGAAAAACGATAGCAACCTTGATTCAGATAGTATCGCAAATGCACCCGGTGAAATCAACCCGGAGAAACTCTTAATACCGGGATATGCTGGCTATATGGATAACTCTCTAGTTGAGAAAACAAAGAAAGCTCTCCAAAATGATCCACGACTTAGGAGTACATGGGGCTTCACCAAAGGCAATAGAAGGTTATCCAAGAAGAAGATCAGGTTAGTTGCAGAGTATGGGATCGAAGCCCATAGAAACGGTTCCTCTTTTTAATCTTCCCCCACATTCCTTCAAAAGGCAATCAAGAGATATTTCTGCAAAGGAATACAATCTCTTTATTGATTGACTCCACAGTTAAAAAGCGTTAATGAATTGATGCAACGATTTCATCATTGGTTATGTGAGCTTGATGTTTAACGCCAGTATTTTAGCTTTGACTGCTTAAAATTGGATTTGTGGCCACATTTCCAGCTTCAACCAAATATCATAATAATTCCACCGAGTATATCTCAACACAAATGTTGTTTGCTTTAAGAATATGAATCTGGAAATTAACACAAAACGCCTCACAGGCCCATCATTCTGCCTGACCTGCCCCCAAGAAAAGGATTTGAATATTTTTCCATTCTTTACCATTGGTGGTCTTAGAAATGAAATGGACAAAATCAAATTCTGGCAAGCATGCAAGTAAAATGTGGCCGCACGTTGTCTTCGTTGATTCAGAGGGCATGTTTTGGGCGGAAATAGAGAAGCTGGAAAGATTTGGGTTATCTTCAAAGATATTTTTCAAAGATAAAAGTTTTCTGTGTTCTTTTTCTGAAAAATATCTCCCTAAGAACCCTCTAATAGTTACAGTTATCAGAACAATGTATATATTAAAATACCGTAAGTACTCTAGCGTATTCGCTACGGTATATAACATATAGTAGTTCCCTGATTTTTCTCTTTTAGCTTGGAAAATATTTTCTTCTAGCTGTAGTCTC
>JAAGZO010000358.1 GCA_024206195.1 bacterium | reverse complement strand
TGACTTTATGGAAGCAGCAGTGGCGATCGCAAAGTATGCTCAAGGCCGAGAGAATGAATTTTGCAATAAGATTATTAAGTTAATAAGTAAGGGCTCTACATCTCCACTATAACTTGTTTTTGAGTATCTCATTTGTACTTTTTTCTTCTGAGGCTCCAGGCCAGAGAAAAGAAAGTGAAAATTAATCAGAAGTTATTAGTCTTAAGTTATAGAGAATGTCAATAAAAAACAGTAGATATAATATTCCCTTTGAGGGAGACCTGCGTAAGGCTATTGCAGCCCAGGACAGAGAGGCTATCAGAATTCTAATGGATATGAAATCACCAGTAGTGAAACAAGTAGTGAAGAAAGGTAATACGAATAACGAGTGTATGATTTGTTTAGACACATTCAACAAGGGTAAGAGAAAAAAGATTCAATGTCCAGGTTGTCAAAGAGGCTGTTGCCAAAGTTGCTTTCGCAAACATCTTCTAATGTCTAGCTCTACAGATCCAGAATGTGCTGGATGTCAGCATAAGCTAAGTCTTGAGTTCGTTTCTGCATCTACACCAAAGGTTTTCCACAATACTCAGTATCGAAAGAAGCGAGCAAGAGATTTGTTGAGTAAAGAACGCAGTCTTCTACCTGCCACCCAGCAGTTGGTAGCAGACGAGAAAGATAGAAGGGTTAGACAGAAACAGATTAATGAGCTTATGGAGGAGGCACAGAGTCTCAAGTTGAGGTTGAAAGAGATCGGTGATAAGATTTATTCTATTAGAACAACAAAAAGCTGTAACAATACAGTAGACCGTAAGAAGTTTATCATGGGCTGCCCGGTAGCTGAGTGTCGAGGATTCCTATCCCAAGCATGGAAATGCGGTACCTGCGGTACTCACGTATGCTCCAAGTGCCGAGTGCCTAAGGAAGGAAAGAATGATAATACACACATATGTAAGGAAGAGGATGTTGCTACAGCTAAACTACTTGCCAAAGAGACTAAACCATGTCCGAGTTGTGCAGTTCCTATCTTTAAGATCTCAGGATGTGACCAGATGTGGTGTGTTGAGTGTAAGACACCTTTCTCTTGGAAGACAGGTTTACCAGTGACGGGTGTCATCCACAACCCACACTTCTATCAGTGGCAGCGTGACAACCATGGTGGTGTTGCACCTCGACGAGGAGAGAGGTACGACTGTGGAGGTATACCATCTTATCGCACAGTGCTATACCTCATGAGGGAACGTCGCTACTTCTTTCCCAAGTGGGAGGATTGCCACAGGTCTGTTAGTCATGTGAGGGCCATTGTGATGCCGATGTTCCCTCAGCGAGTAGGTGTTGAAGACCATAGTGATCTGCGAGTCAAGTTCTTACTTAATGAGATCGATGAGTGCTATTGGCTTACCCAGTTGCGTCGGAGGCAGAAAAAAGTTGAGAAGAACCAGGAAGTCCATAACATACTAGACATGTACGTTGTGACGTTGACTGACCTTTTTCAGCGTTTCACCACTACCGATGACTGCGACATTTATAAAGAGTCCCTAGCACTTCGTGAGTACGTCAATAAGCAGTTAAAGAATATAAGCCGGCGCTATAGCAACGTTGCTCCTTTTGTATTAGAGGACTGGAGTATTGGGACGTGTAAATAGACTATAAATACTTATAAAATATTCTTATATAAGAATATTATCTCATACAACTATGTATGAGATTATTGCACAAATATTTGAATATTATTAATTTAAAAGAATTAATAATATAAACAAAGCTAGCATGCCCGAGTGGTCTAAGGGGGCAGACTTAAGATCTGCTGGACTTATGTCCTCGTGGGTTCAAATCCCACTGCTAGCATTTGGTGTAACCTGTAATATAATTATATTACAGGTCCGTTAGCTCAGTTGGTTAGAGCGATCGGCTGTTAACCGGTAGGTCGCAGGTTCAAATCCTGCACGGACCGTCTATCTAAATAATATCTATTCAGATAGACATATTGTTGAGTACCCATTCGCAATCTCATCTTCTCTACATAAAAATAATATTGATATATGTTTGTTGTTACATAACAAAAAAATAAGTATGTCTACTAGTACAACAAATTCGCAAGACTCATTAGTAATAACCCAACACCAATTTGTATATTACAATCCTATTATTTTGGCAATGCCTTTTCTTAGTAAGAAAATGAATGGAATGGAATATATTATACGTAGAATTGGATTATATACCTCTAGATCTAAGGAAATAGATAGATCTATTCGCGTTATACAAGATTGGTGGTTAATAAGATATGAAAAACTTGTTCAATACTGGCAACAACAAAATTTAGAATTATCTAATAGAATTGAGCATTTAGAATCAGAAATAGAACGATATTGGGAAAATAGACTAAGTAATATGGAACAAGATATGCGTATTGCAGAAAATCTACTTATGTTTTAAAGAAAATTTTGTAATTGATAATTTATAGCAAATTCCTATAAAAAAATGAGTAATGTCTAATACAACCAAAGCAAATATATCAAAAGATACATGGTATCAAATGAGAGAAGAGGAACGTGAAGAAGAGGAAGCTAGTTTTCTTATTTTAGAACATAATAGTTGTAATAGGTGTAAGTTGGGACTTGAATGTGAGAGCTGTAGTAAGTATAGACAAGCTGCACCTATTTATTATAACCCTATTATTTATGCAATTAATGGTCTAATTGATAAATTGTCCGGAGTAAAAGAATTAGTTCGTGAGATAGGTGGGTATAGTTCTGGTACGGAAGAGAGAGAACTCGCTGTAGTAATTATACAACAGTGGTGGTTAAGAACTTTACATCAATATAATAATGAACCATTGAATTCTTATTGGGATCCAAGTTCCCTTGCTATCTTGCTACGCAGATTAGATGGTGGATGAGAATATTATTATAAAAATACTTGAATAGATGTTTCTGAATATTTTTCTAAAATAAATTTTAGAAAAATGTAATGATAAGTTGGTTGACTACTCAATACATAATGTGTGGGATTCTAATCATATTAACACTTTCCCGCTCTCATCGTAATAATTTTTTTCCATAAAATTGCTCCTACAACACCAGATATGGCACCTACAATATGTCCACTGAGAGATGCTTTTGGGTTCTTAATGGTAGGACCAGCGATCATGATTCCCAATGATAATAAAACTATCCAGTCAAAACCCTTGTTTGTAACAAGTTCCCATGCTGCAATGCCAAAAATCACCCCTGAGAATCCTATGCTACATGGCATCCTCTTGAATATTTTATTAATGATTACTTCTGACATCGTATTGAATAATAATAAGAATAGTATAAGAGCAACAAACTTATTACATCCCATATTGATTTCTACT
>JAAGZO010000357.1 GCA_024206195.1 bacterium | reverse complement strand
ACACATGATCCTAGTTCTGTGGCCGAAGTTAATCCCGTAATCCAATTTGGACTGCCTGAAGTTCCGAAAACTGATTCTCCACCGGTAATTAAGGTTGATCCGCCGCCATCTGAACGTCTTGAGAAATGGCCGCCTATGCCTTTTCATATAAGTAGCTCTTGTATGCAAATAACTGCTACTACAACTTTCTTTTTGGCAATTATGGCTGTACTCGTTTCGTACGTTTCTGTTGACACTGCTCTTATTCTGGCTACCACATCCATCTTTTCTGCTGCAATGCAACTGCCCGAAAATTCCATGATCGACTTCGCTCCAGTTTGTGCTATGGAAGGACAAGCGTATACTAAGATAATAATTGGTGATCTGACTATTATAGCTTTAGTAGATACAGGATCTGCTCTTACGCTCATCTTGGAATCACTTTTACCTCGATTAGGAAATCCCATGCTTTATCCTAGCCCAGTACCAAATGCTCAATCAATGTCTGGAATCTTTCCTTTGTTGGGAATCATTTATATTGATATCATTTTACCTGCTAGTATTGTTAGAAAATGAGTTTATGTTACTAAGAGAAGTGCTTATGACTTTGTTCTTGGCACTGATCTTCTGTCTAAACCCGCCTTATGCCCTTTGAAATTTGATTTTCAATTGGGAGTGTT
>JAAGZO010000356.1 GCA_024206195.1 bacterium | reverse complement strand
TTTTCCTGGAATACCTAATCTCAGTGGGGCAACGTTTAACGTCAAACCACTGAAGAGAAAACTTGTTCTAGCCTTTGATAAGGAAGGGGATGTTGGGAAAGAATTTGCCTCCTATTCAAACACGTGCTCAGATTATGGTAGAAGACCTGCTTACTAACCACAAGACCAACCACTTATACAGCATCGCTTGGAATAGTTTGCTCTACAACGTGTGGGTATATATATTGTGTATATAGTCTGTTCTGTGTGGCTGCTTTACTGCAAGTGCTCTGATGAAGAGGGTTGGTAAAATGTTGTTGATGGCCTACAATTTATTTCATTCTCTTCTGAAAGGTTCCACCTAATTATCTTGGTGAAATAGATGTATGGGAAGAGACTTCTCTGTATTCTGTATCCAAGGGCCCAGGATCTAGAAGATGGAGCAGTCGAGCTAACTTCGTCGTATGAAAGAACAGCATTCAGCCTATGAATGATTTATTCTCTTTGGTGCTAAGAAATCCACTACACTTCTATCCAGCGAGGACCATCAATCGATCGTCAACCAGCTGGGGCCACTAGTGTTAGGCTAAATCGGATGTCTTATCTAAATAGATAAACATAGACAGATCCCGATCCTAACAAGTGGTGGTCTCCGACTGAGATTTGGACAAGAATAGCTACCCTACATCTTTTCAACAGCAAGATTAAAGTGGAACAAAGAAGAATGGAAAATTTGA
>JAAGZO010000355.1 GCA_024206195.1 bacterium | reverse complement strand
TATCGCTGGACAAACATTATTATCCTTCCCAGCTGGATACATAGTTCCGAAGATTAAAGATTTTGATGCAAAGAAGTTGATGGGTAAAAGTTTCATGACTCCGAATGAAAATATTTTTCCAGGGTTAGAGCCTTGCTTCTTAGCCCTAGGAACTTTTGAAAATACTCTGAGAAGACTTGCTGTTATTCTTGAGAAACATTGTTTGGAATCTCAGAGTACGTGTCCTGGAACCGATAAAGATTTAGTAAGAATTTTAAGACATGTTGAAAAGAAACCTTATTTTGAATATCATCGAACTACAATTGATCAAAAAGTGTGAAGAGAATGGAACGAAAATCTTGAATTTCAAAAACTTCTTAAATGAGGAGAAACTGCTGAATTCAGAACAAAATGTATTGAAGCTATCACTCAGTGGAAGGTTCAATTTGCAAAGAAGAGAAACAACATATTGCAAATTGATCATGAAAAATATGAAGTTGGAGGGAAAGTCTCAACTTTAAAATCTGCTGGGAAATCAACTAATGATAGCTCTTATCCTTATTTTCCTTTAATTGATTTATGGATTGAAATACTCGGGGATTCTCCCGCAGACAGTCCATTAACACCTGAACACTGGAAGAAGATGAATGAACTTGTTTACAATAAAATTCCTACTGCTTCCAGCCGCTTTAATTATACTAATGATCAAGAAAAGACAAAGACAGCTTTATTAGACATGATGCGACTCTTTGTCCTTTATGGAGCACAAGATGCATCTATGACCTTATTCATTGCCAGAGCTTTGGCTATAATTACTTCAAACTTACCGATACCTAAATCTACAGTTGAAGATCCTATGTGGATTCACGAATTTCAAAGAGATACTCTTAAAAGAATGCAACGACCTATTATCAGTTGCCCAGAGATTACTTTGGCACCTGGTTTAGAAGTTACAAAAGAAGAATGAGCGGAAATTCGAAAATCAGTTAAACCCACTTGGAGAAAATACACGGACACTTGCACTGAGTATGTCGATCTTCATAAGGGTACCTTAAGTAAGGTTGACCTTCTCAGAGCACGAACTTTCATTGATATCTTTTCAGTTGCTTGGACAGAAATAGTACCTGTCTTTGATGCAATTTCAAATATGATTTTGGTTGAGAAAAGCGCTAAGTCCCATTTAAATATCTCTTGCATAGATTGGGCTTTCAAAAGAATGAGTTTAGCTCAATTTGCAGTCCATGCTTTATTGCAAGGGGGCTCCTATAATTACTTTTCTCTATTTAAAAATAAAATCGCTCCATATTTGTATCAAGCTATCACTCAGAAAGAAGAAAATGAAGAAGCTGAAAAGTCGGGAAGGGAACCTAAACAATTAATGGATTTCCCTACTCATCATGAAATTACCTCTGAAGTTTTAAGAGATTCATTTTCGAATTTTCAAGCGACTCTCATCATTGAACCTTCAAAAAGAAAACTTATTCAGGAAGTTCCACCTCCTGGACCACCTACTAAACAAGTTAAAATTCCAGCTGGTCCTGTTCAGAAGACTTATCTTCAAAGCATAGACCAGACTTCATTAGAACTTCCTAATTTACCTAGAACTGTGTGGGCAGATGAAGTGGAAGCTGATGAAACAGCAATGGAAGAACAAGGAGCATCGGATGAAGTTTTACTAGTTCCCAGAGCTTCAGTTTCCAGTGAATCTGGCGAAGCAACATCTGACAAAGGATCTCAATCCGCTCCTGAACCACCTAAAAAGAAAAGACATCGAGCCAGACATGCACCAGCTGATATGCAAAGAAAAATGAGTCGTAGTCAAGGATATCGGGAGATAGAAGCTGAACATGCTGTTGCTTCGGCTAAATTCTTCCATGACTATCAAGAAAAACAATGACAAGAAACAGTTCAGGGGTTGTTACCAAAAGACGCTAGATGTAAAATTACTTATCAATTTGGCCGAAGAACTGTTGATCCGTTTGAGTGAAAGCTCTATCGGAAGATTCCCCTAGTCACTAAAGAAGATCAACTACGATTTAAAGGGGTTATTCCACCATATACTCCACGACCATCGATGGAGTTCAGAAGATCTGTGATGCCAGGTTCTAGTTCTGCTAGATCCGGGTCCCATGGACGAGATGAGGCGGCCCCTTATAGCAACGAGCACCGCTCCGCACAACATTCGTTTTGGGGCGACAGTCGGCGACTAATGAACGGATCGAAATGAAATTTGGCATACGTAAACTAGGGGCAATTTGTAGTTCTGCTGCCAAAAATCG
>JAAGZO010000354.1 GCA_024206195.1 bacterium | reverse complement strand
TCCAGTAGTTTTGCAAACTGAAGAAGGTCTTGGAATCCTAACTAAGAACCGAGACATAGCTCACTTTCCATTAGCAAAAGATTACGATACTTTTATTGGTTATCTTAAATCATTGGTTGATGAGGATGAGTTACCTTATTCATCATTGGTTGTAGACAGTCTTGATTGGTTAGAGCCAATCATTTTTGCTAAAACTTGTGAAGCACATAATCAAAAATCTATTGAGTCTTTTGGTTATGGTCGTGGTTATGTAGAAGCTGTTAAGTATTGGAGAGAGTTTCTTGATCTTATTAATAGATTAAGAAATGAAAAAGCCATGCGAATATGTTTGATTGCACACAATCAAATTAAAACATTCCATGATCCATCTACAGAAAGTTATGACCGCCACGAACTGAAACTAAATAAACACGCATCAGCTTTAGTTCTTGAAGCTAGTGATATGTGTTTGTTCCTTAATTATAAAAAAGGAACTGTTAAGGTTCAGGGCAACAAAGGTCTTACCAATAAAACTGTTCAGTCTGGTAGAGTTTTAGTTACAACTGAATCACCTGCTGCAGTTGCTAAAAATAGATATGGTTTACCAGAAGAAATCCCAGTCGTGGAAGAAGGCAATGATTTTATTGTCAGAGCTGAAAAGACTTGGGCCGAGATTGGTAAGTTAATCAATAAATCCTAATGGCATTACGACTAAGCCATGACAATGCTCTCTACTACATGAAGAGAGCAAAGGTTTTGTTGAATTATGTTGAAGAACAAAATGGGGAAAACGATCATCTCTTACCCATTGGCGGTAACAAAGAATTAGTAGCAATTACTGAGGCTTTGTCCGAACTGATTGATCGTACAGGCGACTTTGAAGAGTACGATCTCGGATAAGTTTTTTTTAAGTGTTAATTTTTTACGGAGGTAATTATGGATTTAACACAATTTAATGGCGGTGAAGCGTTTGATACTGCAAATGCAAATGGAAGTGGGGGAAGCTCATTAGAGCCAGGTCGCTACACTTTGCATTATGCTGGTTCAGACATGATAGAAGGAAAGAACAACTGGAAAGCGTTAAAAATGCTTTTTGAAGTTGACGGAACGACTATCAATGTCAGCAACACTTTCACCATGGGATCTGATAATCCTAAAGCAGTAGACATAGGGCAAAACTCTTTGATGCTGTTTATGAACGCAGTAGGATTAAACTCAATGAAAAATACTGACCAGCTAGTAGGCAAGTCAGTTTCAGCAGAGTTAATCAGAGGTGATTCCGGGTACTTAGAAATCAAAGAAGATTTTGGTAAAACTTGGGAAGTGGTTGGTGCAGCTAAGTCTGAACCAAAGGTAGAAGAAAAAGCTGATGACACAGACCACAGCGAAAACATACCTTTCTAATTATGATCTGGCATATCGGAGGCCAACCTTATGTGGCTACTGTCATGGGTTGGCTGCTCCGATGTTTACCATGTTCCAGGGGAATAGGTATGGGGGGTGTTCACTAGATCACCTTAATAAAATTCAACGAGGAGAAAAGATGCAAGAGATAAAAAATTTTGCACAGATAAATCAAGAAGGATTAGATTACGCATTAGGCAAAGCCAAGTCAGTTTACTTAGACACAAAAAAAGAAACAGGATCATTTGAATTACACAAGTGGTCAAAAGAACAAAGACTAAGATTTGTTCAAGCGTTAGTTCACTCTTATCTGAATCATGCTCATCATCAAGCAAAGACAGGTGAGAGTAAGAATGACTGATCTAACACAATTCTTTGGTGAAGAGGGCCTAGCAATAGATCCTAACTTTGCTTTTGCTAATAAGGGTAAAAGTATTCAAGATTTAATGAACGAGATGCAGACGCATGGTTTGTTGGTTGATTATATAGACATGAGTGGTGATTTAGTTCGCTGTAAGGTAGGAGCAATTGCAAACTGTCGACCTGATAAAGTAGGCGAGGCATCTGGGTATTATGTTTTTAATCAGATCGACCACGAAAAGTTTGTTTGCGTTTTTGGTAATTGGCGCAGTTCTTTTGAGGGTAAGTTCCTTAGTTACTCAGCCAATGATTTAACACCTGTAGAAAAGCAAGACCTACAACGCAAGTTGGAAGAGGCTAATGCCAGGAGACAAGAAGCTAAAGAAAAGCAACAAGAAGAAGTTGCTGTATATGCCAAAGAAAAGTTTGAGTCGGCTGAAGAGGTGGTTCAACATAAGTATTTAGATAGTAAAAGTGTTAAAAGTTATGGTCTAAAACAAGTAAATGGCAATCTACTTGTCGGTGTGTATTCTATCACCAAAAATGATAATGGAACATTAGCAAAAGAGATAAAGTCGCTCCAATATATATCACCCAACGGAGATAAGAAATTTGTTGGAGGTGGAGCTGTCAGAGGCAACGTAAACCTTATTGGTTGCGATGTGAATGATCTGTTGCACTTACCCAATCTAATTGTTTGTGAGGGTTATGCGACAGCAGGTTCAATCTATGAGAGTACAGGTGTTCCTTGCTTGGTGGTATTTAGTGCGAACTTTTGTTTGCCAGCTCTCAGTAGATTAAGAGAAATAATTGGTAATAACTGTAAATTTATTTTAGCGTTAGATAATGATGAAAACCAAGTTGGCAACACTAAGGCCAACGAAGTTGCGACAGCAGTTGTAAATTGTGTAACCAGACTGCCAAGCATCATTGGTGATTACAATGATTTAGCAAGACAACAGGGGAATGAGCAAGTCAAACTCGAACTGTTAGACTCCAAGTTTAACATTCGACAATATGCCATTCGGAATCTAGTAAACTCTCCTCCTCAGACTGAGTGGCTAGTAGACTCGTTTGTTCCCCTCTCGAAACCTGGCATTATTGCTGCAGTAGGTGGCGTTGGTAAAAGTCTAAGTGTCATTCAGTTGGCATTAGGCATTGCAACAGGTGGTAGTTGGTGGGGAAAGAAAATACTGCAACAAGGTAACAGCGTAATCTTTGCAGCCGAGGATGATTTAAGTGAGATCCATAGGCGAATAGATTTACTTGATCCTAAAGGTGAGAGGTTTGATTCACCTTACGATGTTTATGTGTTTCCTATTCCTGAACAAAAAGAGCCGATGATCTTATTAAAGGAGGAAGGCATTACTCCTATTGGTCAAGAGTTGGTCGATGAATTAAAGCTGATACCTAATTTAAAGTTATGTTGTTTTGATCCACTCCAGGCATTTACAACAGGCAATGTTTCTAGTTCTAACGAAGTGGGCCAATTATGGGGTTCTTATTGTGCGAACATAAGTGCCAGAATTGGTTGTAGCACTTTAACAGTTCATCATCTTAATAAAGGTGCATTAACGAATGACTCTGACGATGCAATGTCGCATCGTATGGAAATCCGGGGAGCATCATCAATTACAGACTCAGTTAGATTTGCGATAGCAATGTGGTTAGCTGATGAAGAAACGTGTGAAAGAATTTGTGCAGAACAAGGCATAGACTTTAACCGCATGGCAGTTGTTAAAGCTGCATTAGTAAAAAGTAATTCAGGTAACGTGGATTACGGAATCAAAACGCTGTTTCGTAGAGAAGCAGTTTTAGAAATATTGGACGGAAGTAAATCATTTGAATGGAATTAGTCGCAAAGTTGCTTTGTGATTAATCGTGATGTTAAAATTTTAGTCCTAGCATTAATTAAAGGAGAAAGGAGAGATGAATGTATTAAGTCTATTTGACGGAATGAGTTGTGGAATGATCGCTTTAGATCGTTTAGGAATCAAAGTTGATAATTATTACGCAAGTGAGATTGATAAGTATGCAATCCAAGTAAGCCAAGCCAATTACCCAGATATTGTTCAAGTGGGTGATATTACCAAGTTAGATTTATCAACATTACCAAAGATTGATTTGGTGATGGGTGGCAGTCCATGTCAAGGATTTAGCTTTGCAGGTAAACAGTTGGCTTTTGATGATCCTAGGTCAGCATTGTTCTTTGAGTTTCAAAAAGCTATCTCATACTTACAGCCGAAATATTTTTTATTAGAAAATGTGAAGATGAAAAAAGAATATTTGGATATTATTTCTGA
>JAAGZO010000353.1 GCA_024206195.1 bacterium | reverse complement strand
ATTACCATGAAGCTACTCAATTTGTCCAATCTTCTCCTGATTCAGTCATGGAGGTAGTTAGTTGACTTAAAATAGTTCGATGAGTTCTTTCAACTTCCCCATTGGCCATAGGATGATAATGTGTAGTATAATTATGAGAGATGCCCTGTTTCATACGTAAATCTTCAAATAACTTAGACACCATATTCGTTCCCTGGTCAGTAATAACTGTCCTAGGAAACCCGCTATTCTTGAACATTTTAGCAAAAGTTTCAGAGAGAGTTATAGCATATTCTCTTTGCATCGGTTCAAACCACAGTAATTTACTCAAATAATCAACTGCAACCAAAGCTTTGTTGTTCCCTGAACTGGTCATAGGCAATTTTAAAACATCTAAGGACATTTGTTCCATTGGTTCTTTAGGAGACGGAATCGGTTTCTGTTCAGCCAGCTATTATTGTTGACCTGTACTATGCAAACATTGCTGCTTGATCACGTCCTTCCTTCAAGCAGCCATATTCCTTGCAGTTTGACCTTTTACTCGTCTAGGAGTGTT
>JAAGZO010000352.1 GCA_024206195.1 bacterium | reverse complement strand
TGGTTTCACGAGACATTTTCCTTATACCACTTATACTATGAAGTACTTTTTTAACTGTTATCCCTCCACCCTCGGCTAGCTGTTTGTCAATAATTTCTTTAGCTCTACCTGATATCTTATTATGTCTTCCCTGTCCCTTCGCTCGCTCGAATAACACATACTTTTTAATGATTTTTGCCTTAGTTTGGACTTGCTTTTCTCGTTGAACTTTTTCTTTCTCTAACTTTTTTAACCAACTATAGATGGTGCTCCTTTTCCAGTCCACCATTGCAACAATCCTGGAGGCTGGTACTCCTTCCTCAAACCTTGCCATAACCTGGGCCTTGGCCATATCTATGCTAATTGACTTTGTTGGTAAATTCTCAGATTCCATTTATATGAGAAATAATTAGAGGCCTTATCATATATCAAGGTAACCATACACGAGCTTGGGATTCACTCACAGAATTGGCTGAAACTTTGTAGGAGGATAGAAGACCTATTGAGTTACCTCTGTATGTGGTTCCTATGTGTTAGTTATGCCTGCTCGGGATAGGCACTTCTTTGAAGTATCCTTAAGTCTGGGTTTGCGAATTTGAGTAAAAAGTGGAAAATGTCGATTTTTGATTTTCTTGAATAACTTTGGACAGACACCAACACAACCCATGATGGTGGGATGGATCTAGAGAGCAGAGGTGCAGGTACCCACATATGGCATTTGCCCAAGCTTTGCCCGGGTGTGTGTGTGGGGTGTTGTGTCA
>JAAGZO010000351.1 GCA_024206195.1 bacterium | reverse complement strand
GCTTCAGGTCCAGAACTAGATGTGGATTCTGGGCGCTTTTCAGGTCCAGAACTGGATTTCTTAAGAAAGAACTGATCTTCTTGAATTCATCCTTGGGACCTGGATCTAGCAAAACTAGACCCTGGCGCAATAGATCTTCTAAACTCCAACAGTGGTCGTGGAGTAAATGGAATAATCCCTTTATATCGCAGTTGATCTTCTTTAGTAACCAGGGGAATTTTCTGATAGAGCTTTCGCTCAAATGGATCAACAATTCTTCGGCCAAACTGATAAGTAATTTTATGTCTGGCATCTTTTGTTGCTAACCCCTGAACTATTTCTTGTCGATGTCTTTCTCGATAATCATGGAAGAATTTAGCTGAAGCAACAGCGCAGTCAGCTTCTATCTCCCAAAATTCTTGACCATGTTGTAGTTTTCTTCGAATATCAGCTGGTGCATGTCTGGCTCGATGTCTTTTCTTTTTAGGTGGCTCAGGAGCGGATTGAGATCCTCTGTCAGATGTTGCTTCACCAGATTCACCAGAAACCGAAGCTCTGGGAACTAGTAAAACTTCATCCGACACTCCTTGTTCTTCCATTGCTGTTTCAGCAGCTTCTACTTCATCTGCCCATACAGTTCTAGATAAATTGGGAAGTCCTTGTAAAGTCTGGTCCATGTTTTGAAGATAAATCTTCTGAACAGGTCCAGTTGGAATTTTAACTTGTTTAATAGGTGGTCCAGGAAGCGGAACTTCCTGAATAAGTTTCCTTTTCAAAGGTGCGATAATAAGAGTTGTCTTGAAATTCGCAAATGAATCTTTTAAAGCTTCAGATACAATTTCGTGATGAGTAGGGAAATTCGTCAGTTGTTTAGGTTCCCTTCCCAACTTTTCGGCTTCTTCATTTTCTTTCTTCTGAATAAGAGCTTGATGTAGAAATGGAGCAATTTTAGTTTTGAATAAAGAAAAGTAATTATAAATGCCTCTATGCAATAAAGCATGAACTGCAAATTGAGCTAAACTCATTCTTTTGAAAGCCCAATCAATGCAAGAGACATTCAAGTGAGGTCTGGCACTTCTTTCAGCCAGAATCATTCTTAAAATTTCGTTATAAATGAATACGATTTCTGACCAAACAATGGAGAAAATGTCAATTAAAGTTTGAGCTCTGAGATG
>JAAGZO010000350.1 GCA_024206195.1 bacterium | reverse complement strand
ATATAAAGGCAATGTAAAGAAGAATAAGGCAAATACTGAGCTATTGGTTGAAGGAGAAGAAGGGAGTGAATTTGTTAAAATTATAATTAACAACAGGCGATATAACAAGCTGGCTCAGCTATGGGTATCCGGAGTTGAACTCGATTGGAACCTGCTATATATGGATGATACACCAAGCCGTATTCCAGTTCCGACCTATCCATTTGCCAAAGAAAGCTATTGGATACCAGAATCTTCTGTCCCTATAAATATGGTAGGAAATAGTAATGGACATGCTGTAAAACTTCATCCGCTGGTAAGTAGCAATGTATCCAATTTGAAAGAACAAAAGTTTTCAACATTGCTTATGGGCAATGAATTTTACCTATCAGACCATGTAGTAGCGGATCAGAAGGTATTACCTGGAGTGGCGTATATAGAGATGGCCCGTGCAGCCGGTTATATTGCTGGCGAGACAAAGGTTCAGAGAATAAAAAATATTGTATGGTCGAGACCGATAGCAGTTACAGGAGGTTCGAAGGATGTTGATATCAGTCTGTATCCAAATCAGAATTGTGTGGATTATGTAGTCAGGACCAGAAATGGAGATAATCAGAATGTGTCCCATGCCCAGGGAAAACTGATATATGAAAGAGAACCTCAATCTAAATCTGAAAATATTGATATTGAGTCCATCAAAAATAGATGCTCTGATATAATAAAAGGAGAAGCGTGTTACAATCTGTTCAATGCAACAGGATTGCAATACGGACCGAGTTTTAAGTCTATTCAAGAGATAAATCATAACGGAATCGAGGCATTATCTTTTCTTGAATTACCATCAGAATGCAAAGACAGCTTTGCTGAATATGAACTGCATCCATCATTAATGGACGGTGCATTGCAGACAGTAATGGGTGTTATGGTAAGTTCGACTGTGGGTGATACTCCTTATCTGCCCTTTGCATTGGGTGAGGTTGAGGTGTTAAAGCCTTTATCAGAAAAGTGTTATGCCTATGTAACGCAGGCAGAAAAGCCATCTACTACCAGCGCAACGGTAAAGAAATTTAATATACAGCTTATTGATGAACAAGGCCAGGTATTGGTTGGGATGAAGGATTTTTTTTTAAGGGCATTGCAGCCGGCTAAGGTAGAAAGGATTGCGTCTAAAGCCGAAGCCCCAGAAACATTATATTTTAAAAATGTGTGGGAAGAGGCTGCAAACAATGCCACGATACAGGATGCAAAAGATGGGATACAGGATACAGGATACAGGATACAAGATGCAGGATCTATTTTGATTTTTGATATTAGTACCGATCTATATGATGCATTTAAATTAAAACAAAATAATAATGAACTAAATTTAATATTAGTAAAACCTGGATCAAGTTACAAGGATCTTGGAGATAATGTATACGAGATTAACCCTGGTGCTCGAGAAAATTACGATCAGTTACTCAAGTCTCTTAATACAAAAGAGAATTTTCCAAACAAAATAATTCATAACTGGTCGCAAGAGAGTTTTGCCGGAACAGGGGGTGAAATAAAAGATCAACTTGATCAAGGGATATATTCGATATTTTATCTAAGTCAGATTTTAATGAAGCAAAAGCCTAAAGAAGAGACTCAATTATTATATATTTATCCAGGCAGTGAGGATAATCTGCACCCCCAGTATGCAGGTTTAAGCGGATTAGCCAGAACTATAGGATTAGAAAACAGGAAATTTATCTATAAGACGATAGAGATAGATCGAGAAAAGCAGAAGGTAACCCCGCTGAAGAGAGCGGGATCTACGCTTTGCTTCGAGAAGCTAAAAGACGAGGAAGGTGAGACGGTCGGAACCAAGGAAGGTAATAAACCTGATGGGTTATTGGATATTATATTGGATGAATTTCAAACAGAAGATGGAGTTGAAATACGTTATAAAGAAGGGCATCGGTATGTAAAACGTTTGAAGGAATTTACATTTGATAGAGAAAAAGTAGAATCAGTATATGTAAAAGAAGATGGCGTATATTTGATTACAGGAGGAGTAGGCGGATTAGGGCTTATATTTGCGGAATATTTTGCAAGACAGGCAAATGTAAAATTGGTTCTAACGGGCCGATCTGATTTGAGTACAGAAAAAGCATCCAAGATAAAGGAACTTGAATCATTAGGTTCACAAGTAATATATATAAAGGCAGATATATCCAGCCCGGAAGATGTGGAAGATTTAATCACTCAAATCAAGTCTCGATTTAAGAAAATAGATGGAATCATCCACAGTGCAGGAGTGAATAAAGATGCATATATATTAAAGAAAACACAGGAAGAAATTGAATCAATATTGGCACCCAAGGTTTATGGCACGGTTTATTTAGATGAAGCCACCAAAGGTGAAAATCTAAGTTTTTTTGTAATGTTTTCATCCATGACGTCAGTTTTCGGTAATGCAGGACAAAGTGATTATGCTTATGCCAATAGTTTTATGGATAATTTTGCTGAAGTACGAGAAACACTGCGAGTAGAAAAGAAGCGAACAGGTAAAACATTGTCCATTAATTGGCCGCTGTGGAGAGAAGGGGGAATGGGTGTAGATGAAGAGACCGAGAAGTTCATGCAAAAAACAATGGGCATAAAAGCCCTTTCTACAGAGGAAGGCCTTCAAGCTTTTGCAAAAGGGTTATCATTTGATGGAACCCAATTTGTTGTAGTGGAAGGAGACGGCAATAAGCTGCGATTAGCGCTGGGATTTATAGAGGCATCCAGGTTAAGGCGCGGTGGGAGCGACAAGGTTAAAGCTAAGCGCATTTTAGGGCCGGATATTCATGAGCAAGAGGTCAAGGCAGATAGAGGAGATATACTCCGAAAAATCCAAAAAGACCTGGTAGGAATAGTCAGTGATATTTTAAGTGTCAGCGAGGAAGATATAGATTTAGAAGATGACATGCAGGAATATGGATTTGATTCGATCAGTTTGACCGAGTTTGCGAATCGAGTGAATGATAAGTACGATATTGTGATAACTCCAGCCATATTTTTTGAACTTGACTATCCTTCAATTGGTTCATTTGCTGATTATTTATGGTCAGATTATAAAGAGAATTTCATCAGATATTATGAGACCAACTTACAATCGTTAAGTCCGAAACAGGAAGAGGTTAATATACAATTACCTGAAGACACTTTTGAATCTGAAGTATCTAAAATCAGTATAAAACATCGATTTGGATCAGCCTGGGATGTTAAAGATCAATATCAAGAAGAGAGAGCTCCGTTTACATCAGATCAGATAGCGATCATAGGCATGAGCGGTGTAATGCCGCAATCAGATGATTTGGAGGTATTCTGGAGCTATTTAGAGGAGGGCAGGGACCTTATTACAGAGTTTCCTGAGGGTCGCTGTGCATGGCAAGCATCACTTATGGGTGGGTTTATGAAAGAGGTGGATAAGTTTGATTGCAGGTTTTTTGGTATATCCCCTCGTGAAGCAGAGACCATGGATCCCCAGCAAAGGATATTTCTTGAGACCGTCTGGAAAACCATTGAAGATTCAGGTTATAGAGCATCAGATTTATCAGGAACGAAAACCGGTATATTTGTCGGTGTAGGTAGTTTTGATTACACTGAGATATTAAGAACAAATCCTGCAGGGATGGAGTCCCATGTGTCAACAGGTAACGCACACTCGATTTTAGCAAACCGGATATCCTATTTATTGAATCTTCATGGTCCAAGCGAGCCGATAGATACAGCATGTTCGAGTTCATTGATAGCTATCCACCGTGCAGTCTCAGCCATAGGTGACGGCACCTGCGAGATGGCCATAGCCGGTGGTGTAAATGTACTTCTTAATCCCATGGTGTTCATGGCGTTTAACATGGCTGGAATGCTGAGTCCTGATGGCAAGTGCAAGACCTTTGACAAGCGTGCAGACGGCTATGTCCGAGGAGAAGGATCAGGCGCAATATTTTTAAAGCCATTGAGCCGTGCTAAATCGGACGGGGACCATATCTATGCTGTGATTAAAGGGACATCAGAGAACCATGGTGGTCGCGCAAATTCATTAACAGCGCCTAATGCCAAGGCCCAGACAGCGTTATTAATAGATGTATATGAAAGGGCGCAAATAGATCCATCAACAGTAAGCTACATAGAAGTCCATGGAACAGGAACAAGTCTTGGAGATCCGGTTGAGATAAATGGTTTAAAGAAAGCATTTGTTGAGCTGTACAAGAGGGAGGATAAACCAATCCCTGAGGAACCTCATTGTGGAATCGGTACAGTAAAGACCAATATAGGTCATTTGGAGACAGCCGCAGGAATAGCCGGTATAATCAAAGTGCTTTTGTCCATGAAGAACCAAAAGCTGCCAGGAACAGTTCATTTTGAGGAGGTTAACCCCTATATCGAGTTAAAGGATACACCATTTTATATAGTAGAAGAGACCATGCCGTGGGAATGCTTGTTAGATGATAATGACCAGGAGATACCTAGACGAGCCGGAGTAAGTTCTTTTGGATTTGGTGGAGCCAATGCCCACGTTGTACTTGAGGAGTATGAGGAATTAGTTCCACAATCGACTATCAAAAGTCAAGTGCCTAAGATTATTGTGATGTCAGCTAAAACCGAAGAGCGGTTAAAAGCATATGTCAATGAAATGATATCCTTTTTAGGAGATCCATCAGTGTCTTTCATTGATTTTGCTTATACTCTGCAAGTCGGCCGTGAGCCGATGGAAGAGCGTTTGGCAGTGGTTGCAGAGTCTGCAGAAGAACTGAGCAACAAGCTGTCGGGATATATTAAAAATAGAGATGTTGAAGAATTATATATTGGCAGTGTGAGAGACAATAAAAAGAGATCCAATCTTTTAAGTCAGGATGAAGATGCCAAAGAAATAATAGACAGTTGGATTGAAAAGAGGAAGTTTTCAAAAATAGCACAGCTTTGGGTAGAAGGAGTTGGGATAGACTGGAAGTTATTATATCCTGATCATACTCCAAGTCGTATATCAGTTCCGACCTATCCATTTGCGCGAGAGCGTTATTGGGTGCAAGAGTCAAGCACGGCAGTTCATACTGTTTCTGGTGGTAATGGTCATACCGCAAAGCTCCATCCTCTGATTGACAGAGTTGTACCGACACTACCAAATCAAGGTACTGTTTTCCATAAGACCCTGCAGTGCACTGATCTGATCGTAAAAGATCATAAGGTGGGCGGTCAATGCATATTACCCGGAGTTGGTTACTTAGAGATGGCACAAGCCGCCATTACCCAGATCAACACAAACCATAATTATAATATAAGCCGAACCGTATGGCTTCATCCTCTTCTTGTTGCAGATAGCAAAAAAGATGTTGAGATTATTGTAAAGGAAGAAGGTAAAAAACTGCTTTATGAGATCCGGAGTTGTAATGACACTCATACCATTACCCATGCCAGAGGAGAATATCGCGTTAATGGTAATTCGAAAGAGATCAATGTTCAACATGTGTCCATTGACGATATTAAATCAAGATGCACACAAGAGTTTGATAAAGAATCGCTTTATGTCATGTTTGACGGCATCGGTATCAATTATGGAACCTATTTTCAAACATTGAAGCAGATACATTATAATGAAGAAGAAGCACTAGGCGTGTTATCTCTGCCTTCATCTCATGAGAATGAACTAAATGAATATACGCTCCATCCAACCCTGATGGACGGAGCGTTCCAAACAATAGCAGGCCTTGCCATATCAGAGTCCAGAACAGCCCATACAAGTCCCATGGTGCCCTTTGGTGTAGAAGAGGTTGAAGTATTGGCCCCTCTTACGTCCCCTTGCTATTCATATGTAAAATTAGCTGGCCAGCAAAGGTACCATGTGGCGATTTTGGATGAAACAGGTCAGGTATGCATTAAACTTCATGATGTATCTTTGAGAGAGATAAAAGATGTATCACTAAATGATTCAAAAGGTGATGAAGATCGTTTTGCAAAAATGTTTTTTATTCCCAAATGGAAGCCTGCGCCGTTATCTTCAACCCAGACCTTTGCACCTAAAACAACAGAGAACAAGTCAGAAAAGAGAACCATTCTTATAATTTGCCCTTTAGAAAGCGCTGGTATTGAACAAAAACTTGCAGCAGCATATTCTGAAGATGATGTAATAGAAATTAAATTAGGTACAAAAACAAAACAGTATTCAAAGAGAACCTGGGAGATAAAGACAGATGATCCCCTTACCTTAGATAGTTGTGTTGGTCAGCTTAACCACATAGACATCATTTATTTTTTAGGTGGTATTGAGACCGGAGATATAAATACAGATGACCTTAATGCATTGGAACAAAGCCAGGAGCAAGGGGTATTCAGTCTGTTCAGACTGATCAAGTCGTTAAGCAAACATGGTTTTACCAAGCATCCTGTTAAACTAAAAGTAATCACCAATGATGTACACCAGCTAACCTCTGAAGAGGCAACAAAGCCCTATTCATCAAGTTTGCATGGATTTACCAAAGCCATGGCCAAGGAATATCCTAAATTTGACATAAGCTGCATGGATATCAGTCTGGAGCAGTTGGAATCAGACACTTTAATAACGGCAATAATAACAGAGCCGGGGAGCAAGCTTGGCGAAGAGATCGTGATCCGCAACAATGAACGATATGTCCGCTCATTGGAATCTGTTTTACTTCCTCCAGTTAATGAAACACTGTTTAAGAAAGGCGGTGTATACATTATTTTAGGAGGTGCTGGAGGCATCGGTCTTGAGCTAAGCAAATATTTAGCAGAAAGAATGCAGGCAAGGCTTGTCCTCATAGGGCGGAGTGAACTTAATGCTGATCAAAAAGAAAAGATCAAAGGGATAGAATCAAAAGGCAGCGAGGTCCTT
>JAAGZO010000349.1 GCA_024206195.1 bacterium | reverse complement strand
CTGTATCAACAAATACAAATCAACTTGCAACATCCCAATCTGTCCCCCAGAAACTCCCTACAAGTGTTCCAAAGGTCAATGCGTGGTTTCCCACGCTTTCTGTTCAACCGGCAATGATAATACTGAAACCGAAAGTGAATCAACTTCCACCAGCAGTTCATTATCACTAAACAAGGAATGCCCTACTGAAATGACATCCTGCCCTGACGGAATCTGCGCTATTTCCCCTGGAGAATGTAATATCGTCTTTTCCTGTCCCCTCGGCTATGAAAGATGTAACGACGGCACTTGCCGTCAATCAAAAGACTTATGCCCTATGACTAACACCTGCCCCACAACCCGTCCTTACAGATGCGAAGACGGCTCATGTGCTTTCGATGAAATGTCCTGCCTAAATCTCTCTGGGTGTATGAAATCAAAACCTTCCAAATGCTCAAATTCTGGATTATGTGTAAATAAAATCTCAGAATGTAATGAATATTCCTCGCAATTCCCTAATGCAAGTGGCTGTAAATCCGCTAAACCACTCAAGTGTCTTAATGGAAAATGCGTGAAATCACTAACTGATTGCAAAGCAGAAACTAACTGCCCTGAAAAGATGGTTTACTGCACGAATAACGGTACTTGCGCTAAGTCTATGAGAGCATGCGCTAGATTAGGCACAAAATGCCCTGAAGGCCAGGTAAGATGTTCACTTGATGGTATGTGTAAACCAACATATCTTGATTGTCTTAACAGATCACTCTGTCCTGTTAAAACGCCATTTAGGTGTATTTCAGGGGAATGTAGGAAATACCCAGTTTCAGAACGATCAGTCTCTAATAAATTTACAAATATGTATGAGGGAGATCATGAACACTGTTCACTAGGAATTCAGTGCCCTGATTACAAGCCTTATCTATGCGCAGACGGTTCATGCGAGCAAAAATCATCATTCTGCTTAACAAGACCTGCTTGTCCGAGTAACAAACCCTTCACGTGTTTTGACAGAAGTTGTGTTACTTCTTTAGATAATTGTAAATCAAATTATACTTGTCCACCTACAAATCCAATTCTCTGCCCTACATCTGGTAAATGCGTAGATAATATCTTCTCCTGCTTCGATGATACCTGCCCACCTTCCACACCTTACCACTGCGGAAATGGGCATTGTACTAAATCTCCAAGGGAATGTATTGTGAATAAGTTCAAAACTTCATCGATATGTGATATTAATGAGGCGACTTGTAGTGATGGAACTTGCAGAACTGAGATAGAGCACTGTCCAGTCTTTACAGGTTGTACTAAATCTGGGGAGAGTTATAAGTGTAAAGATGGTTCATGTGTGGCAAGTGAGAAAGACTGTGGTGAGGAAAGAACTAATATAGAATGTGCAGAAGGTAATATGCTTTGCGAAGATGGAATATGTAGGAAGAAATGCCCTGAATACGGTGGTTGCCCCAAGGGTAAACCTTTAATGTGTCCTACTGGAGATTGCGTTGAGAAAATATCAGAATGTGCGGGTTTGGCTAATTGTCCTATTGATACGCCGTTTAGATGCTTTGATGGCTCGTGTGTGAGTGAGATGAGTAACTGTGTCCAGGCTAAGAGGAACTTTGTGGGAACTAATATTAAGATGTTTGTAAATGCGCATAGGGATATTAGCTCGGAGATAATTGTGGGTGAGATGAATGAGATTATTGGAACGATTAAGATTGGTGCGAATACGTTTTATTACGATGCCAAGGATGCAAAGAGTAGCTCTGAGTCTGAAGCTGAAAAAGAGGAGGAAATTGAAAATAATACTAATACTGATACTAATACTAATGGTAGTACTGAAGACGAGACTAAACCAATCAAAACAAGATTACTACAAAAAGCTCCTACTCCTACTCCTAAAGACGACGAATCAACTGATGATACCAAGGATATTATAGTTGATGACAGTGATGCTGAGAAAGCTGAGAAAGAAAAGGAACAAATCGAAAATGATGATACCAAGGATATTGATGTCGATGACAGTGATGCTGAGAAAGCTGAAAAAGAAAAGGAACAAATCGAAGATAACAAAGATAACAAAGATAATACTCCTAAAGACGACGAATCAACCGATGATACCAAGGATATTGATGTCGATGATAGTGATACTGAGAAAGCCGAGAAAGAAATGGAAGAAAAAGAGAACGAATATAATAACCGAAACAACACTAGCACAACTAACGATATCCTCGCCCAAAACGTGGAAGTCAGCATTAAATCCATCCCCACCTCAAAATTCCGTTCTACATCTACAAGCTACACCGCCACTCGCCAAGACGATATCATGAAAATCTTCCCATATGCCGATGCTCAAAATAAATTCGTCCTCGAATATCAATACGCAGTTTTATCCTCAGCAATCCAAATTGAAATCAACCACTTTAATAAACTTAAAATAAAAAATCAAATCCTCTTAAATTTAGCATATGATTTCCCGCATAAACATGAGGAACTAATCGATAATAATATTAATAAAAACATTACAACCACAAATTCAGAAATGAAATTAAATCCTTTAACTGATATTTGTTTGGGTAAATTGAACACTAATACTCAAATGTGGGAATGCGCGAAAAATAGGGAAATGCCCGAAGAAAAAGGAAACTTTGAGTTACTTTCTGAGGTCAAAGAAGAAGGAATATATGCTGTTATTCTCAGTCCTAAAGAAAACGATACTGAAATTAAATTCGAGCAAAGTTTATTTGTTAAATATTTCTGG
>JAAGZO010000348.1 GCA_024206195.1 bacterium | reverse complement strand
TATCTATCTATCTATCTATCTATCTATCTATCTATCTATCTATCATCTTGTTGCCTATCAGAATCCATTGCTAACAGCACCTAGAGTCACATTGATCAAACGGTTAATTGATGTCAGTTATACCTTTTCAGCTATGAACTCAGCTGGGCTCTCGGAGTTATGCTACATGAGATATGTGGGTCGGGAAACCGGCTAATTCTGAACAATTTGAGCCCACCGATGATAAGCCCAGATGTACCTTTCTGGGCCTACATTATCGTCTCGGCCCTGTGCCAGTACGATATCAGAGACCGCCCTTCCATCATCGCGGTCGACACTGACCTCCCCGACGATATGGGAAAATTCACCACCAACTGGGTGGCCTTTTTTAATAGAGATCCTTAAGATTTCGTTTTTTCCGGTGATTACTTTCCATTTTGCTGAAGTCATGTATCTCTTCTATGTACAGCGCTGTACAGGTTTTGATTGATTGTAGCATTTAAAAGAAACACGCCCCTATCAGTATATCACATTCAATGAAAAGTGCAGGATACAAGCGATACATTCCGCCTTCTTCCAGCTGTAAAATTATATGCACCTCGCTTTGATGAAAAGGATGAAAGGATGGATTATATCTGTAAGCATAAAGTGCTAAAGTCACACTGTGAGAATTTGCTAGTTGTTTTTCTGTTTATAAAATTTATTTTCCTTAATATATGTCAGTGTCGCTACTATTCAGCACATCGATTGCTACAGCAGCAACAAAATGATACTCATCATAGAACTCATAATAATAATCGGTATCAAATTCGATAACAGCAGTTGTAAAATAGAAACAACTTTCATCTCTAAGCGATCAAAAGAATTCCTCAAACTTAGGATTGATGCTATAATTTTGAAACATAGTAAAGCAGAAATTTAGAGTAGGATTCACGCTGATATGGTACACGTCGAGTATTTTTGCTACTGACGTTTCATGAACGATGGATGCGAATAGAGTCTGCATTCTTGCCGAACCAGACTCATCC
>JAAGZO010000347.1 GCA_024206195.1 bacterium | reverse complement strand
TGGCCTGAAATCATTGAAATTTACAATCAAATCAATCAATCCATTATATATAAGCACTATGAACAACAAGATCAAGAAACCTATCAAGATCAATCTATCTCTGATTGGGCTTATTATAGAATGAGCCTAGGTCAATATATGCTTACCACATTATTGATGGGAGGTTCAGAAAAGATTATCTCTGAAGCTGAATCTCAGCTGCTTCAACAGAACGTCCCAGAAAGCATGGATACTGATCAGGCTGTTGAGCCTGGTACTTCCAAAACTCACCAGGAAACTTCTATTTTAAAAGTTTCCTTGGATTCAAAAATATTTTCTGAGTCTACCTTGATTGGAAGACCCAGGACTAAAACTAATACTCCAGGAATTGAATTTTCCGTTCCTGGACAATTTACTGTGAAGTTCACTAAATTTACTGAAACAGGAGGTATTGCTTTGAAATCTTCGGATAAACAAACTACCTCGTCAGATGAAAAATCTGATACTGAAGCTGAGAAATCTTTACCTACTGAAGAATCAACTCAAGAAAAGAAATGGAAAAGATATTGACATTCGCCTGCTGATTATCATCATAAAGGGAAACAACAGGCTAAATATCATCAGAAGATGTCTCAGAAACAAGAATTGGTTGAAGAAGTTTTCCAAACACATAAAGCTCAAGAGACGTCATGAGCTGCTACTATACAGAAACAAAGGCAAACTACGGAGACTCCAAAAGAGTTTTTCAAAGCTCCTCTTCCTCGACCTCCGATTACCTGACCTTCATCAGTTGGAGTTCAGAAGAAACCTCCGACTCCATCACACCTTGAATCTTCAGATTCAGGTACTATTCCAAAAGACACAACTCCTTCAGGTGTCACTTTCAAGGTCCCTGCCACTCCATAACCAAAAGGCAGTGACATCACTGTGACGACTACTTTGAAAGAAAGAGTTGTCCAAACTCAGTCTCCATTTATTAACTTTGC
>JAAGZO010000346.1 GCA_024206195.1 bacterium | reverse complement strand
CTCAATAACAACCGTCTGTCTTTCATTCAGCCATTGTGGCTGCCCGCTAATTGACTGCCCAACTGAACTTCAGCGCCCTCAAACGTTCCTACGCGCTGTTTTAACTATGGCCATTGCTCAACAACAATTATGGCCGGATCAACGTCGCTTGAATCATCAACAAGCATTCCGCTTTATGCTGTTGTGGCTAAAGCCGAAAATCCACTATTTCTATCTATGGTGATAGAAATGAGTTCTAATTACAACCGACTATCAATGAAAGAAACTTTCCGCTTGGCGAATATGAACAATCTGAACAATCTTTCATCCGCAAACTACAATTTTGGACTGTGGGGACTTTAATTTTTCCTGGCCACAAATGCTACTTGTTCATGCTGTCTGTTTCTCGCTTCGCACAACAACAAGCTCCAGAATCCACTTTCCTATTTCGCAAGAGAATAAGAAGATCAAATTAACCATCGGAAGAAGAACTCCTGCCTATGACTGAGAATAGTGTTTTCTTATTAGGTGTATTTAACCTTATCTGCCGCCTTCTTGATCCTTCCTTTATCCTTCAAAATTTAAATTTATATTTATGACCTGCATCGAGGTCGCTGCTTCTTTAACCCCCTGACGAAATGTAATGAAGGATCCTGAAGTGCTTTTGTACGTGTACCGTATGTCATGAGGTTACGGTGTTTTGTACCGCAACCTACCGTAACTTGTCTCCTAACCACAAGAGTCTTCCTCTCGAGGAATTCAGACCTGCGCTGCCAGTGAGCAATAACAAACCACAT
>JAAGZO010000345.1 GCA_024206195.1 bacterium | reverse complement strand
TTCCAAGACCATGAGAGTCAAAATAGTAATGGTGAGATAGAGAAAATAAAGCAAGAAAGAAATGCTATAGAGAATACACGCTATTGGTCTACAATGTACATAAATACAGTGACGGCCAATAAACAAGACAGGGATAATTTCAGGGCCTCTGAAGATATTTATGTCGGTATTAATAAAGCTGGGTGGGATCCTGAATCCCTTGAGACTTTGGAGAAACAAGGAAGACCGGCAAACACACTGAACATTGTTAAACCTAACATTGATAAGGTGTATGGGCAGATTGTCCGTAACCCAAATAAGATTACATTCACCCCCTCCAATCAAGAGAATGTAGCAAAAACAAACATTGTGCAAAGCCTGTATGACTATGACTACGAGAGAGGGGACTACTCAAAGGAATGGAATAGGTTTGTAAAAGATACATTGAATCACACCGGTGTAATGGAGATGTACAAAGACTATACGCACTCCAAGCTTGGTAATGTAGGCCGTAAAGCGCTTAATAGATTTATTGATATTGAGTTTGACGAGTTCTGGAAAACAGATAACATTCGTGATTGTAGTCATGCTTATAAAAGCTCTTGGATGACAGCTAGACAACTTAGAGACAACTATAACGTTAGAAATAATGATGAGATTGATTTAGCTATCAAGAACTATGAAAATAGGGACGGGGCTATGGATTCGATAGAAGAGCCTCAGTATTTAGCAGAAACAGACAGTTTGTTTATTGATGGGGCAGGGCAACGCTTTAGGGTTATTGAAGTTGTTTATATGCAAACCGTATATAAAGAAAAGCTCTATTCTAAGAAGCTGAAACGCTATTTAGATGCTAATGAAAACCCAGACATTAAGCGAGACGACAAAGGCACCATTGTAGAGAATGATGACTACGTTAAACGCATAGACACTGTAAACATTTGTAAAGTGATGACAATAGCTCCAGGACTTGTTCATGGACTAATTTTACAGGAAGGAGATCACCCTATTCAGGTTGGGCATCTACCTTTTTATGTAGCTTCTACAGATAATACAGGTGGTGTTAGACAGGGTGTTTCTACAGGCCTTATAGACTGTCAGAGTACATACAATAAGCGTAACAGTATGATTACTGGAAACCAGATCACAAGTGGTAATGGTGGCTTGATAGTTAAGGAAGACTTCTTTAAGGACGAAAGAGAATTTAAGAATTTCCAAAAAAACAAAGCCACTCCAGGAAAGGTGTTCAAGGCTGCTTCTGATGCTAGGGCAGATGGAATAATGCAAATTCCTAGATCAGACCTTCCTCAAGGAACTCAAGACTCTGTACAGCAAATGTTCAACTTTGCAGAATGGTACACAAACACCACTGCTGCTGTTAGTGGGCGTTCTGAGGGCGCTAATGAATCTGGTGTATTGTTTAGAGATAAGAAAGATCAAGCACAAGTGGCTCATGTAGGTATTGTAGAGATTCTTGCTTCTGTAGAGAAGATGTGGGCTGAGGATTATTTCTATGCCTGTAAAACTGTTTACAAAGGCAAAGAGAGAGATTTTACCAACGCTAAAACAGGTGCTCAGTTTACAATAAATAAGAAAGTGTTAACAACTCCTGAAGAATCAAATTACACAATAGTTGGAGAGCTTGCAAACTACAAGACAGTTAACGAGATAGCTACACTTCCAAGACACGATGTTGTCATTAAGAAGAGTGAGCTAGGGCTTGATCAGAAGCAGAGAGCCTTGTCTATTTTTGCAGAAATGTCACAGAGGACAAAAAACCCTATTGCTCAATCTATTTATGAAAAAGCAATGGCTCCTCTCTTAGATATGCCTGAGCAGTATGTTAGTCAGCTTGAGACTGCTGCTGATATGTTCATTGAGTTACAACTTGCACAAACCAAGAATAACATCAAGCTACTTAATGATGGTATGGTGCAGAGTGATGTTAATACAAAGATGTTGGCTAGTCAGGCAGGAATGCAACAACAAGGAGGTATGGAACAAGCGCAAGA
>JAAGZO010000344.1 GCA_024206195.1 bacterium | reverse complement strand
CCAATGAATTGCACTGCAAATGTACGCAATGATGGTTGTGATATATGGGCTCCGACCCAAAATCAGGATGGCGCTCGGGATATTGCAGCAAAAATGACGAATCTTCCCCATGAGAAAATAAATATCCACACACCATTTTTAGGCGGTGGTTATTTGTAGATATTAGATTTGAGTCCATAATTTTATTATAGCATTTTTTATAAGTAAGGTTTAGTCTGAAAAGAGAGCTTCCCTATTGGGAAGCTCTCTTTTATATTTATCTAGTTGCTCCAGAATATGCTATAGCACGTACAATATCCCAAGCTACAGCTGATACGGGGTCGTATCCATAAATTGCTCTAAATGACTTGATTGCGGCTTTTTCTGAGTTTAAGTTTCTGTCTGTTGGGCGTAGTCCATAAGAAATTACTACGACTGCAGCATCATCATGTGGATTTGATCTATCTGGTGCGCGTTTATAGATTTTTTTAAAGGCAGCAGTAGCATTAGCTTCTGTTTCTTCACTTGTTTCACTAGGCCATCTTCCGTTAGCAATTTTTATTACATCGCTCCATTCTGCATCTGTTTTTGGCATTTTGCCAAGAGCTGATTTGTACGAATTAACTACACCAGCACGTTCTCCTTCACCTAATTTTAGAGTTGTGTCTGTTCCGTAAGCTACGAAATTAGTTAGAGCATGTTGATGTTTTTGTTCAAATCCTTTTGCATTTTTTATCAAAGCTTTTACATATTTCTTGGTTACCACTTGTTCTTTAGATAAGTCTCTTTTGAATCTAAAGCGATTTAACAATCCATTAATATCAGCTTTAGCAATTTCTAATGCTTCTGATATGATTTGAGTTATTTTATTAGCAAATGCTTGTGCTACTTCTTTTACTTCTGTAGCTACTTCTTCAATTACATTAGTTTCTTCTTCTGTCTCGTTACTAGTTTCAGCGTTTGTTTGTTCTTCTTCAGTAGTTTCCTCTTCTTCCTCTTCTTCTTCAGTTGCTTCTACTGTAGGTGTAGGACTTGGAGTTGATCCTCCGCCTCCGCCTCCGCCATTGACTATTATTACTGATCCTCCATTAACTACACATGTATTACCACTTTGTTCAAAACCTGAGTTACAAGTAACATTACAACTACTATCTATTGTTCCGTTCGTAACACTATCTGTTGAACACATCTGAACAGCAGTAGAATAAGCTGATTCTGTATCATCATCGTCTCCTGCTGTAATTTTGTAATAATAGCTAGTAAATGCTGAAGTTGAGGTATCTGTGTAAGATGCTGATGTAACAGCACTTGAATTTACCTGTGAATAAGTAGTTCCGTCAGTTGAGCGGTAAATTGCGTATCCATAAAGATCGGTTAAAGAAGTAAGATCAGAGTTTGTAGTTGGGGCTGTCCAAGATAGTCCAACTGATGTTCCAGAACCTGAAGATTGAGCCAAAGAAGTTGGAGCAGACGGCGCAACTCCGTCAGGAGAACTTCCAAGAGCAAAGACAGTTAAATGGTTTGTTTGAGCAGTAAATACCATCTTATAGTCATCATAAAATAATTTTCTAAGTTGTTATTTCCATTCTTTGATATGTTGCCCAAGTCCGAATTGATAAAATTTATTTTTGAGTTTTGTGTTTGAGTGGATAAAGATTATCAAAGATTTGAATTCAACTAAATATCTATTACTAGTAACTTTGTATTTTACTAGATGAGATTTAATAGCCCTTCTTATAGTTTTGTCTTGAACTCCGCCGATTTGAGCACTTACAGATACAGAAAACCAAAGAATGGTGTCTTCTTCTGTGGATGGCAAGAAAGAAGGATCTTTTATTTTATCCTTTTTCTTCTTTTTTGATTTTTTTTCTGTATTAGCAACTATTTCATTATCAGTGTTGGTTTCTAAATTTGTCGCTAAATCTTCATTTTTAATCTCTTTTTCCATGATATTTTTTAGACTTAAGTCCACATACACCTGGACTTAAGTCCGTTTTTTTGGCTAAAAACGAACTTTTTTTAGACTTAAGTCCACATACACCTGGACTTAAGTCTACTTTGTTAACTAAAAATTACATTTTTTTAACGCTTATTTTTAGACTTAAGTCCAGAGCAGTGTGGACTTAAGTCGCTATCTAGAGATATATTTGCATATAATTTTAAATAATGCAAGAGCATGGTGCTTCGCTTAAATTCTCAATTTTAAATTAACAAGAGGTTTAGCCTCTGATAAATAAATTTTTTGGAATTAATTTAAGTAAGTTGATCCTCCCGAGGCGGACAGGTTGGCAGTAATTTTAAATAGTAAATAATCCGTTTAGGGGTTGGAACTCTGTTTTTTTGCTTCTTGAAACCTATTGTATTTTAAATCATGATATGATAAATTGTAACTAGACTTTGAGGACTCTTTTGTTGTCTTCGTTAGGGAAAAGTCTGAAAGTAATTTTTTAAATATCGCGTAGTATTATAGGTAAATAAGGGTCATGCCCTTATACTTTTGTTATAGTTAAAATTATTTGATGTATTTTCAAGTTTAAACTGTAACGTTTTTAGTTTTTAATCGTATACTAATATATAAGTAGATGAATTCAGATAAACAAAAAACTGAATCAAAAGGTAGCGAAAAAAAAATTTTCGCCTTGCTAAAAAGCAAAAAAGACAAGGATGCTTTTATAGAGGCTTATGATTTATATGTAGATCAGATATATAGATTTGTATATTTTAAGGTTAGTGATAAAGATGATGCTCATGACCTTACTTCAGCAGTTTTTTTAAAAGTTTGGAACTACATTCAAGAAAATAAAATTAAAGATTTTAAAACATTAAAGGCATTGATTTATACAATCGCAAGAACAACAATCATTGACCATTATAGAAAAAATAAAAATAGAAATATATCCTTAGATATAGAGCAAGAGCTAGACATAGAGGATAAAAATCAAAATATTGAAAAATCTGCAATTATTTCCTCAGATTTCGAAATCGTTAAAAAGAAACTTTACGAGCTTAAAGATGAATACAGAGAAATAATTGTACTTAGATTTATTGATGAATTATCAGTATCTGAAATTTCTAAAATAGTTAACAAGTCAAATGGTAATATAAGAGTTTTAATACATAGAGCGCTTAAAGCATTACAAGACTTAACAAAAGATAATTAGTTCAAATTTTCATTATATGGACGAAAAAGACATCATCGAACAACTAAAGAGCTTAAAAGAAGTTAAGCCTGATGCTGACTGGAAAACTAGTAATAGAGATCTTTTATTTTCTCAAGTTTCAGCATCTGTTACTCCAGAAGTAAAAGTAAGTTTTTTAATGCATATATTTAATTTCGCAAAACAGCCTGCAATGGCTGTTATTTTAGTTGTCTTAGTTATAGGTGGAGGATTTGGAGTTAGATTTACTAGTAAAAGTAAACCAGGTGATTCATTATATATAGCAAAAGTAATCTCAGAAAAAGCACAACTTGCAGTTACATTTAATAAAAATAAAAAAAGCAGATTAGAAACAAAATTCGCAAGTCAAAGAGCAAAAGATATAACAGTTATTCTTGCAGATCCAAGCTATGATCCTTCAGAAGATGAAGAAAGACATGAAAAGTTAGCAGCAAGTTTTAAAAAGGAGATTAGCATAGTAAGAGATAGCATAAAAGATATTGAGCAAGAAGATAGTGAGGATGGTAATGAAGAGACTGATGATGATTCAGCTGTTTTTAGTGCTGGACTAGGAAAGACAGAGGATGGAATAAAGATTTCCACAGGCAAAGATGATATAGAAGATGAAGTTGTTGAAGTTGTGGAAAACTTAGAAGTAGAAGAAGAAAAGGTAGATGTTGCAACCTCAACAGATGTAGCTGAACTTGAGGATAATAAAGATAGCGAAGACCAAAAAGAAATATTAGAACAAGCAGAAAAGTTATTTGAAGAAAAAGACTATGAAGGAACTTTAGAAAAGTTAGAAGAAATAGAAGTTATGATGGATAAGGACGGAGAAGTTAAAGGCGTAAGCGAAGAAGTGGTTGGAACTTCTTCAAGCGATATTATTGTGGAATAAAAATTAATAGTACTGACCTATCAGTTTATTCAGAAAAAATTTGAAAAACTGATAGGTCCGTATTAACGGACTAGGGATTTATATCCCGAAACAGATTTGTTAAAAGTCGATCCCATTTGGGAAAATCTGTTAAAAATTATTAACTATTCTTTACTAGATTAATCTTTAAATCGACAACGTTACTTTCGGCACTTTGTCGAAAAAACGCCCTCGTGTTTATACACGGGAGGAGTGAATTTTCCCCATGATTTACTACCATCACGTTTATAAGCGCGAGGGTGGACGGAATTCCGGTCGATTTAACTAAATTAGGTCTATATATTAAATCTAATAATCTAGCAAAAGAATCTAAACTTGTTTCAATAGTTTATTGAATTTATTTAATAGACTTTGAGCAAGTCAAATACAGATTAATTATGAAAAAATTACGCAAAATCTTTACTATCAGCGTAATGATGATGACTGTTCTATCAATGTCAGTTGTTGTAGCACCTAATGTAGATGCTGCTGCTTCAGGCGGAGATTTGATCAAAATGGATGGTCTTTCATCTGTCTATTACTTAGGCGCTGATGAAAAAAGATACGTTTTCCCTAACGAAGCGACATATTTTTCTTGGTATTCAGATTGGTCCGGAGTTGTAACCATACCTCAAGCAGAACTTGAAGGTTACCCTCTTGGAGCAAACGTAACAATGAGACCAGGAACCAAATTAGTAAAAATTACTACAAATCCAAAAGTATACGCAGTAGAAAGTAATGGTGTTTTGAGAGCTATTCCAGACGAAGCTACAGCTAAAGCTCTATATGGCGACATGTGGGCTCAAAGAGTAGTTGACGTTCCAGATGCTTTCTTTACTAACTATGATTCTACTGGAGCAGATTTAGCTGCAGCTCATCCAGAAGGAACAATGGTTCAAAGAGCAGGCGAAGATGATGTTTATTACATCGATGCTGACGGTATGGCTAGAAAAGTTGCTAATGAAGCAGCTATGATGGCTAATCGTTTACAAACAGCTGATGTAGTTGCTGTAGCAGCTGACTATGAATTACCAACAGCTGGTGACGAACTAGAAGCTGCTGACGAAACAATGATCGACACTTCACAAGGTGGAGGCGCTGGTGTTGTTGGCGGAATCGAAGCAGGAGCAGGAACAGGTTTGACAGTTGCATTAGCATCTGACACTCCAGCTTCAGCTACTGTTGTTTTAGATTCTACAAACAACTACGCTCAAGCTTATGTTCCATTTACTAAAGTAAACTTTGTTGCTGCTAACGATGGTGATGTAAAAGTTACTCAAGTTAGATATAAAAGAGGTGGAATTTCAGCTAATACAGATTTAGACGCTATGTATCTTTATGACGGGGAAACTCGTTTAACTGAAGGTGCTACTGTATCTGGTGGATACGTTTCATTTACCGATGAAGTTAATGGTCTATTTACAGTTCCAGCAGGAACTACAATGGGTGTTACTTTAATGGGTGATATGTACGCTGATGCTGGTTCAGGAAAAACTCTTAACTTTTCTATTGTTGATGCTTCTGACGTTGAAACAAACGGAGCTTCAGTAAGTATGGGAACAGTTGCTGGTAACTTGATGTCAACAGCTAATGTTAGTGATTTAGGAAAACTAACTGTTAGTAATCCTACAATCCCTGCATCTGCTGACACTGGAGTTGATCCTGACAACATGGACTACACAATTGCAACTTTGCAAGTAGCTAGTGTTGCTCAAGCTTTAGAAGTTGAAAAAATGAAGTTTACTGAAATTGGAAGCATCTCAAAAGGTGATGTTGTAAATTTCAGACTTTATTATCTTGGAACTTTGTTATCTGAAGTTGCAGAGATGAATGATGCTTATGAAGTTGAGTTTGATATGACTGACGCTCCTTTAGAACTTACTAAAGGACAAACTAAAACACTTGACATCAAAGCTGACATCGTAAAAGGTTCAACAAGACAATTTAAGATGACTGTTCAAAATGCTTACGATGTTAAAGTAAAAGACGCTGAATATGGTGTTTACGTAAACCCATATGCAGGTGGATCTGACGGAGCAGGTTGGGCAGTAGTACAAGGTGCTAGTAGCGCTGACTGGTTAATCTCAGAAGGTTCTTTGTCAATCTCACGTTCTACTACAGCTCCATCAGGAGAAGTTGTTCTTGACGGAACAAACGTAGTATTAGGTGAATGGCTATTTAGAGCATCTGGAGAAGACATGAAAGTTAAAGATATGAGCGTTACTGCTGATACTTCTGACGGCGCTTCTGTTTCAGGTATTGACAATGGTAAAATCTATGTTGACGGTGTTCAACTAGGTAATACTAAAGATTTGACTGACGATAATTCTCCAACAACAGGTGATCCAATCACTAGTTGGGGATTTGGTTCTTCATTTATTGTTAAAGCTGGTGAAACTGCTACTGTTCAAGTAATAGGTGACGTTAAACAAAGTGATAGTACATCTCATACAAATGGAACAACAGTAAGACTTAATATCTTAACTAGTGCTTCAAATATTCAAATGATGTCTTCACTTGGGTATAATGGAGAGATTACAGCTGTTTACGGATCAGCTAGTACTTTAAGTATTACTGATGCTACATTAACAATTACTAAATATTCTGGTTACGGTAATCAGACTATGGTAGCTGGAACTAATGAAGCTAGACTTGGTTCATTCGTAATCATGGCTGGTGCTTCTGAAGGAGCTACTGTAAGTTCTATTACAGCTACTTTAACAGCTGCAGAAGCTGCTTCTATCTCTAATATGTACTTGAAAGATAGAATTTCTGGTGAAATGCTTGGAACTGTTAAGGTTTCTCCATCAACTTCAAATGCTATATCAGTAAACTTTGAGCTAGCAGCTGCTGGATCAAAGGTAGTTGATGTACATGCTGATATCAAAGCTGGTTCTGACGCCGGTCCATGGAATGCTGCTATGACAGCAACAGGAGCTGGAAAAATTACTAGTGGTGCTGTTACAGCTTCAAGCGCAACCCTACAGACTGTTACTGTTGGATCAGGTGTGCTTTATGCTAACAACGGAAGCCACCCATCAGCAGATATTCTACTTGGTGGATCAACTGATAATTACATGGCAGAGTTCACAATGTCAGCTTCTAACGAAGGATTTACAGTTGAGAAATTGAAGATAAAAACTGAAAGTAACTTTGCTACTTCAACCGCTGCTGTAAGGATTAAATACGAAGACAAAGATGGTGTTGAACAATCTGTTAACGGAGTATTTATCTCAGCTGCTGCTGAAGCTTATGCTACAGCAACATTTGTAGGACTTGATATGTATGTTCCTGCTGATGATGAGGTAAGTCTAAAAGTTTACTTGGATATGACTACTGTCGCAAATGGTGCTACATCAGGTGCGGTTGGTGATATCTATCTTGATTACAATGAAGGGTTCCAAGCTACTGGCGACGCTGGTACAGCTGTAACAACTCCAAATGGATCAAGTGCTGATCTTGACGGTAATACTTACTTCGTAAGAAAGACAAAACCAACAATTGCTAAATCAGCTAACTTAACTTCTCCAGTAGGTGGGGTTATATATGAATTTACAGTAGTTGCTGATTCAAACGGAAACGTTGAGATTAAGCAAGTTGGATTTACTGTTACTACTAGTGGTGTAGACGTAACTGATATGTATCTTTATGACAAAGACGCTTCTGCAACATTAACAGACGTAGCTCTTGATGCTGATGGAGATGGTAACGTTAAATTGTTAGTTGGTACATCAGGTGCAGCAAGTACTGCTGACGAAGTAATTAGAGTTGGAACAACTGCAAAGACATACCAAGTAAGAAGTACTGTAGGTGCTAATTCAACTTGGACAACAGGTGACTCTATTACTGTTAAGTTTAATCCTGATGCTAGTACTGCTGCATTATATGCAACAGACGCTGCTACTGTTTTAGCTCACGCTCAAGGAGCTATTACATGGTCAGATCGTTCAGCTGCTAATCATACAACAGCTACTTCTGACTGGACTAACGGTTACTTGTTAAAGGATCTTGATAGTTCTCAAGCATTCATAAACTAAGACTAGTTAGTTAATCTCAGCAAAGTAATTTGTTGAAAAGCAAAATTTTACGAAAGTAAAATAAAAACTCCCCCGGTTACCAACCGGGGGAGTTTTGTGTTTTCCCCCATCCCAGCCTCCGAGTGCCTGGAGTGTCCAGGCACTCGGAGGCTGGGATGATATGGTATAATAGAATCATGAGAAATATAACTTTTCAAACAGGAGAATTTTACCACGTATTTAACAGAGGCGTAGATAAACGCACTGTTTTTGAGTCTTTAAATGATTACTCAAGGTTTATTCTGAGTATG
>JAAGZO010000024.1 GCA_024206195.1 bacterium | reverse complement strand
TGACCCATGTCCCCTGCAGGGATCCCAAAAAGGAAGGTTTTACAATCAGTTCCTTGGATCTTTGAAGGATGTTCTGATTTTGCAAAATGAGGGAATGAATTAGTTCAGGAGTATATGAAAACTGAGTTCCTCGGTCGAGTCCACTGAAGCAAGGCAGGTAATGTTGCAGAGCTGTTGCAGATGTCTTGAGTCGAATTTTCCCACTGTTTTGTAGTTCTTCTTGCACAGTTGCTTAGTTATATAAAGAGGGCAGTGTAATGGGCTAAACTTGACAATCTGACACATATGAACACAAATACAAAAGCATTTTAAGTCACGATACACACTACAAAACACACAGTTCCTACGCTTATATTCCCAATCAATCACATTGTCCGATCTAGTATTGCAGCTTATACACCAATTCAAAATCAAGAGGAATAAGTCAGACACTAAAAGCCACGATACTAGTTGGGAGAATGTATTTGAGGCTTATTTTTAAATACCTATTCCTTTCTCCTAATACTTAGTTACAGCGTCTTCAGTACCTGAACTTGTGTAATTCATATCTCGTTGGTGCCTCCATTTTATCTATCTTGATTCTATCTCAATTCTCAATTCTCATTCACAATGCGAGGTACTCAATTTCCCACGCTAACTGATATCTCCAGATGTCCATTCTACAAGA
>JAAGZO010000343.1 GCA_024206195.1 bacterium | reverse complement strand
ACAATGCCTATGGCAATAGTCATTGATACCTCTCCACCAACTGAAAATTTCAGAGAAGTCCCAGAGGGTCAAACTAAAGATTACATATTTACAGGATATGAGGAGGCGCCTTTAGAAGAAATTCTTTATCATCACAAACTACCTACAACAAAAGATATTGATGCTTTAAGGGATGAATATAATTTGGAATACAATTTGAGAATTGAATTAATTGATATTAGGGAACAGAGTAGTGTAATTAATGCACTAGAGCGTATTGCTGAAATTTTTGTAACCGGAAATAGCTGAAATATATTGTATAAGGTAGAGTTTATATGGCGTTACCACCTAACAAAGCAAATACAGCCGAATTACTACCCTTCGATTTTTAGAAGTTGGTTTTGCCATCGAAATTCCATTGGCATTGGAGTTAATGAAGCTGACTCGTAATCGGCTGATTTGCGGGCGTTATACCGCTTGATGAAGTTCCACTCACTTTCCATTAGTAAAAATGGAGGAGAATAGATATGTCTGAAAATGACGAACAGACATCTGTTGATGCAACGATACAGGATACAGAATCTAAGAACGAAGAAACTCCTGTAACGAGTAAAGATATAGACCTTAAAACAAAGAAAAAGCCACACTCTCCTTCAGATAAACTTCTTAATCAGAAAACTAAAGATATAGAACGCAAACAATTTCTTCACGGGTTGGCGTTTTTCAGTGGTCTTATAGTGTTTTGGGGATTTACAATGTGGACTTATCTTCGGGTACACGGTGTAGATTGGTTTGCAGTTTATAAATCCGATGAAGAATTTCAAGCCGCGTTACTTGTTGCTACAAAACTCGATTTTATAGGTGATCCTGACAATCTTTCTCCAGCTATATTAATAGTTGAAATTTGGTTTTGGAGCATTTTTGGAGTCATCATACGAACAATTTACCGAGCAAGCATTGTCATCAGACGCCACCGTTTTAATTTGATAGATTATACAGTCCGGGTTGTGGGAGATTTGATGATAGCCTTCGGTATTACAATAGCAGTTATGTTCTTCTTGCGTTTTACAACAATTACCATAGCCGGTGCGGAATTTAATTTTTCCGAAATCAGTTTTGAAACTTTTGCGGCAATTACGTTTATACTTGCATTCTACTACGAGGACACTTTGCGATTACTCGGTGGGTTTAAAGAGAGAATAATCACTTCTGCGGGACAGGAATTAGATAAAGGGAGTACAGAAAATAACAAAGAGAAGTGAGTTTGATATAGGAAACCTACTAGCAGCAATTAAACTAAAAGAAAATCCAATTATGGCAACGGGCGGTATAACAATGCCAATTAAGGCGAATTGGAAAGCAAGGTTTTTATTGTGGCTGTTTGGGCCTGTGAAGGTATCAAGGCTACAAAGGCACTTCGCTAACCTTTCCAATCGCCTTATTGGCGGGCGTTAGGCAACTTTAAAATTCACTTTCACCACCTTCAAGAACGCATTTGAGAATATCAGAATTTTTCTCTGCTTATTATCTGTTGACAATGTTTGAAGTGTAATATGAATACGCCTTATTTGATAGGGCTTTCCCGGAGCGACGAAAATAGTTGGGGGCAACCTCTTGAAATTGATTATTGATGCGCTTAAAGATAATCACTTTTCATCGGTCCGGGGTAGCTCTTAGGCTGTAGGACCTAGCCACCCCACCCAAAGGTAGAGCTTGTTCTCTACCGCCCTCCCCTCCGTTCGTCGGAGGGGAGATCCTTATTATTTTGGGATTCTAATGCTTCTTCATATT
>JAAGZO010000342.1 GCA_024206195.1 bacterium | reverse complement strand
CGCGCCGCCAGAGGTTGACAAAGGGTTAAGTCCAATGCATATAAACTTATATTTAGCTCCTTTCACAGTAGGTTCTAATCACTTCGCAAATCTTTCTGTAATAAAGCAAACCTGAGCTCCCGAATCCATGAAAGCTCTGGCACATTTATATTTTCCAGCTACACATACAGTAACAATGTCAGCTTTAGTATAGCATGGAAGCACTTTAGATTCATGTCTTCTAGCTTCTTTCTTTGGAATGTAATCTTTAGAACAGGAACTCCCTTCTTCGTTTTCAAATTCTTCTTCACTTAGATCCACATCATCAAGTAATCTATGTCTCATTAATTGCACTGGCGACACTGGCAGATCAATCTTACAATTTCGTGCCAAGTGACCATACAATTGACATTTATGACATTGAATTTGATCCAAACCATTATATGGCTTCCTTTTCACAGGACCAGGGCTTCTACTCGGCGAATACGCTAAGTATTGGCTCTGGTTAAGCTTAGGCTTAGATTCAGATTTCGACGAATCCTTATCTGAACTCGAAAATTCCAAAGACTTTCTCTTAAATTTCTGCGATTCTGAGAATTCATCCTCAGACTTATAAGAGTCTGGAGATTTCTCCCCAGATTTATGAAGTCCTGGAGATTTCTCTCTCGGTTTAACAATACAAAAATCTTTCTTACTTTTCTTACTTTGACTGAAGTCCCTTTTCATTCTTTGCTTCTGGTTCTTCTGTGATGCTTTTTGCGATTTCTGAGTTTATCCCATTCAATTCTACGGGATTCTCTTTCTTTTGATCATAATCTTTAGAACAGGAACTTCCTTCTTTGTTTTCGAATTCTTCTTTGCTTAGATCCACATCGTTAATCAATCTATGTCTTATTAATTGCACTGGCGACACTGGCAGGTCAATTTTGCAATTTCATGCCAAGTGACCATACGATTGACATTTATAACATTGAATTTGATTCAAACTATTATAAAGTTTTCTTTTCACAGGACCAGGGCTTCTACTCGGCGAATATGCTAAGTATCGACCCTGATTAAGTTTAGGCTTAGATTCAGATTCGGATGAATCCTTATCTGAACTCGAAAACTCTGAAAATTTTCTCTTGAAACTTTG
>JAAGZO010000341.1 GCA_024206195.1 bacterium | reverse complement strand
CTCCCAGTTCATAGTATTGATGGTTGATGCGCAACAAGTTCTTCTTCTTACGCCCATATTGAGCTTTCCACTGGGTGACAGCTTCAATACATCTGGTGCTGATTTTTCGATGTCTCTCCATGAAGGAGTCTTGGGAAGTTTGGATTAGTGTTCCATTCCTTTTGAACTTGTTGATCAATAGTAGTTCTATAGAATTCGAGATAAGGTCTATCTCGAGTATCTTTCAAAATTTGCAACAAATCTTCATCAGTTCCAGGACAAGCTGCTTTAGTCTTGATATGATGTTGTTCAAGAATCGCAGCAAGTCTTCTGGGATTATTTTCTAATGATCCAAGGGCTAGAGCACAAGGTTCAAGCCCCGGATAAACATTTTCATGAGGTTTAGTCATGTCAGAAGTTCTCAATTTTTGATCATCAAAATCAGTGGTTTTAGGAGTTAAATAACCAGCCAGAAAAGCCAATAAAGTTTTTCCAGCAACAGTTTGAAAATCGATCATGGGAACATTTCTCCAATAATCAGGATATTTGTCCTGTTTAACAGCTCAATCTGGAGTCTCAGCAAGTAGATCGG
>JAAGZO010000340.1 GCA_024206195.1 bacterium | reverse complement strand
TTGTGTGGATATGCACGTGGTGCGGTTGCTTGTTTGGCATTGATTCTACGATATGGGAAGAATTAAACTTTGTTGATGGTCAAGGATCCATTCTATTCTCTTCTGACAGGTTCTGCCTAACTATCTTGGTGAAAAAGGTGCTGGGATACGTCTCTTTCTGATATTGATTCCTGGCCAGATTCATTGAAGGGAGGAGGCAAGCTACTTCGTCCTACTAAAGAACAGATCAGGTATGAACGAAACGAAGTTCGTGGTGCTGCAGAAATTCCACTACACATCAAAGCCTCCAGCCTGGACCATCGACTGTTGAGATTCTGAGCATTTCAATAGCTGAATTGCTAAACGAGACAATCAGTTTTCAACATAATACTGATACATATGTCTAATATACATAATATAATACTGATTTGTGATATATTACTATCCTGTGTTTACGCGGACATTTTGTGTACCTGTGCCGTCATTCTCATCTCATTAGTCAGTTCGGTTACTGTCTCTGTGCATGTGGTTTGGTTTTTTTGGAAAAACGTTCCACAGCAGTACATGCTTCTCCATCATCCATAGTTGTCAACAGTAAACAGTTGCACATATAAACAGTGACGTATGTAAGCACACATTCACATGATAGGCATATGCTGCAGTGAGTCTGTTCTAAGCGGCCTCTATTATCTGTTCCATTGTGGAGTGGTACAAATCTGAGTGGTGTGGATCAAACTGGATAGATCAAAGCGGAGATGGACACCTATACATACATTTGAGCAAGTTGTCAAACTGTCTGTTCCCACGTTGACACATTGACAGTGATATGTTGACAACTTGAAGTAACAGTAAAAGTAAAGTACATACTTTTATGTTACAACATTAAAATTAATGTTTTGCATACTTGCATGTGAACACATAAATTTTAATTCTTCTGTAATTCTACGTAGTCCTAAGCTTTTGCAGGACGAGAAGAACATTTCCAAATTTAAAAAAATATGTTTGTGATATGGCTGACTTGTAATGGAATG
>JAAGZO010000339.1 GCA_024206195.1 bacterium | reverse complement strand
ACACTCTTTAAGGATAGAATCAACCTCTAATATCATATCGAGATATACTTTCATTTCACCCCGCTCACTATTGCAGTTCGCCAGTCCATAATAATGTCTCCGTCCTTAAATCTCATATTGTACGCTTTTTTAACATAAGCAGGAGCGTCTACGTGCATGGCGAATATCTCTTCTTTGTCTCCTTCTACCCCGGAATTATCCAGCCAATTGTTTAAACTCATATCAGGCTGAGGAATGATATCAAGTGTTATGTCTTTCATTCCATCTACAAATACGATTAATTCATCAGCACCAAAAACAAACCTTTCCTCTTTTTTGTCAAAAACATTTGTAAAAAACCCTATTATTCCTTCGTGTGGTATGCCTTCAGCTATAACAAGTTTACCTCCGGGTTTTAATTGGTCTTTCCACGTACCTACCACATGACAAGGTTCGTTTGTCACATGGTGCAACACCATTCTCGCTATAATGCAATCAGCACCTCCTGCGTATACAGGCTCGGTAACGTCACGCTGATAGTATTCGATATTATCTGCACTGTGGCGCTCTCTGGCTTCTTTAAGCATCTCCTCTGAACTATCTACAGCTATCACCTCTTTGCAGTACGGAGCTATGCACGAGGCCACTGCGCCCGTACCTGTACCCATATCAACCACAGTATGACTCTTCTTAACGTCACATATCTTAATCAGCCTATCCAGATACTCGTCATTCCACACCCATTTCAGATTGTCGTAGTCTTTTGCTCTTTCGTTAAACATGGCCTACCAACTTTTTTTTGTTTAAATAGCATTTATTTTTAGTATTACCTGTATATGGTTTTTTCCAGTTAGTGTACTTCCATTTCAGGTATTTATTAATTGACGGTGTTCTGTAAGTCACTCCTTCAAACTCAATAGTCTCTTCATTCTCAAAGTATCTCTCGGGAATCTTTTTATTCTTCAACCATCGAAACTTGCCTTTTTTCTTCACATACCCTTGAACGGAAATCATCTCACCATTCTTGTAAGTATCTAATCGGGTATCGTTCTTATACGCTCTTACGGTATATCCTGCTTCCAGAAACATCTTTCTAAGCCTCTTCATAATAGGCTGTATATCTTCTGCGTAACAGGCAAAATCTGTATCCTGATTATACGGTTGTAGCTTTTTGTCTCTCACGATAACAATAAGCGTCCCGTCCACAAGCCAATGCCTTAACCCTGCTTCGTCTAATATCGCATGAGACTCTTTCAGCACTTCTGCCTGTATCTTCACATTCCTCGGAGGAAGCATGGGAGGTTCTATCTTCTTCCACTGTTTCTCACTGAGCTTTGTATAGTCTTTAGACATCTACTCTCCCTATGAATAACACTTCTCGTTTATCAGGAATAATACCGTATCGCTTAGACTTTCCGAACTCTACCTCTACAATAGGTACTTTTTTTAATATCTTCCTGAAAGCGTCTTTATCCTTGAAGTATACCATGTGATTCTTTCCAACGTCTTT
>JAAGZO010000338.1 GCA_024206195.1 bacterium | reverse complement strand
GTGGGGATGTTTAAAAAGGGAAAAGTACATCTCTGGGAAAACAATAAGGTTAATAAAGAAATTGAAGTAGTTGATGAAGTTAATCGGTATTTATCCAAAGGATGGAAACTATTTGGTAATCCAGGTAGTGTAGCTTTAAATAACTACGATACATCTATTATTTATCATTTGGTCAAGGACTGATCAATCCTATTTCAATGGTGATGTTCATTATAGGGGGGAGTATGGATGCACCGATGAGAATGAAAAACAGGCGGTGGAGATATTGAATGGATTGGTGGAGGTGGGGTAAAAATAGTTCTCCAATCCATAAGTCAAAAGTGATTTACCTCGATAGACTATAATCCTTACTTCACTGACTTCCTCTTCTAGAGGGGGGATTCTTTTGTATCAGATGAATCTAATTGCGTTGTCTCAGATATTTCCACCTCATTTTCAGAATTACATGCCTTATTCAGTGAAGAAATTTCTGGTGGTTAAAAAGCCTATTTTAAGTGGGACCCTATTTATCATAATGAGGCTCATAAATATTGTATGGGAAGGTAGCACCTAACAAGATATTAGAGGAAAGGTTCTGTTGTGATTGTGAGGTGTATTTGAATGAGGTGCTGGGGGGAGAGAGTCCCTCTTGCTCAACCCATCGATGATTATTACGCAGATGTCGCAACCAAACTTTCTATTTCTTGACTCATTAGCACACCAACATCCAACAATTGAACCAGATCGTCATCCCCACCCCGCTTGACAATTCCGGCGATACACTCATTGGCCAAGGTTGATGCTACCTCCGGGACTTCTTCAATCTCAGACACTACAAGCGTCTCGACTGTCGCAACAGAATCAACGCTAACCACTATGGCATCTTCTTTATATTCCAATACCAATGCAATTTCATGTATTGAATCCGTAACAAGCAACCGAATCTCAGCAAACAATTTGATCATCTCTGCCAACTCACCTTCGCGAGTCTGATTAATTACCTCATATGCTGAATCATAATCACCCTCGCTTACCAACTCTTTTACCTTGATAGCGATACCATGTATTCTTTGATGAGGGGCGTCAAATTTCGCTAAACAATTTGACATAACCCGATTGTCCGTTTCAAAAGTATCATACCACTTACCAAATGCACATTTATGAGGATCGGTCGCCAGCTTAAAGTCCCGCTTTTCGCGAACTGATAATTCCAACTCCGCAAGCCAATTCTTATGATCCTGCTCTCTCTGGGTCAATAACGCAATCAACTCATCAGTTTCGGCAACAAAAGATTTCATCCCCATCTTCAACCGCAAATCCACCACGGGAAACACCTGACCTCTAAGGTTTATCACACCTCTAACATATTCGGGTGTCTTTGGAACCGGAGTTAATGAAGGCATCGCCACCATCTCACGTACATGTTGTGCAGATACCGCATACTGACCATCCAACAAATAAAAAATCACCCAAGGCATCTCCTTCGAATAATCGTCCATAATATGCTCCTTAATCTTAGAATTTCCCACACGACACTTACCGAACATCAATCCTGTTTAGTGACTAGCATTGAGCTATAATTTCATCTACGACTGCCTTTTGACTTGGCAGATATTTCTCCAGTATTTCTAATAACTTATTACGATCAACTGATATTATGGAAATGCCAGATCATACATTTCGCTATATTCATGGGCTAGGGAAAATCCTTACTTCACTGACTTCCTCTTCTAGAGGGGAGAATCTTTTGTGTCAGATGAATCTAATTGCGTTGCCTCAGGATTTTCCACCACATTTTCAGTATTACATGCCTTATTTAGGTCATCTACCTGAGATTTTACTGATTCGATTTCCTCAACAATATCTTCGGTGATCTGCTGGGGAGAATGTCGGTTATCTTGAAGAGAAGTATGGGAGGAGTCGCCATTCAGATATTTGTCCAGTATTTCCAGCAACTTTTTACGATTAAGAGGCTTGGCCAGATAATCACTACAGCCTGCTTCAAGGCATTTTTGTTCATCTTCTTTCATGGCATTAGCGGTCAAGGCAACAATAGGAGTGGACAATCCTTTTTTCCTGATAATTCCAGTGGCTTGATAACCATTCATCACCGGCATCTGCATATCCATAAACACAAGATCATAAGGGTGCTCTGTGATCTCGGCTAAAGCTTTTTGCCCATCGTCCACCAGAGTAACTTGCAGATCCAACTGTTTTAGAAGTAATTCAATTAACTTCTGATTGGACGGATTATCTTCAGCCACTAAAACATTACCTGAATATTGTTTTTCCGTAGTTTGGGGTGTTTCTTGGGTATATTCTTTCATTCTTTCCTCCCCCAATGCAGGCTGGGATTCAACATTGACTCCCGCCGGTATCCGCAGGGAAAAGACCGATCCTCTGCCCGGTTCACTTTGTAGGGCAACACTGCCTCCCAGGATTTCCGCCAGATGTTTAGTTATAGCCAGTCCCAACCCCGTGCCGCCAAATTTTCGGGTGGTAGAACCGTCTGCCTGGGAGAATGAATTAAATATCAACTCTTGTTTATCCGCCGGGATGCCGATGCCGGTATCTTCAACGTCAAATCGGACAATCGGTTTATTCTCAATCTCTTCGAGCGAGACAATGATATGAACGTGTCCTTTTTCGGTAAACTTGATTGCGTTACTAGCCAGATTAATCAGGCACTGGTATAGACGAGTGGAGTCAGTGTGGATTTGTGCAGGCAATTCCGTTTTGTGCAGAATATTAAAATCCAGTCCTTTTTCCGTAGCCTTTGGTCTCAGCATCGAATTGACATTACCTAAAATGCCTTCGAGGGAACTTTCAACAATCTCAATGTCTATCTTACCCGCTTCAATCTTAGAAAAATCAAGGATGTCGTTAATTATAGCCAGCAGATGGTTTCCGGATTTACATATCATACTAACATAATCCATCTGCTCATTGGTTAGTTCTTCTTGAGCAAGAAGTTCACCAAATCCGATAATACCATTCATAGGTGTGCGGATTTCATGGCTCATATTGGCGAGAAACTGGCTCTTGGCCGTATTTGCGGTTTCGGCACGGGCGGTCATGTCGTTGGCATATGCCGTCGCTATCTCGAGCTGTTGATTGTTTGTGTTCAGTTGCTGATTAGAATCCTTTAGCTGCTGCTGGCTGTCCTGTAATTGCTGGTTGGTGGCGTTGAGAACCTCTGTTGAGATCCTTAAGTTATCGGTCATCTTGTTAAATGAATCTGATAATATCCCTAATTCATCTTTACTGCTTAGTTCTATCTTATGAGTTAAATCGCCATCTCCGATTATTTTTGTTCCATTCTGCAAAACACTAATCGGTTTTATAATCGATCTGCTCATTAAAAATGCAAAAATAAGACTTAAAGATAGACCAATTCCGCCAACTGTAAAGCTGATGACATTGGTAAAAGCCGTATTGCGTTCTGACAAGGCAAGCTCTTCTTCAATATCTTTTTCCAGATTATCAGTAAATTCTTCTGCCACTTTTCTCAACTGATCAACAATCTTTTTTCCGGTCTCTCCGGCAAGCAACTCTGCAATATCATCCATAGATATTGGATTTTTCTCATAATCCACTCTTGCCTGTATCTCAGGTCTTGCCGCATTAGCCAGCCATTGTTCATACAGGTTTTTTATGACCGACAGTTTTTCCAGATTTGCTTTATCCGAGGCCAGCATAACTTCTAACTCTTTAACATGTTTATTAAAGTTCAACTGTCCATTGTAATAAGGCTCAAGAAATATATCCTTGCCTACAAGCAGAAAACCCCTTTGTCCAGTTTCACTATCTACCACGTCTTTACTTATCTGGCTAAGCAAAATCAACTCATCCTTTTTGTCGGCTGTTCTAAGCCTGGTTGATATGATATCTACGGCAGTTCTGATATTATCCAGAATTTGCTTGCCTGACCCCTCGCTGATTAGGTGGTCAATTGTTTTTAAGGAAATCTTGGTTTCATTAACTTGTCGCCTTGCCTGGATTTCTGGTTCTCCAGCGGCTCCGAGCCATTTATACCGCAGATGTTCAATCTGTTCCAATGCTTTCAAGTATTCCGACCGACCAGAAAGGTCTTCTCGCAAATCCACAAGTAATTTGTCAAATTCTTTATTAGCCTGGTTGTACGGCTCCAGAAACGATTCTTGGCCTGTAATAATAAATCCGCGTTGACCTGTCTCCATATCTACAATGAGCTTGGAAAGAGTTTGCGACTTACTTATAATATTTTTGGTGTCGTTAACCACCACTCTAAAGCTTTTAATAATATCTGCCGAACACATCACAAGAAATAACGTAGAGACGGTAAATATAATTAGAAAGATACCGCATAAAACAACAATTTTTGCTTTTATTGAAAAGTTCAAAGTTCAAATCCTTTAGGGTATCAGTTGCTTCTTTCTGCTTTCAATTCTCTTTTTCAAATATTCCTGAATGTCAAAGTCAATCACGTCATCCGCCATGTGTACAGATTCCCAGAACGCAAGATATTTTTGCTTCAATTCATCGGAAAGACTGTAACATTCATGCATAAGCTTTACGGAAAGATTCCAGTCATCGTCAAACTCTTTAATGAAAGGTTCCTCTGCGGATGTTATATTCAAACTCTTATACTTTTCCCAGAATTCCGTCACATCTTCTAACTGGCGAGGATATTCTCTCTGTGGCTTGTCAAATTGCCTGTGGATATAATAGTTGGTCGCATTAATAGCCTCCCAGATACTCACCTCCACTTCACGGACAGCTTTTTCCTTCTCTATTAAATCCGGCAGACCTTCAACAAAAGCAACCTGAACCTTGTAATCAATTACGTCGTCTGTTTCATGGATCGCATCCCATATTTTTTCCTGTAGTTTTTTCATTTTGTCACGCAGTATAATAAGTTCTTCAGCTTTAGTTACCGAATCAGTCCACATATTCTGGAACTTAGCGACCATCTGTTTCTCTTGTTCGGTGTCGATAAGAGCATCATATTTTGCCATGAAGTTCTCGACATCTTTGAGCTGCTTTGTGTACTCTTCCAGGCTTATCGCTGAAGGCTCTATCATGTAATAAAAAATGGAATTTGCAGTTTCCCAGATACTAACTTCTACCTCTCTGACTACTTGTTCCATGGGCAATTCCACATCCAAGAGTATTTTTGCTGTATCTATTTCTTTGCTGATAGCAAAACCTCGCAAACCTACCGCAATGAGTATAACCAATAAAACCGCTGAAATTATTTTATACTTAGCCCTTACCATCTTAATACCTCGCTTTACTTAACACTATTCTGTTATATCTTCATTTTTTCCCTTTTTATTTCTCGCCAGAACGCCAGAACTAGCTGCATGTCACATCACATTTAACTGTGCTGCTTATCTTTAGCTTTCTCCTCAAAGTTGTGAGTCGATATTTCAAGACAATCCAACAGATCCAAGTTTCTAAACCTATAGAACCTCTCT
>JAAGZO010000337.1 GCA_024206195.1 bacterium | reverse complement strand
TTCCTGGGCTAATGAACCAAAGTCGTTTCTGGTATTCGACCGGAACATATTCGTAGCAAACATTTCGTACTCGACCTGACCAATGGATAACCTCAGGGGTTATGTTTCGACATTCCCAAATGGAAGTAACTTGTCCAGCGAAAGTAGCATGAATGTCATCTCATTGCATTAAAGCTCTAGCACCTAACATAGGGTCAATCTTAAACAATTGATGTAAAATCCATAACTGTCTTTCAGCTAAACTGCAAAGATGAAACCAAAGTTCACAAAAACTTTGAAAATCAATCTGTTGAATTTTTTCCATTAGGTACTCTAGCTTACTATTAACCGGATCGGGATCAGAACTCGATTCGGCACTAAATGAAAGATTAGAAAGCGTACTATTGTTTGACCGCCACTCGGGCTCTTCCATAGGAAATTGTAAGAAGACTCCTCCTTGATCTATGGGAAAAGTTTGTCAATTAGTGAATTTCTCGATACAACGGGCATTATTGGGCAACGGCAATGCAGAATACGAATAGGCAGCTTGTATGGAATTTATAATGACATGTCGTCCTATTTTTTCTGCGTGATATGTACCTTTGACTGTGTATGGACAGATGTTAGTCAAATTTCTTGGACGCCAGATTATGACACCTTCATCAGTTGAACATTGTCCATCAGCAGCATGACAAGCACCTACATCACCTAAGTCAGTAGCAATTTTGTTACCATCCATTGA
>JAAGZO010000336.1 GCA_024206195.1 bacterium | reverse complement strand
TTAGACTTGGTTTCATATACTCCATCGTTCTTCATTTTATTATCTTAGGAATCAAATTTGGATTGCCAGAATTAATAAACGCACTAAAAGCTAACAATGTGTAAATTTAATAGCGGGTTCGGTGGGTGTACCAACGTTGGATTCACGCCCAATTATCCGTTCCAATCGGACGGATAACCGCACGTAAATCCGCTACTAAACATACACAAACCGTGTGCGCCCGGCATGGGTATAAACTATAGGGTGAAAGTCCCGAACAGGCAGGGGTAAACTGTACTGTTAGCAAGTGGCAAGTGTTGCATTGTGAGATGCCGCATGAAGGAAGCCAGACTACAAAATCCTGTACTGATGAACAAGAATCGCATATTGAGGCGGGTGTTTGTTTAGGATAAGGTGGCACGTCACACCGAAGTCCATTATTTACCACATAACAAACTACGTAGATGCGGCAGCGATAGGATGACAGTTAATATTCTTACCCGGGGAGGTCTCATTGATCACGAGATGATATAAATGAGAAGTCAGCAGAAGTCGTAGTAGTTTTCAGGAATTTGAGCCAGTCCCAAAACAAATAAGGTAACACTGGAGTTCTCACGAGAAAATGAAGGACCGAACGTTAAACGCTTGGAATTATATTGCAATTCATAAGATGCAATGAAGGTAGTGTCCGAGTATCTTATGGCATTCTTTTAAGGAAAAGCAGCAAGAATACAATTAAATGTTAGAGAGAATAGTAAGTAAAGGAAATATGCAAGAAGCCTTCAACCGCGTGGTCGGGAACAAGGGTTGTTCTGGAGTTGACAATATGAGCGTTCATGAACTAAAAGCCCATTTGCAAACCCATTGGACAGGCATAAAGCGAGCTATTCTGGAAGGGAATTATCGACCGGAATCTGTTCTGGGAATAGAGATAGATAAACCCAAGGGAGGTAAACGAGTACTGGGCATTCCAACGGTATTGGATAGGATGATACAACAGGCAATACATCAAGTGTTGAGTGAAGTATTTGATTCAAAGTTTTCTCAATTTAGTTATGGATTCAGGAAAGGGAAGAATGCTCACCAGGCAATTAAGATGGCATTACAATATGTTAATACCGGGTCGAACTATGTAGTAGACATTGATTTGTCTAAATTTTTTGACCGGGTAAATCACGATTACCTGATGGGACTGTTATCCAAGGAGATCCACGATAAACGTCTATTGAGCTTGATAAGAAGATACCTTCAATCGGGTATCCTGCTGGATGGATTGACAAGTAAACGAACAGAGGGCACACCGCAAGGCAGCCCACTAAGCCCGTTACTATCTAACATCCTTCTCAACGAACTCGACAAAGAACTGGAAAAGCGCAATCATCGTTTCGTACGATATGCTGATGATTTTAGTATTTATGTAAATACGAAAAGGTCAGCAATGCGAGTAATGAGATCCATTTCACTATTTGTTGAGAGAAAGCTCAAGTTGAAAGTCAACAGTGAAAAGAGTGCTGTCCGCTATGCAGGTCACATGGAACTGTTGGGTTATGGTATTTATCGAATGCGAAACCAGAAGTTTGGATTGAAGGTAATTGAAAGCAACTGGCAGAAGTTCGTCAGGAGATGTAAGTCAATTACCAGAAAGAGCCGTCCATTATCATTTGATGAACGTGTTAAAGAACTTAGGGTATTATGTTACGGGTGGATTGGATACTTTCGATACGCTAACATTAAAACCAGGCTTATAGGACTTGACCGATTGCTTGGCAGCCGATTAAGATACTGTATCTGGAAAAGCTGGAAGCGGATTCGAACCCGTATCAGAAACCTGATTAAATTAGGATTACCGGAATGGTTGGCAGTAAAGTGGGGTTTTACAAGGAAAGGTGGTTGGCATGTAGTCCAGAGCCCTATCCTTCAAACAACCCTAACCAATGTACGTTTACATAAGAGAGGTTTTATACCCTCACAAAGCATTTATGAGAAATTTAGCCATGTTTAGCGAACCGCCGTATACCGGCCGGTACGTACGGTGGTGTGAGAGGGCGGAGATACGAAACTATTTTCGTATCTTGCTCTACTCGATTATCTATATAAACAAAACTAGATAATGTAATTTGAATAATCTAGATTTTATGGTGCTCGATTTTGCTTATCGCATCCACCTGGATTTGTCGGAAGCTAAGGAGGTATACTTTTTAGAAAAGAGGAAAAACCAAATGAAATAATATATACAAGACGGATAGTGAAAGTTATTTTTT
>JAAGZO010000335.1 GCA_024206195.1 bacterium | reverse complement strand
CTTTGGCTTAATACGAGTTAGGTTTAAATCTCGTCTTAGTTGATCAATTCGACTAATATCTAACTCAATGCCCCACTTATCTTGCAATTCGCATTGAAGTGATTTGGAAGTTAAGTGCCGATTATAAGTTAAGACTGTGCTTACCAATTCAACTTGTTGAGAATTAAGCTTTCGTGCATTTCCTACAGTTCGATTGTCTTCAAGACCAACAAATCCATGTTGCTCAAATTGTTTTCTTAGTCTATAATATTGGGAAAGACTGACTGGTGTTTCATAAGTTGTAAAATATTTCTTTGTTGATAAATCAGAACTATCAACGTTTTTGAAAAGTTTTAAAATTTCACTTTGTCTATCAATTTTGTTTGTAGTCAATTGGTCGCCTCTATTTTGAAATTAAATTTTCCTAATATAATAAACCAATTGAAACAAAAAATCAAACTAGTCGCATTTAAATTCCTTTAAATTTTTTTTAGCCGATAGTCATGTTATAATGATAGTCGGACTAGGGTTAGTGTGTATGAGGCGGCTGATAGGAAGGTTACTTCTACTAGTGCTGAGGGTCGGCAGTCTGTTTCTTATTTTGATGAGAAGGGTCGTGTTATCAAGGAAGAAGAACCGGGCTTGGCGAATGTCTACTATGCTTATGATGGGCGTGGGCGTTTGGAGCAGGTTCAAGAAGGTGAGGAGGGTGATGATAATGCTCGAATTACTTCCTTTGGTTATGACTTGAATAGTGGTTATTTGAGTAGTATTACTGATGCGCTGAATCGTACTGAGGAGTTTGGGCGTGATAATGTGGGTCGGGTTCTTTCGCAAATTTTGCCAGATGGTCGGTTGATTGAGTATGATTACGATGATAATGGGAATATTACAGCTCTTAAACCACCGAGTCGTCCTGAACATCGTTATGCTTATAATGAAGTTGACCAACAAACTGAGTATAAAGCTCCGGACATTGGTTTGCCTTTGCATGAAACTTTGTCTAGTCATAATTTGGACCAACAACTGACTCGGATTACACGTCCGGATAATCTGGTTGTTGATTTCAACTATGATGATGGTGGACGCTTAGAAGAAATAGTATTGCCCAAAGGT
>JAAGZO010000334.1 GCA_024206195.1 bacterium | reverse complement strand
ATCCGGACTACGGACTGAATTCTGTTGTGTACCGATAGGGTATTTCCATAGTAAAATGGATTTGTTATAATGGATTTTGATATAACAAACTGCAGATGAGTATGCTATTCATTATGGCAGACTAAAATGATGCAGCCTGCATACCATTACAGTAACTCTTCACTTCTTTTTTATGTTCCCAAGTCAGTATCCTTGTAATTATGTGTAGATTAGCTATAAATAGTAGATCTTTTGTACAGTTAGAGATGTTTTCATTTTGAGAAGGACAAAACAAACATAATTTGAACACAGGTGCTCAGAAGACAAAGTGCATGCCTGCAAGCTACAAATCATCTAAAATGTCTTCTAAACTTTTCAAAAATGGTCGATTCGTTACAACGGATTATTCGATATAACGGACTGACAGCAGTTTTTCAAATATGTCCCAATCAGTCCGTTATAACGAGGCACGACTGTACCAGCAAGAATATGCAACCGAAGCCAACGCGACATAGTAAATGTATGGAAATTCTAATTTGTTTAGCGATCTAAGAGAATGCATTT
>JAAGZO010000333.1 GCA_024206195.1 bacterium | reverse complement strand
GTGGTAAGTAGAGTAAAATTTAATTTACTTATTAGGGAATATATACATACATTGCTTGAATGAGAATGAGAAATTTAGCTAGGCAGTGCAATAATCACACATTTTATCAAGTAATGAGCAAGAAATTGGAATAATCGGTAAAAGTATGGAGAAAAATTATTTAAGTTGTTTAAGATATAACATACAATAACTTTTAAGTGTATATAAGTTTAGAGCTAAGTTTTTCGTAAGTAATATATTAAATAAAAATTACAGTTTTATAAAAATTATTATATTGACGCTTAAGAAATAAAGTAACAATATTAAAAGCTCTTCAATAATAAAATTTATTAATAACTAAAAGCGTTGAGAAATATTATAAAGTTTTTTATATACTATATCTATACCTTCTTAAGTGTTTTAATAAACAACCAATATGAAACTTAAAAAAGCGTTAAGAATTTTATTAGCTTTAATTATCCTTTGTGAAAGCATTCAAGGTATTAGGCAAATTTTTAAACATTAGCTGCTACTAACAAATCAATTATCAAAGTAGAAATCAAAAATTCTAGCACCTCTCCAACTGCTAAATCCTTATCATTTCAAAGACGCCTCTCCTATGAAGGTGGAAGTCTTTTAATTGTTACTTATCAAGTTGCTAGCAACTTTGTAATTATTTATTAATAGTTAGATTCCTATAGTTTTTGGCGACAATACTAAATGTTTATTTACAGACATTCCCGGTACCAATGTTTTCTTTGAAAGCCCAGTTATTCATACTCAAACAGGTAACAGTAATAATAAAATTAGACTGTACTAATGTTCAACCCAATCCTTTAAGTGATAGTGAGTGTGCTTATTTGAATACGTCCGCATATGATGTTGCCTTATCACCTAATCTAAAACAATTTGCTTGCTATACTCCAAGAGTCCCTTATCCGAATAGATTAACCATACCGCTAATTACGAGATTATATATAGGATTTGATTCATTTCCACTAGCTAATCATAAAGGAAATGGTTGCACTACTGCTCAAAATTGTTATGTAGTTTTCCAATCTCCTGTATTGCATACTCCTGTTTTACAATACTTTAATCCCCGAAACTTCCTCCCAGATGCAGTATTCGCAATTGGTATCAATACCCTTGAGTTAATTCCAAATAATATTGAGAGAATACTTGTAAAAAATTATTTTTAAACTTTAGATTGGAACACTATTCAACTGCTTTTACACACAACCTGGATCCCCTTTATCTTCTAGTACTGACTTTTTCCTTTATAATTGCGAAACAGGAAACAACTTTCCTGATACTTTATCATCTTTCCGCTTTGAATATAATGAAGGTTTACCTTATTATGATAACTTTTTCTTCAAAGAGGAAGTGGATGTAGCTCTTAGCAACCCAATCCAAAGTTATGCGTTTAAATCTACTCCTATTATTACCTCAGTAGATAAAGGTATTAGTATTCCAGAAGGAGATGCTTTGATTTACGGAGGAAAAGAGATTACCATTACAGGAAAAGGCTTTGCTGGAGCAGTAAAAGACAACGTAGCCTTCATCAACAATACCTCTTGCACAGTTACCTCAGCAACTAGCACAGAAATTAAATGTACGACCACCCCAGTTCAGGCCAGTGAAAATATAGCCGCTACAAATATCAAGACCAATCCTGGACTCAGAAGACAAGTCTACACGCTAACATCCGCAACTGTAGCTAACTTAAAGGCAAAAATTACAGCATCAGCACCTGTTCTTACTGACGAAGTTTTACTGGAAACTATGACTGAAGTAAGGAAACCAACAGCTACTAAAGAGGGGCAGTATATTTCAGGAAACTTCAAAGCCCTGTGGAATGGGAAGATTAGATTTTACGTTACCACCTCAGGGCCAATTGAAGTGATTTTGTGGATAAACGAAACTAAAACTACTCCTGCCTTACTTACCTTCACCTTCAGTGGATCTACCGCCAAAGATGATTTTGTCACAAACTTGACTAATGTCAGATCTGCTTACACTTCTTCTGATTTAGTCAAAGATAACTTTTACTTCCTTGAAATTTACCACTCTAGTAATCAAGGAGAAAATCATTTCGGACTTGGAGTGGAGATTGAGCAAGATGACGTAGCAAACCCCAATCCAGATAATGCTGCCAATAAGATACCAGAGTATTGGAAAGCAATAATTAAACCAGATGCCACATTATACAGAGAGTTGTATGCTTTCCATGTTCAACCCGCTACAGGAACCTATACATTATCATGTGGTTCCTCGGGAAGTGATCAATCATTTGACGTTACAACCAGTGCAAGCGTTTTTAGAACAAAACTCGCAAGCGCAAGTGGTCAAAGCAAACTAATAGTCCGAAAGGTTCCTTGGCTTCTTTTAAGTGGAAATCCAACATATATTACAGGAAGCGAAGATGATAGCTCATACTCAACCACTAACTTCGGAGATATGAATTTCAGGACCGCTTTAAATACGTCTTCAAGTGGAACTTCTTTAGGATGGGCCTTTTTATTCTTAGTGGATGCACCTGTAGGTACTGAAGATCAATATATTGCTTGCAACTTTAACCAGGGATCATCACCTCTATTTTCTGCCGCTAAAATACAAGCTCGCTCAAAACTACTTGGAGGTACCTATTTGCTTAATCTTACTGATCATGATAATCTCCCGGCAACTGGCTGGAACTTAACACAAATAGCAAATATAAGTGCAACTGCCACACAAACCGACATCTTAAGTATTATTAATCAATCGGGAACTACCTCTTTCTATGATAGAAATGTGGAAGTTAGACTCGAAACTGATGGTGGTGACTCAATAGTTCTACACTTGAGATTCAAACTAAATGTAATAAAAATATAATTTTTTAGAGAAGAGTTAGCGTGGGAGTTAATGCCAGTGGCTTATCAGGAGGAGCTTTAGATACACCAGGTCAACCTATGTCAGTGACAGCAAGCTATCAAATTCCTTTTGATCCTAAAGTCCAATTCTTCTATCCCATTCCTGTAGATTTTTTATTTATGCAAAGTAATCAATTTATTTAACTTTAGGTCCCAAGTTACAAGTAAGAGTGAAGTCTAAAGATAAATGGGCTGCCTGTAAGTTTGGCGTATGCGATTTTACTTTTATTCCTGCAAATGTTGTTCCTTCAGTGTCTGGAGCCATTTATAATAGCGCCATTAACCTAATAACACTATCCTTTAATAACGGAACTCCACCTTCTCCAATTGTGATTAATTCAATTGCTGTTGGAAATTTAAGTTGTCAACCACCACTTCTACCAGGAAGTGTAGAATGCAGTTTCTCTTCTCATCCCACCGGCTGCCCCATAATTACTGTGTTGTCAAATCTCGGTTTCCTTGAGATTCTTCCACCATCGACAATACAGTTAAACTTTACTGCGACTGCTATTAATCCTAATCAAGGAGGAACAGGTGACTCAGTTGCTATTACTGGAACAAATTTCCCTTCAACTAATGCTACTAGCCTCCAAGTTACAATTGGAGGGGAACCTGCAATAATTAATACCATTACACCTACTCAGATTGCTTTGGAAGTTGGAAATCAAGGTACAGGTGGTGATGTTTTGATTAATATTCTTGACATAAGTGTAACCCCTAATACAGTCTGCGCCACTGTTACTATGGCAAATGCTTTTACTTTCGTGCCAACAGGACCTCCTACAATTGCCACAGTAACGCCTAACAGTGTTTCACCAGGAGAAAAACAATTTATAGAGATTAAGTTTTCTGATGCCCTGACAGCTTATCCTTTAAGTGGAATGAAAGCCAAAATTGTTAAAGTCGGAGTTACTCCTGCTTTTCAAATTAAGATGAATGTGATTAGCGTAAATAACGATACTGTAAAAATTAAGTATGGCGGAGCACCTATGGGTGATTACAAGATTCACTTTACATTTGATGCTACAACTAATGAGTCTACTCAACCCGATTTTGAAGTTACCTTTGAAATTTCATCCCTCAACATCACTTCAGGATCTGTTGTTGGTGGAACTGAACTTACAATAGGTGGAAAGAACTTCTTAACCACTCAAATAAATCAGGTGATCTTCGTCGGAAAAAAAAAGTGTGAGTATGTTTCAAATACTCAGACCGAGATTAAGTGCAAAACAAGTGCCTTAACTAACTCAAATAATGTAGGAGTAGCACTTCCACTGGTGATAGAGCAGATGATACAGTACGAAAGTGTCTGTAAAATTGGAACATCAGGAAATGGATGTAAATTTACTTATGAAAATACCAAAACTCCAGAAATCAATTCAGTATTAAATAGTTCTAATGGAAACACTTTTGCTGTAGATGACCAAATAACCATCAATGGCTCTAATCTTTTCTCAGCGCCCTCTTCCATTCCAACTACTCTTCAATTTTCTTGGGGAAAAGTTACCGTTAATGTCTCTGCCTCAACTCTTTTACAAGTTAAGGGAACTGTAACTGAAATTACATCATATGGCAACAATGTCCTATTTCAATTCCAAGGAGATTACGGCTATGCCAAACACGCTCCTGCTGCCTCTCTTCCTGCTTCTCACGTAAACGATGGAATGTTAGTTGTAAAGCTAAAGAGGAAAGATCCAGTTATCACAGATGTTAATTTTACTCCAATAAGTCACTACGGGTCAGTACTCACTATAGTAACTTCAACTACAGACTTAAATGCCCATCCATGGAATCGTATCCTAATTCTAGTAACAGATGGAGTACCCGCTCCAACTGCTCCTCTTGAATGCGAGTTTTTATCATCAAATATAGTGCCAGTAACACCTGCACCAGCTAATTATTTCCAATGCGTTATCAAAAGTATTACTCCATTCAATCAATCTTACCCTATGGAACTACTTTACTTTGGAAATGTGATTCCCCTTACTCAAACTCTTGAATTTTCCGATGCTCTCAATTTCGAGGTTAACGAGCTCAAGATTGACTCTACTATCCTTACTTCTCCAACAACACCTTACACCATCTCTCCATCAGGCTTCACCATTTCAGTTAAATTAACCTTCACAACTCCTACGGTTCCATCAGGTCTTAGTCAAAAATTAATAGTTAACGATAAGTTCTTCTTAAGTGCTCAATCGGGAGGTGTAGGCGGAGGACCAACTGGATCTTCTTCAACTAGTAATTTCAACATAAGCGGTTTACCTGCTGGGAAAAATACAATCAGAATTTACGCGAGTCAAAGGGGATTCATCAAACCGTTCGCTTCTGTTAATCAGAATTTCTTCATTGTTAATATACCTCTAGTGATATCAGGAATTGCACCTGCAAACAACTCCGCCGCAAATTTAAATGAACTCTTAAATACTTCATTCAATGGAGGAGAGTTCTTTAGAATAGTAGGAGCAAATCTAAATGGAAAACATTTTTCGCTTGATTCAGGCAATGATAATCCCACAACCTCAAACTTCTTTACTACCATAAAGGTTTGCGGAGATCCTGTCCATATAATAAACGCAAGCTCTCAGTTTATTCTATTCAAGTCAAATAGAATACTTGAGTATGATGCGTTCAAGGATAAAGCCATATTCTCTAATTATATTAATCTCCTCACAAAAAATGGTGTGACTCAGTATAACCGTCTGAATGGGAACCTAAATTCAAATATCCCACAACTTTATGACGAAAATATAAATAATCAAAGGAAGTTTAAAATTACCACAACTACAACTGATTTCTTAGGTATTCAAATCCCTGCTACTTCGCCATTTTCAATTTTCCTTGGCAGAGTAGATATACTCCTTTACAAAAACACTCCTCCTAATGTTTTTGACTCGGGAATAATAGAAGGAAGTTATGATGGTATTAATTTCGTCAAGATTATGGATCTTCCTAAATACATGCCTTTTGCCTGGCACAGTATCTCGATTAATTTATCGTCTGTAACTGGAAACAAGTCCTTCAAGAAAATCAGAATTATGCCTTGGACTAACCAAAATACAGGTGATCCTGCCTGGGTTAATAAATATGTTAGAATAGCTGAGATTAAGTGGTTTGGAAATCTTATTTATGATTCTACAAACAATCAATTAGAGTGCGAAATTGAAGTTTCAGATAACGCTAACAATGTTACTTTGTCAAGCGTAACACCTGTTATTGTTAGGAATAAAATCCTCTACAGGAAAGACCTTACCATCACATTGACAGGAGCTATTCCTTCTAGTGGAACTTCCCTTGGTGGAACTACTGTCGAGTTTGAAATTGGAATTAACCCCGCTCCCTTCACTTTAGATGCTAAAGGAGATCCAAACGTAAATATTTTCGGAGTCGCAGCAACTAACGTCGCTGTACTGCCAGCTAATAAAATTACTGCTAAAACCCCAGCAAGAAACAATGACTTCGACATCAATAATCCACTTCAAATTTATATTCCTGGATATGGGGACGTCTGTGTTGATAAAGGTCAAGAATTCCAATACTTGGACAAGTGGTCAGAAACTGCAACCTGGGGAGGAGAGTTTATTCCTCAAGTCGGAGAAACCGCTTTTATTAAGAATACAAATGTCTTACTCGATCAAGATGCTGATATGAATACAATCGTCATTCAAAATGGCTCGCTTATTGTGGATGAGTCAAAGGATATCAACTTATCAGCTAGAAACATCTTAGTTCACAATGGCGCATTAAGGGCAGGAAGTCCAACCAAGCCATATGAGAAAAATCTAAAGATTAAGCTTAAGGGAACAAGAGATCATCCAACTTTACCCATATTTGGAAATAAAGTTATAGGAGTTAAAGGAGGTTCTCTTGATTTACATGGTAAAAAGAGAAATGTGGTTTGGACTTACTTAGATACAACTGCAAATTCTGGAGCTACCACAATCACTTTAGCAAAAGAAGTAGATTGGCAAGCAACAGAAAAGATTGTTATAGCTTCGAGCTCATCTGACTCCTCTCACACAGAAAAAGTAGAAATATCAGGAGTCGCTAATAGTAACGGAAAAGCCACTATAACACTCGCCACTGCCTTACAACATACCCATTACGGTGTTAAAGAAACTCATGGAACTGATGAAATAGACATGAGAGCAGAAGTAGGTCTTCTTTCAAGAAATATCGTTGTAGAAGGTGAGGATAGTGCTAATGAGGAATATGGCGCTCATATAATGGTAGCGAGTCAAGACGGTTCTCAAACCTTTGGAAGATTATCACATATTGAGGTAAGAAATGCAGGACAAGCATTTTTACTTGGAAAATATCCTATTAACTTCCATCTGGTGGGTAACTCATCGGGATCTTATGTGGAGGGCTGCTCCATTCATACCAGTTACAATAGAGCTTTGACTATTCACTCAACTAGTAATTTTAGAGTTGAGAATAATGTAGCCTACAATGTCAAAGGACATATGTACTTCATGGAAGATGGTAGTGAGACTCATAACACCATCAAGGATAACTTAGGATTGTTAGCTAACCCTACCAAAAGTCTATTGGAGACTGACACAAAGCCTGCTATTTACTTCCTTCAAAATCCTTTGAATACTGTGGTAGGAAATCACGCCGTTGGAGCTACTTATGGATTCTGGCTATACTACCCTAAATTCCTTTCTTCTATAAATATCTGCCCTCAACAAATGCCGAATTTACTCTTCTCAAAAAATGTATCTCACTCAAATATTTGGCATGGTATATGGATTTATCCTGCTTACAATCCCAAAACCATTCCTTGCAACAATAACTCAACTTCTCAAGCAGTTTCTCTCCTTGAAAATATTGTATATAAAAACAAAGGTGTCGGAATAAGAGCTGATAATTTAGGAACTGTTAATATTGGAGGAACAAAGGCAGCAGATAACAGAAACTATGGTATTAGGTTTGGAGTTTTATCCAATGGAAGAGATGTTAAAACCACTTTATCTGATACTTTAATCGTAGGAAAGTCTTCAAACACCGCTGATATTATTTCCACTAAAATAGCCATATACACTTCTAAGGATGATAACCTTGTCATCTCAGACGCTAGGTTCAAGAGCTTCGCTCATACTGGTTCAGCGATTTTCCAAAGTTGTGCAGGTTGTGATTCAATCTGGGGTAGTGACTCTGGTGCAAGAACAATTGAGTTCGAGAAAATCAGCTATGATGATACTGAATTAAAAAGAGTAATATGGAATGAGCCAAAGAGAGCAATTTACAGAGATTTAGATGGAACTCTTACTGGCACATCAAATCCAGCTTGGTTAACCCCAACATGGGAACATAATAAGGGAACTGAGTGTACTCAAGCACCAACAAAGTATGGAGATGCTCTTATCTGTGATAATACTGTACAAGTAAGAAGAGTTGCTATTCATGGAATAAAACCAGGGAATATTAGAGGTCAAAACTTGTTTATAAGGAGAATGAATGCAAATGATTCTATCGATGACCCTGTAACTTCAGGAGATGATGACGATGATGATGGAAAAGGACATGGAAAAGGACATGGAAAAGGACATGAAAACCATGGAAACAATGGACATGGAAAAGGACATGAAAACCAAGGAAGCGGTAATGGTAAAGGACATGAAAACCATGGAAACGGAAATGGAAATGGACATGGAAACGGAAATAGTCAAGGTGGGAATGACTCTGGAAACGGACATGGAAAAGGACATGAAAACCATGGAAATGGAAGTGGAAATGGACATGGAAACTATGGAAACGGAAATAGAAATGGACATGGCAAAGGAAATAGTCAAGGTGGAAATTTAAGAATATTAGATCACAAAGGCAATAGTAATGGAAATGGAAGCGGAAAGAGTAAAGGTAAAGGATACGGAAATGGAAGCGGAAAGAGTAAAGGTAAAGGTAAAGATTCTGGAACCCCAGCATCACCACCCCATCCTAATGAAGACTTAGGAGATCTTTCATTATTCTCAAAAGTTCCTTTTAAATCTAGAAGGGACCCTTATCATTCATGGACTGTGCCTTTCGTTACAGGCTACAGCTATTTATTATATTGGGGAGACAAATTAGATTTTGAGCAAGTATATGTTGATAGATCAGTTGTTTGGAACTCAAATGATTTACCTCTAAACTTAGCCTTCCCCTTCTGGAAAAGAAGAGATGCCTTTAAGATTTATGATAAGGACAATGATGAAATCACACAGGCAATTCAAATTTCTGACATTATCCCTAACACTAATAAGCTTACTACAAATAATAATGTAACTTATGGTACAGGTGCCTTAAGTTCAAACCAAAAGAAGCTTTATGTCAGAATAAATGGGTATGACCCATTAAATGACAATCATGATCGACTCAAAATCAAGGCTATTCAATGTGTCAGTGGATGTAACCCACCACCACCTGCTCCTGCTCCTCCTGTTACGCCTACTGGGCCAGAAAAGAAGTGGTCAAAAAATAATAGTTGGCCTAGTGGTAAAAAGCCTAAGGATAATGAAACTGCTATTATAGAATCTGACATGAGTATAGTACTAGATATATCAACTCCTAAGCTTAATGGTCTTAAAATAAGAGGAAAACTAATACTAGATAATCAATATGGTGATGTAGTACTTCAAGCTAATTGGATTCATATTGAAGGAGGTATCTTAGAAATAGGTACTTCAACGGAGAGATATACTCAGAACTCATCAATTATTTTGAATGGAAACAAGTATACACCCAACTTGGCAGTTAAGAGTGGAATGAAACTCACGCAAAAGATACTTTTGAACTCCGGAACCATGAGAATCTTTGGAAAAGACAAGAGTCCTTACAAATTTAGACTTAAATCTCCAACGGCAGTAGGTGACCTTATTATCACATTAGATGCCCCTAGCGGGGCCTTGAAATGGGAGGCTGGAGATATAATCGCCATAGGACCGACAAATCTCGTCAATACTGAGACTGAAAGACTTGAAATTGACTCTGTCGACGCTGCTGCAGGAACGGTTACCTTAAAAACTGCAGTAGCTAAAGTTCACTATGGAGCTGCAGCTGCAACCACAATTTCTCAAAATCCAACTGGGGAGGATTTAGATGAAAGAGCCCAAGTCATAATGCTTAGTAGAAACGTCAAAATACAAGGAAGTCAAGAAATGGCAAATTTCGGTTGTAACATCTACACAACAAACTACACTTTAAATTCAATTATTTATGAAGGAAAAACCGATTTGAACGATGTGGAAGTTGAGTATTGCAGTCAGAAGGACACCAAATACAGCGCAATTCAATTTGAGAACAGCATTGGAACTTCAAGTGTAAAGGGAGTATCTATTCATAACAACCCCTACACATCAGTAAGGATCAGGAATAGTAAGAATGTAACTATTGAGGATATTGTTGTATTTGAGCCAAGGAAATACGGATTTGAGATACTTAAGTCTGAGGACATTACTATTTCAAATAACATTGTTATGAATCTATTAGATAGGCAACTAGATGATACCAATCTCAATATTAAAGAAGACATGAATGCCTGCTACTTTATTTGTCCTTATAAGGCTGATTGTACCAATGTCAAGGTTACTGGATCTTCTTGTGTCGGAAGTGACTTCTTCGGGTTTATCATTGAAGGTCACGCTTGCACTGCAGACTTGACGAGTTTAGCATTCAACACCGCTAGCGCTTCCAAGGTCGGATTTTTCATTAGAACTGACAGTGAGACTTGCATGAAGAGGTATTTTAATATCTATAACCTTTTAGCGGAAAACTCATCGCATTTAATAACCGTGCAGAAGGAATTGCAGTACATGTCAGAGCTCAAAATATTAAGATGGAGAATATTATTTCTTCTGGAAACTTGACTGGAGTAAGCATCCAAAATGCCTCAGAGGCAGAAAGCATTAAGGAGCTATCTAAGGCAGTAATCGCCGCTCAAAATACCCAAAATCCCGTTTGCCATCCAGTTGGAACACAGTAAATAAAATATTAAATTTATAGGATTGGTTTAATGCAATCAGTTACTTCTAGTAGAACAGTCGGAGTTCCCTTCGCTAAAACAACTAGTATTACTGCTCCCAAAAAACCCATTATTGCTTGGAACTTCTTTAAGGTTACTGACCTTTTACTCTTCAACTGGCAAGACCAATGTACTATTGACTCTTATGCATTTCACTCCAACCCAGACTCCAAGTACGCATCTCTTACTGACTTCAAAAACTTGATAGTAGATCATATTATCGAAGACAACTTCTTACGCTACCTTGGAACTGATCACAATGCCTTAACTAGAGTTTCCAGCTTTGTGGCAGCTACCAGTACTCAGAATAACTCTAATATCATTGTTAATACTAAATGGAACGGAGCCATAAAGAAATACTTAGTCCCAGTCACTCCACCTGCTCTTCCTCCCTCAGTCACAAATGAACAACAAATTATCTCAGATATTCTACCTAATTTCAGCCTTCTAACTAACTGTAAGAAGATGAACGAGTGGAACGCGACTCTTTGCGCAAAAGACAGACCTTTCGGAATGATACACTTTTCAAGCGTCTCTGATATAGACATGAGCCCTGTTCATATTATAAATGTCGCTGATAACTTCGATAATGAAGTTAAAACCTCAATAGGCTTTAATGACTTGGTTGGGTTGATTGAGATGGGGAAAGACTACAAATTATCCTTTCCTGGGCACCCTTATGATACTAGCTTTGAAGTTCTCAGTTTCCCCACCACTTCTCCGCTCGGTGGCGTCAACACCTTAAAGTACGGAAGTCCTCAATCTGTGATTGTCTACAAAGATGGTACTGAAGTAGCACCCACTACTCAAAATCAAAACTCTCCTACTCCATTAACTACTTGCGGTGCTAACTCCTGGACAATGGTAACCAATACTCTTCAGTTCTACTTGAGTAACGAGATAAATTGCAAACTGGAAATCGTGATCATTGAGTCAATTCAATTGTCTTTAAGACTTGCCAGTAGTGTAGATGAATTTTTCAGTAATCCTAGCTATCAGAATGACTTAATTTACAACATCGCGGCGACTTTAGGAATTCCCCCCCACCAGATTAAGATAACCAATGTCAGTACTGGTTCAGTTATTCTGCTTCTTCACATCCTTCAGACTGATCCTAAAATCAAAACACCAAATGCAAGTCACAAGAAACTGGACTTGAATCAAGCTGTAACAACTCTTGTTAAAGACATTAATAGCGGAAAGCTCACTTTCTATGCGCCACCAATTGATTTGAAATATCAGATTACTACTAAACCTAAACCTGTAAATCAAGGCAGCACTACACCCACTGCACCCACTACAGCCTATACAAACAGTACAGCAACTACAGGAACAACAAACAATAACAATAATACTCAACAATCTAAACCTACTATTAAGGTAATAAACTTCGATGAAACTAATAAGGATTACTTCAAGAACTTCAACTACCAACTTTATCATGAGAAATATGGAGGCAGTGCAAAAACTTCTACTAAAGATCCCACTTCATCGATCATCAAAGGAATACCAACCCTTACTGTTGGCCAGAAAGCTGGAATCGGTGTCGGTGTCTCTGTTTTCATCTTACTTATAATTGGTGCTATCGTGTTAATCTGGTATAAATGCTGCCGAAAAGCACAAGGGGAAGAAAGAAGTTCTACACTTAAAACTCTTGAAACTCAAAGTCCCTCGATTCATCCAACTAGAAGAAATACTGAAGATAAGAGTCTTCCTATGCCAGATAGTCCAGTAAGCCCTGCAAGAAAGATCACTGGATTAGGAGAAAATAATGAACAAGATTTCAAGATAATTGCCTTTAATCTTGATCATGACTCACACAAGGATGACGGATTTTCAAGTGGAAAGGGATCAGAAGGCTGCAAGGCTTCAGACTTTAACTCTGAGAAGATCTTACAAATGAAGATAAACAGAAGAACTGAGTCTCATGAGTACATGATGCACGGTCAACTTGAATTCAATCTAAAAGGTGGTGAAAGATTACAAGATGATAAATTTAAAACGGGGCCACTTGATTTCCTACCAACTATTGAAGAACCTGTAGAGACTCCAAAGTTAATTACCATAAGAACCACAGACCATTTAATGACTGAGAGACCTGATGACATCCCTGAAATTGAGTGTGATGACATTTCTGGATTCAGCATAGAAGAAATAGAGAGTAAAAAATCTAAGAAAGTATAAATTTCAAAATTCTATGATTTTATAATATGTTAAACTTTTTAATTTTATTTTGAAGTATAGACTAAGTATAGTTATAATTGTCTTTGTTTTGTTTTTCATATTTATAATATTATTATATTATTATAATATTATTATAATTATTATAATATTGTTATAAATTATTATAATATTATAATGTAATAACTTTAATTGATTAAATTAGGGGATTGGGGATTGGGGAT
>JAAGZO010000332.1 GCA_024206195.1 bacterium | reverse complement strand
GAAAGATGAATGGTATTACTAATTAACCTTGCCTCACTTTGAACGGGTATTGAACTGAAATAGCTTTTACAAGTGATATGTTATTCAGGTCGATATGAAGGTCTTCTGTAAGGCCTCATCTTAAGCTCTACTCTTTCTTAAGAGCTTCTGCCTAGGTTGGATTGGCACTTTGTCTTTTATGCTGCTGAAGGCAGTTCAAACTCAAACTTGGTTCCTTGATCTGGTTTACTCTCAACTCTTATAGGGCAGTTATGAAGATCCAAAATACGTTTAACTATGGCAAGTCCCAGACCGTTTGATTCAGTTCCTTTTCTGCTTCTATCAGCGTTGGCGTAGAAACGATTGAAAATGTGAGGTAGATCTTCCTGTCCAATACCTACCCCGTTATCCATAATGCTCACCTTAATGGGTTGATACTTCTGTTCTGTATTTTGTTCTAATACAAAAGTGATTTCACCGCTCACAGGTGTGTGTGCAATAGCATTGCGTACTAGGTTTTCAAAGACCCGTTGTATCAAACTGATATCTGCGGTCACAGGGATGTTTTCTAGAGGGCTTTCTAGTCGCCAAGTAATTCCCTTGTTCTGTAATTCCAGCTCAAACTCTTGCATAGTGTCATAGACCAACTCAGTTAGAGAGAAGCTTTCTATGTTGGGGGATGTTGTGGCTGATTCTAATTTTGAAAGCTCAAACAACTCGCCAATAAGGTTACTCAATCGCTTGGAGCTGCTCATTGCTGTGTGTAGGTAATCCTGTCGCTGCTCAACAGTCAGGCAATTATCTTTGATAATTAAGGTTTCAAGATAACCTTGAAT
>JAAGZO010000331.1 GCA_024206195.1 bacterium | reverse complement strand
GCAGGTATTCATAGTAGATTAGGACGATGTTGCAATTCCTTTTCAAACCCACGAAGCCACTTATTAATGAGCGCCAGAGGATAACCATTTTGTTCATTAGTAAATGTGCGATGTAGATGATTCAATTCAGATTGAATTTGACGTGGATGTTTATTTAGAAGTCGGCATGCTCTGAGCCAGAATCCTCTCAATGTAGCTCTTTTTAGCATATATGGATGTGCAGATCTGTAATGAATATACTTATTAGCATGAGATGGTTTACGGTAGATAGCAAGAGAGAAGGGGCGCTGAGTAATTCCTGTATATCCAGGTCTAGTTATTAACAGATCAAGATATGGTAGACTTCCATTATTTTATTCTTCAGCAGAAAGAACTATGTTGGGATGTTGTGAGTTTAGACAGTCAAGAAGAAGAGAGTATGGACCCAGAGCCAAATTCCAAATAAGGACAATGTCGTCCACGTACCTCTTATATAGTCGTGGAACCACTGGGCATGCAGAGAGAGCACCCTGTTCAAGGTCCTCCATGAAAATACATGCCAATACTGGCGACAGTCGTACTCCCATAGGAAGACCGTCGCATTGGTGGTACAAATGGCCAGCGAAGATGAAGTAACAATCCGAGAG
>JAAGZO010000330.1 GCA_024206195.1 bacterium | reverse complement strand
TCGATCTATAGCTTTTTATACCTTATCTAGTATGATGTCGATAGAACTTTTCCATTCATTTTGTTTCCACATTTGTTTGAGACCGATTCTGACTCTGCATGGAATGCTTTCTGTTCCGTTTCTAATTGCTGCTTCAAGGGCCAGACATAGCTCGATATTAACGTAGGTTAACGCGTAACTTTAGCTGGGAAATTTGGAAAAATTTGTGGTATGTGTTATCTATGAGCGAAACCTTCCCATTTAGCAATAATTAATTTATTTATTTCTCTTTCTAAAATGAGGTCTCTCCTTTGATCCGGGCGACGCACACACAACTTTTCTTTCTTCCCACATAATACCTACTATCAACAACCCAATGCACGCATCATTGCTGGACAAAATAGTTACTTGCCACCGAACCACTTAGCTTCGATTAGTAGACTTTCCTTAATAGGGCTTTTTTGAATATGCGTGCCACACAATGCTTCAGCAGGAATATAGAAACCCAATCCCTCACCACTTCAACCCTAAGTATTACTGGAAATTTTTTGGTAACCATCTTCGGTCTCCAACACCCTTTGGGAACTTAGATAATATATGGTGGTTACATTTCTAACATAATGAAACTTGGTTTATTACATGCTACTTGGGTTGAATGTTGCCCTTTAACTGACCCGGACGTTCCCGATACAAACTTCAACCCTCAAACGAATTGACTTCAACAGGATCAACGCGTGGGAATGC
>JAAGZO010000329.1 GCA_024206195.1 bacterium | reverse complement strand
GCAGTTTAGGTAATCAAGCCAAGCTCCAGTTCATAAGTTCCAAGCCTTCAAGCCAAAGACTACGTAGCCGAATGGTTAGCTGTACAACCAGAAGCAGACTTTTATCAGCAGGCATTAGCGTAATTAAGATGCTAATTAAAAGCATACTTAAATGATTTAAAATATATCAATTATTTCAGATCAAATTAAATAATTGATCAGCATGGATGGTGAGGTTGCAGACAAGTGCAACAAAGCCTTATCCCTATTACAGAATACAAGGAAGTAGTTAGGCTTCAAATCCGTGCCCATTACTATTGAGGAAAGTGAAGAAGAAGACATTGATAGTGAGGATGGCATCTTAGAAGCGAATATAGACATCCTCTAAGTTGAGAACGGTGACGACGTCGTGAACATGGAAGATACTACTTCTCTACCAGATATTCATAACTAACTATAGGTTGTGGGTGACTAATTCACGTAACTAAGGTAATTCAAAAGCCTGATTCAAGCCAATTAAGATATGGGTTCCTGTGATATGGTTAACTTGAAGCTTCAGGAATTAGGTTCTCAGTGGCAAGCACTTAAAGAGTAAGTCCCTTCAGTAGAAGTGAAAGTTGAATTCCCTACAAACACTTTGATCTATATGTAGGTAGGAATGAGAGTGTCAGACTCCTCTGTGATTGCTAAAAAGAGGGTAGACCTAAGAAAATTTTGTAATATGTCCCAGTGCCCAAAACAGTTATGCCGGGTAGAGGCAGAGGAAGACCACGATTAGAGAAGCTATGCAAAGATAAACCTTAAGTCTTGCAGACTAGATTAGCTCCTCTTAGCCTGTCCAATCGCGAAATATAAGAAATAGATAAGCATAAAAAGATTACGGCTAAGCGAGCAGCACCTGTAGTTAGGCATAAGAGACTAGTCAGGATGGACATTGTGGAGGAGGAATAATGCTAGCTGATGGAAGCATTTAGTAAACCATAAGACTTAAGGGAAGAGTTCTAAGGTTTAGGCACACTGCCGATGCATGATGCCAACCTTACATAACACAGAAACATCTTTATCAAGAACGATAAAGCCAAAAGGAAAGCTTGGGTTAAGAAATTGCTATCTCAACCTAATGATGCGT
>JAAGZO010000328.1 GCA_024206195.1 bacterium | reverse complement strand
GAGGATATTGAGTATAGAGAAGTGTCCGTTCACACGGACGCACCTACCATACCAATAACAGATGAGAATAAGATTGTAGATATTCTTGTTACTTGGTGGACAAAGAAGTACCCAATGTCAGAAGGTCAGAGAAACCAAAATGCTTTCATACTAGCTATGGCTTTCAACGATTACGGTATCAATAAAAGTTTAGCATCATATGTTCTTAACTCATACGCTACTAGAGACTTTCCTATCAGCGAGATTACAAGAACTATTGATAGTGCTTACGCTAACACTCAGAACTTTGGAACAAAGTATTACGAGGATGATGAGAGGGTAAACAATATCAAAGCAAAGCTAAGGAGAGGTGTAACAAAAAAAGAGATTCGTCATCAATTAGCAGAGTCCAATTTAGATGGCGATACAATAGAGGCAGTATTAAGAAAGGTTACAGAGGAGAACTCTCTTAAGCAGTTTTGGACTAAGAACGATAAAGGTGTCATCAAAATCGTTCATATATTATTTAAGCATTTCTTAGAGGATAACGGATTCTATAAGTATTGTCCGGAGGGTAGTAAGAACTATGTGTTTGTAAAGGTAACTAATAACCTTATAGACCACACATCAGAGAAAGAGATTAAGGACTTTATATTAGGTCACTTGATTGAGCTTGACGATTCTACTATCTATAATTACTTTGCTGACAACACAAGGTTATTCAGGGAAGAATTTTTAACTCTGTTAGCAACAATAGATATATACTTCATTGAGGATACAAAGGATAGTGCTTATCTGTACTACAGAAACTGTGCAGTACACATAACAAAGGACTCAATAAAGACTATTGATTACCTAGACTTAGGTGGTTATGTTTGGAAAGACCACGTGATTGATAGAAGCTTTGACATATGCGATGTTGTAGATTGTGATTACAAGACATTCATAAAAAACATTTGTGGAGGTGAAGATACTAGAGTAAAGTCAATGGAAAGTACAATTGGTTTTATGCTTCACGCTCACAAAAACTTATCATACTGTCCGGCAATAATACTCAATGATGAGGTTATATCAGACAATCCTGAGGGTGGTACAGGTAAAGGTTTGTTTATGAATGCTC
>JAAGZO010000327.1 GCA_024206195.1 bacterium | reverse complement strand
ACTCTGCTACGCCTGTCATGCAGAGATCGTCTACTACGCTCTGTATATCACTTTTTATTACAGGGGGATAAGGGATATCAGAGTTCTCTATGTGATTAATAGCTAATCTTAAGGGCTCTGTGTCATTGTAACGCATTGCCCTCTCTAGTAATTCTATTATTAGTGAGAAATCCATAAGGGCTCCTTTCTTTAATTAGTATACGCTATACCACTGGGTGCTGTATCATAAAAAGTCTCAGCAATTGGCGAGTTAAGGATGTCAACGACAGTAGAAGGATCGCTACTGAAGTCAAAGAAGCTATCAGAAAGAGTAGGGACCCTGTACCAGCCCATGGCGTTCATCTCGCTATCCTTGAGGACCTCGAATACACCGCTACCAGAGGGATTAGCAATAAGTGTAACACTAGGTATATCGTTAGTGGACTCCCTTAACTCTGCTATCTCGTGAATAATCTGCTGTGCATTAGGTCCATGTACTACCAGGATACTGTGGTCCTTAATGTCTAGTACCTCTAATGTGTGCTCTTCAATCATTACACGTTGTACCTTAGAAGGCTCCTTTTTAGGGACACTGCTCTGTCTTAGATTCATTTTGCTCCTTTCTGTTACTGAGGGGAGAGAGCAGGGGCTGAAAGATTATCCCCACATAACGTTGGTTGCCCGTCGCACTGATCTCAGTCAATGCTCTCCCTCCTGAGTAGCAGCTAAAGTGTCCTCAATGGGATATCGCTACCCTCGGGTACCTCATCGAACGCTGGCCCACTTAGAACTGCTCTAAAAGTGTTACTGCTAATAGATGGAGTGACCCTTAGTATCTCTGATAAGTCTAGTGCCTCTAAAGTAGAGTGCTTTAGACTAGAAGACATTGGACCGTTTCTTACGGTATCTTTTATTATCTCGAGGAGGGTCTCGTAAGTGAATACTACTGATATTGCTCGCATGCACACTCCTTTATACTTTTAAGCGTAACAAGAGATGTATAGTAAAGTGAGCCGCCCTCTGCGGCAGTAGTGCCTACCTCTGGTCCCTGTGCCACTAAGCTAAGGATCTGGAAGTCATTGTCTACTGCCATTGATACTGGCTCCTTTGCCATGAGTGCCTTCCCCGGGAGGTCACAGTGCCTTTGTAAGAGCTCTAAGAGTACCTCCGCTGTTACCCTTATATGGATCTGATTCTTTCTCATTTTTCCTCCCTTAAAAGATGTTTCCGTATAAAGTGATGGTGCTGTTTTGTCGCGTGTTTCTTTATCTCTTTCTTTGCCCTGTTATATGCGACTTTCCGTGGACGTGACAGAAAGAGTGGCCACCTGGGTAGCTCTGTAACGTAGGCCCTGAAGTACACATCTAGGATGTCTTCAAAGAGCTCCCAGCATTGGTCACAGAGGAAGTTAGGGTAAGGTGTGCGTGGCCAGTCACCGTGCCTAGCCTTACAGATAACGCACTTATTATTATCGCAGAATCTGTAGTCCATTTCTCCTCCTATAAAGTGTGCTTCTTTATTACCTTGTCGCGTCTTGCTTGTTCTTTTAATGCCTCTTCTTCTGCCATGTGCCTGCTATGGCTAACTCTTTCTAGTACAGAGTAAAAGAGCACCTTGTACCAAGGATCGCACTTTTTCTGCACAATGTAAAGTGCCTCGAATATATCTTTAAACGTGTCCCAGCACTGGTCACAGATGTGCCTTGGGTAAGGTGTCTTTGGCCAGTCACTTTGTAAATGTCTACACACGTAGCAGTGTTCACTGCGGTCGAATTCCCATCTATCTTTTTCCATTAGAACCACGCATTGCTTTCGTTTAATAGTCTAGTTATATGATCATTGCTACCACTGTTATCTTTCTTTGCCTTTTCCTTTGCCTCTTTCCTCTCTTTCTTTATTCTTTTCCAGGCCAATGAAGGTAGCAGTGGCATGAAAGGCCTTAGGGACCATCTAGGACTGGTCAGCCTATATTTATTATAGATACTGGTTAACTTCGCATCTACTTTACCGTGGCACTCTGGACATATCTGGCTATCGAACAGGGAGCCTGATTTCCTACTGTCCTCTTTTTCGCAGATAGGGCACCGGACAGGGTACGCTCTAAGCGACGTAACAACAGTAGGAGCAGCGTTGCCCTCGCTTCTACTAAAGTTAATGTGTCCACCCTCTGTTGTGTTCACGCTGTACCCAGTGCCCAATGCGGCTATTGCTTCGCGTTCAATGCGATCAATGACTTCGTGAACACCAGTGGGCGTAGCATTTCCAATGGGTGTACCATCTTCTGCTGCACCTGTTGGTCGCTCTGGCAATGCTACTCCACTCGCGAGTAGTTCCTCAGTTATATCAGGAGCATCTCTTCTCTCAACAGGTAGCCTCACGTCATCTGTATGCATCAAAGGAACATTGTCACTGTAGCTCCCACGCATGCCACCGGGGACAAACGTATTAACGTTCTCTGTACTGGGCTTAGTAATAAATTCTTTTATCTCTTTAGGAGAAAGTTCACGCTCATTGCTCTGTTCCATTGCTCTAAGGTTCATTTACCCCTCCAATCCCTTCTTACACTGAAAAGTGAAGCGTTGTACCTCTCTTCTATTACCCCTCCTGTACTCTTGTCTCTGTACAGTATCTTCCAGTAAAGAGGGTCCATATTGTGGTAGCACAGGCATGTGTCTTTAAGAGTGTCAGTGAACATATTGTCGCACCGTCTCTCTAGTATAAGGATAGGTATCCCAGTGGTGTCGTACTCATAAGAGTATAACGCTGCCGCCATTGCTAGTATTAGCACTAAGTGTTTCATCTATGCCTCCTTTATCTTAAGTGAAAATTTACTTTGTCCCATGTCCCATTGCACCCTATGGAAGTTCTGGTCCTCGCAGTGAAAGTGCTCTACAATTGTTCGTGAAGCGTGCTCACTGTCTCTTAGATACGCGTATAGCTTTGTTGAGCATGAGTGAGGGGTCTCGTTCTTAGGATTCCTGTAGCTGCTAAAGTACGAATGACCAAGGGCCACCATTGCTTTATCCATGGCACCATTGTCAAGTGTACCGTCGATGTATAGCTCCGTGACTATGCCTTGCCCTTCTAGTAACTGTGATCCCATCGCTACCACTGATAGGATCCAGTCTTCTTCGTGATTCCCTACTTTGTACATTTATACTCCCCACATGCTCGTGTGTACTCTCCAACTTGAGGACGTCCGATTACATACTCAGCTATGTATACTGGAGGGAGCCTGTAACATTTATATTGTGTGTACTTGTTACCTCTTCTCTTTCTCCATATACATGTGCCGCAGGTAAGAGTGACTCTCTTACGCTTCTTCCTTGTGGTGCGTGTACCCATCTTTTCCATTGCTCTAATGTTCATTTACAAGGACCTCCTCTATGACGTCGTGATAATCGTATAGTACTAGCTCATTGTCCTTGTACATTAAGCAGGGCCCATCCTGGTAGTGCTCTATGTGCTCTTTCCAGTCTTCTGTCAGGTCCTTTACTAATGAGTAGAACTCATCTATGTCAGTAGTACTAGTGACTTCGTGGACAACATAGTAAGGTGGCCCCTGTCTGTATGTACCTTTTACTTTGTGTGGCCCGCCGGAATAGCTAGTGTTACTAACGTACCGAGGAACACGTGCACCGTGCCCGATCTCATCTTGCCACACTTGCAGGTAGCCATAGAATCCTGTTCCCTTAGAGTTAACGTACCTTATATCAGGGGAGCAGCACTGCACAAGGCAGTCCTTTGATCTGAATCTAAAGTTGTGGCCTCCAACAGTTGGATCAATAAAGTAATGAGGATAGACATTTCTCACTGTCGTTCTTACCTCGTGAAGAGTGGGTTGCGAAATGAATACACTGCTATCACTGTGACTATGTAGAACGCTAAAGTTAACAAAGCTTATTACCTTTTTCCTTATAACAGGGCAGAACTCCAACGAGGCACCTTGCACAGGAGCAAGGATGTAGTCATGGACCTTGCTCTTAGTAGTAGGAGTGTTGCTGTGCTCTAATGCTCTAATGTTCATTTAGTCTACCTTTACTTCTCTTCCATCAAAGAGATTAGCATAGTATCCACAGAGAACATGGGCCCGCTCGAGCGTTATGCCTGCTCCTAAGAGGAATCCCTCTGTGAAGTTCAACTGAAAGTGCTTCGAGAGCATCCTGAGCCTTATATAGTCACTTTCCTCGCATAGCCCGATGATATCGCATAACCGTCCCGCTTCATGAGGACTGACCTTACCACTCTCTACGTACTCTTCTATTTCTCTGTACTTCTCCAGTATATCCATTTAAACGCTCCATTGCTTTGCCATGGCTATTCCTTTTATAACCACCCAAGTATGTCTGCTAGTATGCATGCTATGTCCTTGTGAAGTCTCTTGTACCATGGTACCTTAGGTGTTACCTTTACTTTCTTTTCTTCTGTTTCCTCTTCTTCTGCTCCGAACCACTCGTCGCATATCTCATTACTTAGACCAACGTAGTTCCTCGGTGCATTGGCTACCCTTACTATAGTTGCGTTCTCGAAGAGCTCTTGTATTGCCTTAGTAGGCACGCTTACTCTAGTTGTTTCCATTATTTCTCCCTCCATAGATTCTGTGCATAGAAATCTACCATGGCCATAGAGTCTATCACGGTGAGTCCTTGTGTACCCATATCTTTAATAGTGAACAACGTGTCCTGTGTGTACTTCACTCTTACTTTCCTGATAGGTGAGAGTCTCTGTAACTCTTTGGCGTAGTCTGCGTCCACTAAGAGTATTCCTTGCACTGCTACTACTATGTCGTTAATTGACTCCCATCTACTAGTAGCGTACCATCTGAATGCGTACAGCGGCTCTACTGTGAATGAATCATCTAATTGTATATGCATTGGTGCCTCCTTTATATAAATATACACTATTTTTTACTGTAATGCAAGAAAAAGTGTAATAATTTTATATAGGGCAAGAATTCACGGTAATTTATATATAGCTCTCGTTTAAAGGTGCAAAAAGTGTGGAAAGGTGAAATGTGAAATATTATACAGTACCTAGTATTTATATATGTATAAAATATATAAATAGATTCGTGGGTACGGCAATTATAGCACTAATAACATAAATCTTTATCAGGAGGTATATATGATACACAATACTAATGATGTTGTGCATGAGGACAAGGTAAGAGAAATAACTAATATGCGTAGTGGTAATGTAACACTTAAGTTTGATTACTATAAACGTGCACTGTTGCTTGACTGCAACTATTACGTTAATGGTATATATGCAGCCACTCATGCAGTGACAGGTGTACACAGTAGTATGGTAGCAGGCATACAAGCTACTATGCAAAGCGTGTACTGTACAATGGAGTCTCTAATGGGAGTGGATATCAAGAAGAAAGAACTAAGAGAGCGTATATGTAATGATAACACAGTATATAGTACAGTCAGTAAGGCTAAGGTAGTACGTATGGGTACACATAGCTACGCTATACATGATACAATAGCATAATCACACTATATAAGGAGGTATGTATGAATACATTAAGACCAGGTGTATACACCCCCATCAAGGGTAATGAGTGTATGCATGTGCTACTACGCAGTATGACAGGTGAGAGTAGGAAGGTCACACTAGTGAGGTACATGGTGTGGCGTACAAGGTGGGAGAGAGTGGTACTATACATAACAAGGAGGCTAGCATGGGTAGCATAGTTTACCAATGTAGTAGCATAGTCAAGGGTAAGGTAGACCCAGCACTAGGGCATGCACGTCCTAGGGTATGTAAGGCTAGTAAGAGACGTAGTGAGGAGCTACGCTCTAAGTGGAGTGGTGCTAGGCACACACATAATAACAAGGTAAGTAAGTACTCACTACATACAGTCATATAAGGAGGCTGCTATATGAGTATATTAGGAAGGCTGGTGGTAGCGTGTGTAGTAGGCATAGTGGTAGCGTGCCTGCTGCTCACAGGTGTACTGTTTAAGTTCGCAGTAGAGATATTAACTATAATTAACTTTTAATCAGGAGGATGTATGAGTATCACAGTCGTTAATGTATATAGCTACAGGCCCATGCTTAATGATACACGTGTGTATATAGGACGTGCCTCATCATGGAGCAAGGCGAGTTCCATGGTAAAGGACATGTTGAATCTAAGCGTACTAGGTAATAAGGAATATGTGGATCCTAGTGATGACGTTGCTAGGGAGCTTAGTGTAAAGGCATACGGAGAGAGTCTACCTAAGAAGGCTGCAGTCAAGGGTAGCAAATTCAGAGAAGCCCTTAGTAAGATATACTGGGCCCATAAGAATGGACAGGATGTCAAGTTGGTGTGCTTCTGTGCTCCTAAGACATGCCACGGTGACGCAATAAAGGCTTTCATATTCTCCTATGATGTACCAAAGCCCTGTAGGGAATGTGGAAATTACTTAGATGATCCTCAGTGCATTGCGAAGTGTAAAGAACAAGATAAGTAAGTCTAACTGTCCTGGGTATGACATTAAAGCTGCCCACTAACTATTAATCAATTTATCAGGAGGTAAGCATGAGTAAGATTACAAAGTGTGATTTATGTGATGTATACGAAGCATGTCACAAACATGGACATGATTGCTTTATTGAACATGAGGATAAGCCTATCGGCACATTGATAGAATCGAGGGCAGATGGCTCATTCATATATATGAGTCATAGAGGTATCCTCAATCTAGATGATTGGAGAGACTTGGATGAGGCAAAGGCTAGGGACGCTGGGTTCTTAGGGTCCTGCCCCAACTAAACCTGCCCCAACAGAGTCCGGGTACACTATGCTCGGGCTCTTAAATAACCTTTAACCATAAGAATACAGACTAACAACGTGATCGACAAGTACGTTGAGTATCTGATTGGTTAGCGGGCTGGGGCATCTCATGCTTGGTACTCTGGAAATTTAGCATTTAGCGTACCAAGTAAGCACATATAATGCTGTCTGCCTATGGGTGGGCGTCCTAAGCATTATACATGCACGGTGAGGCGTTATGCAGTCGTACCTTGACTGGGTACTTCCCCTAAATGGTTGCTGTATGGATACACAAGCAATCGATTCATTAATCAACATCTAACAAAGGAGTTGTAATGAGTAAATGTATCTATGATGTATGCGGATGTAACAATACTGAGTCATCACACTATATGCGTGACGTATGTATCCTGGATGATGGTGAACCCTGCGGGGCTTGCGATCTTAAGCCGAAATGCTATTTTGGAGATCAAGGTGTATGCGATCGTCCTGATAGCAGTTACTTTGGACACGAAATATCAACTTTGTTCTGCGATAAGTGTTTATCAGAATAAAGACCTAATAACAATTTTAACTAGTTACTTGGAGGTAATATGTTGAATAGATATAAAGATGTTAACGTTGCTCTTAATGATCACAGTGCTTCATGCTGGATCACTAACGCTGTATCAACACCAGTCACACCTACTCCTGCCCCTAAGTGGGAGCAAGGTAAAGCGTCCTTTCTCACTGCTGAAGAAGGAACCACGTTCATTGGCCTCGACCGTTGTCTCAATGAAGCGTGCTCATCCAACAAATACTATAACCTTCTCAAGTCTTATGATTTGATTCATGAGGATGGTTATGCCATTAACCCTGTTACCACTGGATCACAAAAGGTCAAGGACGCATCACTCACTAAGGGTGAATATGACTATAAGGCCAGACAGAAGCATCTCAAGCTTCAAGATGATCTCGAGAAAGCCTTCGTCGCATTGGGCGAAATGCTCAGATTTAAGAAAGAGTTTGGGCATATCGGTATGCTGAAAGAGGAACAGTTACCGGAGAAGGCGTACATTGACAATGAATGGATATCACTGAGATTAACTAACATTCTCGATTGGGACGAGGATGACAGTGCTCACGACAATCGCTTGTATCAGACATGTCCTTACTGCGGTGGAACAGATGTGCTAAGAGCCATGACTAGCAAGAATGACGATACCTTTGATGAAGGTGAATTCGAGGACTATAACGCAGAGTGTGACTACTACGCCATGGTTACTAAGCCTTGGCTCGCTGAACAGAAGGTGCGTGACTGGGAAACAGACATGTACGCAAAATGCATCACTGCTGATGGCCTGCATCTATATGGATTAGATGATGAACCTGAAGCCGTTGAACCTGAAAAGGAATTCAATGTCTCTTATGACTTGGTGGTCAGCAATAAAAGCAGAACACTTGTACGTGAACACGCTATCCTCGGTACAATGCGTACATCAGTTACTCGCACTGTGCCAGCACTCAAGCCTGTGCTCGACATCACATACCACAGCACACTCAATGGTAAAGTGATCCTCGTGCGTAATCACCCTATCTTCGGTGAAGTATACGCTAGCAAATAAGTCTTAATAATAAGGGTGTATGTGAGAGCATGCATCCTTATTTTAGTGATTCGGATGAATGAGAATAAAGACAAAAATCAACCATTTACCAGGAGTTACACATGTTTAAATCAATCATCAATAAAATCAAAAGTACCCAGATCGAACGTACACTCAAGGAATTCACCTTCGGTGACGCAAAGAAATTCGTTAAAGCAGTCGGAACATATTACTCCAGTGCCTGCGATGTAACTGCGTATAGCATGGACGAAATGGAGAAGGCAGTTCAGGCCAACGCTGAGGAAATAGCTGACGCCGTTGCTCCTCTTGTCACTCCTGGTAAACAGGTGATAAAGGACGCTGAGAAACTCATAAAGAGCGTAAATGACCTTGCACAGGCAGTAAGTGGTAGCAGTCTTGCAGATGTACTCTCTGAAGCATTTGATGGCATCAGTGAAAAGCTTGAAGATAATAAGGATATTGAGAAATTCACTGAATCCATGTATACAATCAACTCAATGGGCGAGAGCTTCGCTGAAACGATTGCTAGCCATTTCAATGACAATGACCACGATGTACTTAATAACTCAAAAGATGAGTTCGTTGAAAGCATGAACACCCTGTGCGACAAAGTACAAAAAGCGTTAGATGAGGACGTTATTAGTGATTCTGACAATCAGAATAAAGACAAATAAATGTGAATGTGGGCCTTGTGAGTTGACCGGGGCCTACAGGTCACATAAACAATCTTATAAGGAGGAGAAAGGTTATGCCTACACCGCAATTAAGTTCAATTGAGAACTACCGTAACCAGTTAATAACTCTGGGGCATTGGCCTCGGCATTACATTGAGACTCAACGCATCGCAGGTCTTGATGCACAGATGAAAGGTGAGACCGACGGTGACATGTCTGACATGGCCTGTGAGTTCTTCGGGTTATATTGCAAGGAAGCTCGTCTTGCTAATCCTAAACCTACACCTAAAAACTCTGTGAATAGTGCAGGGTTGGTAGTAGGAGAAAAACTCAAAGTCTTCGGTGGTTTCTTAAAGACTAAGTCCAATTCACTTGGTGCCAAGGCAATGGACATTGCTAAAATTGTACCTGATTTCGCTACAGGTATAAAGGACGGCATACAAGGTTAACTCAGTGGGGAGAATCGGATGGGTAGGGAGTGTGATCTAATGATCGCTGATACTCTCTGCTCCTCCTCACTTCTAATTCATATAGAGTAGGGTCACCAATGGAGTTTGCTAGGTGATTGTGGTAGTTAATAGTATATGTTGGTATACCAGTGCACGCAATGCGAAACCAGCATGATGTTAGTATCCTCATGAGATGCAGTCGCACCTTACTTTACTTAAATTCAACCTTTCAAAAAGATGGTATCACAGGGCACTAAGTATAGGCGGGATTACCCGGTACTTATATCCTGTGGTACCTAGAATTACCTCCTGGTAGGGTGGATCATTTGTTGGTTATAGGGCACCAATGACTGATCTACCCTTTTTTTAAAAAGTGGAATAAAGACTGCCCGCGAGCGAAGCGAGCGGAAAACAACAAAACAACAACAAACAACCATATAACCAATAATAAAAACAATACTATAAATAATTCAGAAAACAGACAACGAACAACCAAACGTTACGAATATCGTAACATCCATAACCCCTTAATATAAAACAAAATCTAAAACTCGACCCCTAGAGGAGAAACTAAAAATAATCAAAAATTCTACGAATATCGTAGAATAACACCTAAATATTACGAATATCGTAATAACACCCTAAACAGCCTCTAAAAGGCAATAACTAAGGAGATCACATGAGATCCGCAACAGAAATCAAACAAGAAGTAATACAACAACTCAGCATAATAGAACAAGCTGGCGAAAAGCTAATGGATATAATATCAACATTACAGGACAATGTAATGCCCAATGAGCCAGACAGAGAGGAAGATAGCATATCTAACGCAATAGACGCAATAAACAGGACACAAGGACTATCAGTAGAGAAGAAGTACGCCCTGATAAGTGATCTGGTCAATAGAATTTAATCAGAATACAAACAACCCGCGAGCCTAAGCGAGCGGAAATACTAACTAACACTAACTAAAGGATACATATATGGATCCCATGACAACAACAATAATAGCAATAGCAACAATAGCAACAATAGCAATAGCATCAGTGATAGGAGCCCTAGCAGGCTACTTCAGCGTACCAACAAGACACTGTGGCCACAAGCAACAAGAGAGCCAGGAGAGCATCCAGAGCATGTACTCTGGTAGCGACATGGCACAGAGAATCGAAGCAATAAGCGAGCTAGATACGCTCTCAAATAACCAGATATATAACCTCTTATATATGCTTATTTCACCAGAATCATGGCAAAAGAAGCAAGATAATGTCCAATATTGGCTAAAACATGACCATGAAGAGCTAAAACGGCCAAATACCACAGAAATCAAGGATAATCCTGTCCACGCAGAAGGAAACGAGACATATAACGAAGACGGACTCACTCCAGGAGAACAGCACCTCATGGACGAACTATTTCCAGATAAGCCAGAATTCGTCCAAGGTGACGATATGATAGGTGAGTTAAATCAAGCAGTTAAAGAGGATAAAAACGACCTGCCCACTGTAAGGGACAAGAGGCTAAGGGAAGGAAATGCCATATACACTATCACTAGCAAAGCGTGTGACCTTGTACAAGACTGTTACATTGCAAGTAGCCCAGAAGAAGCAAAGAGAAGGATGCTCGATGCACTTGATCCACATTGGATTATTAAGAAATAGCCTTATAGGCAGTAAAACAGAATAATTTCTCTCTCAGTACCTAGTACTATACACAGTATAATCATTCATATAAAGGGCACACAATGACAGTACAAGACCTCATTAATGAGCTACAGGAGTTCAATAAGGATCTATTAATAGTTCCTGGTAACGCTACTGCTCATTACAAGAAAATGACACACCAGGTAGACTTAACTGGTATCACTGTTAACAACGTTATAGAAGAAGAGATATTAGTTATTTGGACAGAAGAGTAAGATCTAGCTACGCTAGTATAATTAATCATATAGGTATGTCTCAAAGGAGGAACACATGATAAAGTGCACACGATGCCACACATTGAACACAGACCAAGCAGAGTGCTGTCACGTATGTCATGAACCACTTAAATGCTTTGAGCATACCAGGAGATTCTTAGATAACTTAGCGTTACTCTTAGTATACACTGCTGGACTAGGAAGTATAATCACAGCAATAGTAGTACTAGCACTGTCATTCTTATAAGGCATAAGTAAGCAGGAGGAACATTATGCAAATAGATCTAAGCAAGAGAGAAATAGAGATCGTTCTCGAGTGGCAGTTAGCTACACTTCCCCTTGAACGCCCTGACTCAAGTGTCCCTGAAGAAGAGAAAGTGCTTGCTAAGAAACTAGAAGAAGCATGGAACAAAGGTAACGATTAAGTAAACAGGCTACGCTAGTATAATTAATCATATAACTATGTCTAAGCAGGAGGAACACCATGGACATAAAAGAGGTAACCCAAGTAACAGTAACAAAAGGTACCTTACCCGACGCAATAACTCTCTTAGAAGTAACATTGCAGATGCCCACATGCATAAGCGGGCATATAAGAGAGGAAAACGATGGGTATAAAGTAATAACATTCTGGGAAACACTAAATAACTCTCCTCTTGTTAGAGGACAAAGAGCAGTCTGGCTACCAATATCCCATGTAACAGTTAATACTAACAAAGCAATTAACAGTATAGCAAACAAGCTTTGTAGATACTCTCATGGTATAAATAAAGAGGAGGATACGGAGATAGTAAAGGAAGCAGAGCATGCCCTGCGGGGCCTTGTGAAGACCGTTAATACCTAGTATAATCATTCATATAAGGCATAGTAGCAGGAACAGAACTTCTACGCTACTGTGCATACACAAAGGAGGACACTATGGTACGTATAAAGATACACGACGATCGAGGGAAAATAAGAGACGACATAATAGTACATGAAGAATCATTACGCATAGAAAGAAGCAGTGACCATATTACATTCTACATTAATAGCTTAGCAATAGCAATACTATATCTCACTGATGAATTAATAAACATTACATGCTTCTGGTGCGGAACTAACCATGAAAAAGAACTAGATCCTGATGCTAGTATGTTAGATGAACTAATGAACGAGATATGGTACCATATAGGGAAATACACTAGCAAAGTATACACTTAAGTAAGTAATGGCTACGCTGGTAAACATAAGGAGCACATAATGTCAGACGACACATGCATAATAATAGTAGTAATACTATGGGTAGCCTACTTCATAGGCTTAATAACACTACTGTAAGGAGGCACACAATGATGTGGATATACATAGTATGGTACATACTATTAATAGTACTGGGCATCTACACGTACAAAGAGATAACTACTAGTAGATACAAAGCAGTAAAAGTAACAGTAACCCCCCGGGTACCACTGGAAGAGTTACATGCAGAAGACAAAGATGTACCAGGGGAATACGTGTACCTTCTACATAAACGTATAAAGAGAGAACAGGTACTAGATATATTTCATTTTAATGTACCTATTAAGGTATTAGAAGATTTCTTTATATATATAGAGTAAGGCTCGCCCTGCTCGCAGTAAGTAACGCTACGCTGAAGGAGGACACAATGATAGCAAAAATTAGTCTAGAATTACTCAACGGTGACACAGTCGAGACCAATACAACGAAGACTATTGACCAAGTAATACATCGACTAAGAGAGGAGTAGACATGAACGCAGACCTACCCGAGTACATAACGAAGGCAATGTTAGACAGTGGTGAAATAGTATCATACGATCTTGCTCAAAACCTGGACGCTATCATAAGTACAAATACCCATGAGCACTTCGTGGAGATAGGAATGGGAAGAGTACATTCTGTTAACGGTGTACAACAATTAGGTAACACAAGGCTTAGATTCTTTAGAAGAAGGAGCCCACTAAGGTACACTGAGCTAAGCTCTTACACTGTGTACAAAAGAAGGAGAGCACAATGAGTCAATTACTAGTAGAAATACAATGTAACGACACAACAAAAGAATACATCTTCATAAAAGAAGAGCTTATCGCAAAAGAAGTGACCCAAATACGCGGTACAGGAACACATAACAGACAGGATGAAATAGAAGTAATAATTGCTAGTAAAGGCATTGGCCTCAATGTAAATGCACATACAATACAGAGCATACGTATAGAAGACCTAGGCACAGGGCAAGAAGTAGACCATACCTTCGCAGAATTAGAACCACATGAAAGAGCAGTAAGCTTGATAAGAACATTCGCTGAAATTCTTAGACAATAAAATTAATCAATAAGAATACCCACAGGAGCTACACATGATCACGAACATAGACTTTATACCAATGAACAAGCTATGCAAACGTGTCTACATGGACAACAGTAGCTACGATGAAAGCATGTACAGTAAGAACTATGATGACGGTATATACAGTAACTCAATAGGGCTATACAGTGAGGCCTCAATGGACCTTGTAACTGGCCTTAACTTTATTCACACTATGTGGGACAAGGGATACGTACCCAGGGACCATGAATAGGAGGCAAGTATGCACGCGACATTAAGAGATCTAGAATCATTAGTAACAGTGGCCAATTATATAAAAGACCACCCTAACACTAAGACCACAGACATTAGAAATAATGTCCCGGCTGAACTGAAGCCTGAAGTATTCAATAGTCTAGTAATATTAAGGCTGTCCGGCTTTATAAAAAGTACGTACCACAAAGCAGATGAAAATATCCAACAGTGCTACTGCACTTACGAATTAATTGATAACGTAGAACATCATCATTTCGATATAAGGTAATAATAAGTCCTTGTCCCAAATATATAACCACCTATCACAGGTGCAAAGGAAGGGGCAAGGCACTTACCTAAGGAGGACACAATGAAAGAAGTAATAGGAACAATTAGCTCCTACCCCATCAGAAAAGGACACACAAAGCATGTGGCCGGCACAGGTGCACACGTTAACAAGAAAAAGTACAATAGAAAGGTTAAGCACACGGCCAGATTACATTAATAAAATTAATGAATCAGAATACGGAGGTACACATGGACGGCAAAGATCATATAAATATATTCAGTAGAGGTGAGACCAAGCTAGGAAGAATGCTTAGCAATTTTGCTCGAAGTCCACTGTTCCTAGAAGATGGTCACTTTGAATCAATCGAAGGTTACTGGTATTGGATATCATCACAAGATGATGTCCTAAGAAAACTCTATGGATTCAAGGCCAAGGAGTATGGTCGTAACGCTATAAAGAAGCAACGCTTACCAATGGAAGAATTCAAACAGAAGATAAGAAAGGCCATTAACGCAAAGATAATGAGGGACCCAGAACTTAAGAGCCTCTTAACTAACTCAACCTTACCGTTCAAACATTACTATGTATTCGGTGGTGAGAAGAAGGATGCAGGCTTTAAGTGGATAGTGGACCACATTACCAATGTAAGAAAGATATTACAAAGCAACTCCTTAAATATCTAATAAAATTAATCAATAAGAATAAACACTAACAGGAGGCACACCATGGTAATAAAATTCACATACATAGGCAATAAAGCATATGAACACGCAGGTGAATTCACCAGAAGAGATAAGCAAGTTCCACAGATAGGTGATATAGTAGTATGTCCATTAAGTGTGACGTTTATCGTCAAAACAGTGGTATATAACTACGAAAAGAACCGTATAATGATTGGTCTAGTGTGTGATGACGAGATAGACATGCCGAAGGCCAAAGTGGATAAAAAGATGAGTAGAACAAAGATAAAGAAGGAGCTCGAAAATATACTCTCTGATATAGAAAAGTAAAATCTGCCCCTATGACCACAGGTTGAGTGTAGACGTAAATCTACATCGCATTGTCAGCCTATTAGCTACAGGTTACAGATGCACCGCTGTGTAGGGGCACTCCCTTACTAAAGGAGTAGCAATGTTAGAAGAATTAAAAGAAATAGAGCGACGGTTACGGAAACATGGAGATAATGAAGAGTTACATGCTGACGCCAGGATAGCATACCTAAAAGCAACAATAGCAGTAGCAGACGTGCGTCTACTGTTACTTAAGAAAACAAAAGTATATCTCGATAAGGAGCTAGAAAAGCATGACAACCCCGACAATAATAGTAATAGGGATAATAGCAATAGCCCTGATAATAGCAATAGTACTAATAATAGAGATAATATCGGATAATGAAACAATGGCAACTGACCCTGTATCATTACGTATAGCTTCGATAGATAGTATAAGTTCATTGCACGCTAAGGATAAATATGCACTCATGGCATCAGTATTAGACTGCGACAGTAAGATAAGAAGTAAGTGATGTCGGCTACGCCGATAATAATTAGTGATACATAAATCAGAATAAAGATCACTACATTCAGGGAGACACAATGATAGATCATAGAATAAATGAATCAATTGAAATACTAAGACAAACCATCAAAAGAGATTATGCATTAAATCTAATAAGTGGTGGATTCTGTAATGCACACGTAGTATACAGATGTGAAGTATTAGTAATAATAGAAACAACCTATGGTGTATCAAGTGACTGTGCAAGAAGTGTAGACACTGCTTACTACTCATTAGATTCAAATGACAATGTTGAACTAATAGCAGAAGGCAAACACATCGAAGAGGACTTCGAAGAAGACAATGAAGATAAATAATACTACTGAAAAAGTAGAACTAGGCAAACGAGTACGTATACCAGTTATAGTATCTGAGGTGTGCCCAAAGTGTGGGACAACCATAGTAAGAGACTTAGCCTATGGTACATATCTTTGTTATCCAGTAACAAATGAACCAATGTCCATAGGATTCTATTGCGAGAAATGTGACTGCTGTTGGAACAGTAAAGACACTGTAACAATAGAGATCAGAATAATAAAGGAGACATAATGTTTAGTATATTAATAGTAGGCATTATAATGGCGATTCTCGCCGCTTGTGCGTGGTGCGGTGAGTCCTGGATATATATCAAAGCAATCAAGGCAGTACCGCCGGCCAAAGGATTCTTCGGTGAAATAAGCAGAAGTCTAAAGATACTCGCGTGCACTCCTAAACTCTTACCATTAGGCATAGATATACTATGCACTGTGTGGTTAACCGGTGCATTCGGATTCGGTGGCATGATAGGTGGAGTAATAGGACTAACTATATCTAACGTCATATCAGCATTCATTATATTAGTGGCAGTGAAAGGAAAAGAATGAATCCAGCAATTATAATACTAGCTATATATGCACTAATAGTAATAATTAATGTATATATATTCATACACATAGAAAGAAAAATCGAAGATATAACAATCAATCGTGTTTTCTTACTAATAATAGGATGTATTTTCATGGGATATATAATATTGCCAATGTATCTATATGCGAAAATAGAACACAAGATACTACTAAAGAAATATCCACAGAAGGAGAGTAGGACGAACAGTAACCGTTTTAAAATCAAAGGCAACTCAAAGTACTTTGCCAGGAAATATAACACACCAAATCCAGAGATAGATATCGAAGACACCGATATAAATATCTGGGGTACCAGTTGGAAAGATCAAGGTGGAAACATGGCCTGTATGCTATACGCCACACGAACTAAATCCGAAGGCATACCACTAACAGGAACTACTTACTATGGAAAAGTTCAAGGGATGGGTGAGCTAGTACACGAAAGTGAGTTAGAGGAGCTACAATAGATGTCAAAGTATAAGCATAAAAGATACAAATAAAGGAGCAAGCATGCGAACAATAGCATTAATAATATACATATTAATGATTATAGTCGGTATATATCTATACATTCACGATTCAAGAAAAGATGACGATTTAACTATAGAGGCAATCTTGTTTATAGTAATCGCAAATATCTTCTTTGCGTGGATGATAGTACCTATGTTCGCATATAAGATGATACAAGGTAAGATAATATTAAAACAATACAAAGAGGACAACGATGAATCTTAACAAAGAAACCATTAAGCACATTACAAGGTATGCAGACTGTTGTGCAGTTACTGCTACTAACAGAGAAGTGATACGCTTTGCCATTTGTCAACTAAACAAAGAAGTATGGGACACAGTAGACATAGAGTCACGCAAAGCAGTATACAAGGCTCTTATAAAGAGACACAAGGCGTACGACAGCGATATAGTTAAGATTGCACTAACTGGTGATATCGCAAAACTATTCAAGGAGTAGTAATGGATTATAAATGGGAAAAAGTAATAATGAAAAGAACATTTAGATGGACACGATTTAATGATGACATCAGCAGGTATAGTCAAGGATCAACTGAGCGGTATACAGATAAGACTATAACATACAATATTCATTGGCATCAAGTTATGTTTGGACTATATATACTCAGCAATAACTGGTTTTTACCAACTAACTGTAAGAATGCAACAAAAGAACCTACTATAACCTATCACAAGGAACCATAATGGCTAAATGTGAATTCGAGATAATAGCTCATGAGAAAATGGACTGGGAGCACACTATTGCAATTGAGTGGTGCGTTAAGTGCGGAACAATAAGAGGAATACAAAAGAGAGCCGGTAAGAAAAGAGTAAGGACAATAAAGACAAGAACACCTTCTAATAGTAAGAGATGTAAATAGTCACTAACTAGATAGAATAGGAGGTGTATCATGCGTTACTAATACTACATATAAATTAAAGAAACATGGGAGGCAGTAGTGCCGACTTATGATTAGAGGGTAGACTACTGTCTACTCAATAATCATAAGTGTCATGGGGTGACTCTACGATGCAAAGGCAGTTAACTATTCCTGCCTTATCGGCAACTCCCGACCCGTGTGCCAATATAAAAGAGGGACGAACAAGGTAATAATGCGTGTAAAAGGCTAGTCTGCCTCAGTACTCCCTCTTCAATTAAGTGAGTAGTCCTAATTTAGTAGTGATCAATAGGTAAGGGAAGTAGTGAGCCCGCTTACTGATATTGATTTAAAATGTAGTGTACTGCTACTAAAGCGATGAAAATCCTGTGCAATCACTTATTAAGTCCAGGAATCGTGGACTATTCACATTTATTACAAAGAGATAACAATGGATAACCTTAAGTCACGACTAATACAAAAGTTTAAAGAATATAGCGTAGTAATAACAAATCACGCAGTAGGAGATGTACCAGAAGACACAACTGGTACAATTGTTAATGTGTACACGGGTACAGATGACCTATATGAAGCAGAATTCGTAATAGGTAACATATGTTTTGTAGCAACAGTTGAGTCTCACGAAATAAGGCTAAAGGAGTAATAATGATACTGTATTATCAGGATACACACCTTGATGGTGAGTGCATAGATGACATAAGTGGCGAAGACTTCTGTGAATCACTCGATTTAAACGACGGGTGGCTTGGTTCCAACATGGAAATCATTTACGTAGGATTCTAATAAAAGGTATGCGACAAGCAGAGGGACTCTCTGTTCCAGGGTAGTGATAGCTCGGAAGTAATATCCTACTAGCCGTACCTTGCCATTACCGAGAACCTGGAACGTCGCTTTACCTTCTTTAACAAGGAGAACATAATGAATCATTTATTAATAGATTTATCATACAATGAGGATGAGGCGGATGAGCAATTTATGGCTCCAATAACAGAAGTAACCATGGTAAACGATGGTGGAGATAGAATAGAAATATGCTCTAACAATTCTTGCACAAGAATAGATGTAAGTGATTTACATACATTCACAATAACAATAGGTGACGATAAGACAGAGATATGCATGCTCGATGGTTGGTCAGATGAATATAAGACATCGACTATAATGAGACGAGTATACGGAGTATTATACGAAGCATCGCAGAGATAGGAGTACGCAATGAGTATAACTCAACTATCATCATCAAGTAAAAGACCTACTAGCGGTATAGGATATAAGCTCTTT